>NZ_POUB01000388.1 GCF_003236335.1 Micromonospora deserti
GGCAACTTCCACGCAGAACCGGTGGCGATGGCCGCCGACAACCTGGCCCTGGTGTTGGCCGAGATCGGTTCGCTGTCGGAACGGCGCATCTTGTTTTTGCAAGCAGAAGACGGCATACGAGTGGAGCGCTAGTCTCGTGGGCTCGGAGATGTGTATAAGAGCCAGCCGTCGGACTCGCTGGTCAGCGGCTTGGCGCCGCCCTCCGGCGGGCCGGCCAGGGTCTGCCCCGCTGCCAGCTCCGGGAACTTCAGGTCGAACGCCGGCCGCTCGGAGCGGATCCGCGGCATCCGGTCGAAGTTGCGCAGCGGCGGCGGGCAGCTGGTGGCCCACTCCAGCGAGTTGCCGTAGCCCCAGGGGTCGTCGACCTCGACGACCGGGCCGGCCTTGTACGACTTCCAGCAGTTGTAGATGAACGGCAGCGTCGAGATACCGGTGATGAACGCGCCGACCGTGGAGATCATGTTCAACGTGGTGAAGCCGTCGGTGGGCAGGTAGTCGGCGTACCGGCGCGGCATGCCCTCGTTGCCCAGCCAGTGCTGCACCAGGAAGGTGGTGTGGAAGCCGATCATGGTGAGCCAGAAGTGCACCTTGGCGAGGCGCTCGTCGAGCATCCGGCCGAACATCTTCGGGTACCAGAAGTAGATGCCGGCGAACACGGCGAACACGATGGTGCCGAAGAGCACGTAGTGGAAGTGGGCCACCACGAAGTACGAGTCGGAGACGTGGAAGTCCAGCGGTGGGCTGGCCAGCAGCACGCCGGTGAGACCACCGAAAAGGAAGGTCACCAGGAAGCCGATCGAGAAGAGCATCGGCGACTCGAAGCTGATCTGGCCGCGCCACATGGTGCCGATCCAGTTGAAGAACTTCATGCCGGTCGGTACGGCGATCAGGAAGCTGAGGAAGCTGAAGAACGGCAGCAGCACCTGGCCGGTGGCGAACATGTGGTGCGCCCAGACGCTCATCGACAGCGCGGCGATGGCGACGGTAGCGGCGACCAGGCCCTTGTAGCCGAAGATCGGCTTGCGGGAGAAGACCGGGATGATCTCGCTGATGATGCCGAAGAACGGCAGCGCGACGATGTACACCTCGGGGTGGCCGAAGAACCAGAACAAATGCTGCCAGAGCATCGGCCCGCCGGTCGCCGGGTCGTAGACGTGGGCGCCGAGGATGCGGTCGGCGGCGAGCGCGAAGAGCGCCGCGGCCAGCAGCGGGAAGACCAGGATCACCAGGAGGCTGGTGACCAGGATGTTCCAGGTGAAGATCGGCATCCGGAACATGGTCATGCCGGGCGCCCGCAGGGTCAGCACCGTGGTGATCATGTTGACCGCGCCGAGGATGGTACCCAGACCGGAGATGGCCAGACCCATGATCCACATGTTGGCGCCGACACCCGGGGAGTGCTCCACGCTGCTCAACGGCGCGTACGCGAACCAGCCGAAGTCGGCGGCGCCGCCCGGCGTGATGAACCCGAGGGTCGCCATCGTCCCGCCGAACAGGTAGAGCCAGTAGGCGAAGCTGTTCAGCCGCGGGAAGGAGACGTCGGGGGCGCCGATCTGGATCGGCACGACGTAGTTGGCGAACGCGAACACGATCGGCGTCGCGAAGAACAACAGCATGATCGTGCCGTGCATGGTGAACAGCTGGTTGTACTGCTCGGGCGACAGGAACTGCAGCCCGGGCCGGGCCAGCTCGGCCCGCATGACCAGGGCCATCAGGCCGCCGATCATGAAGAACGCGAACGCGGTGACCATGTACATGATCCCGATCTGCTTCGCGTCCGTGGTACGCAGCAGCCGCGCGATGGCCGACCCCTTGACCGGCGCTCGGACCGGCCAGGGCCGGGTCACGACCGGCTTGGGTGCGACGGTGGTCACGAGTGGCCTCCGGTTCTGGGTTGTCCCGCTCGGCACGCGCTGTTGTCTGCGGGCCGTCATCCGCAAGGAGGATAGTCCCCGGCAGGTGGCAGCGCCGCGTGGGGTCGTCGGGTAGCCTGCGCCACCCGACCCGGCGGGCCGACGCCCGCGGGGCGCGCGGTCCGGCCCGGCGGCGCCGTCGGCCCGCCGGCCGGCGCCCGCCCTACAGCGGGCCGACCAGCAGCCGGTAGTGCTCGCCGAAGATCCGGCCGCCGCGCCCGCGCAGCAGCGGGTCGCGCAGCGCCGGCGGGACGTCCCGGGTCCGGTTGCGGTCCCGGGTCCGGTCCCGCACCCACCGGGTACGCGGGCGTCGGCGGCTCTCGTACGCGGTCAGCGCGGCCTCGACGCTGCCGGCGGCGGTGAGCGACTCGGCGAGCACCACGGCGTCCTCCAGGGCCATCGCCGCTCCCTGGGACAGGGTCGGGGCGGTGGCGTGCGCGGCGTCACCGACCAGCAGCACCCGTCCGCGCGACCAGCGGCCCAGCTCGACCTCGTCGGTCATCCCGACGTGCACCCCCTCCAGCGCGGCCAGCACCTCCGGCACCGGCCCGCCGTAGTCGCCGAAGAGTTCCCGCAGCCGGGCCACCGGGTCGGCCGGCGGCCGGGTGCCGGTCTCGTCGGCGTAGCAGTGCAGCCGGCCGGCGCCGATCGGCACCACCAGGAAGCCGGAGCGCTGGCCGAGCAGGGCGGTCCACTCGGTGACCCGGGGCCCGCCGCGCACCACGCTGCGGTAGACGACGTGCCCGGTGGGCCGGGGTGGGCCGCCGAGGGCGGCGAGTGTCCGGGTCGAGGAGCGTGGGCCGTCGGCGCCGATCACCAGGTCGTACTCGGTGGCGGTGCCGTCGACGAAGGTGACGCCGACGGAGGCGGGCAGCAGGTCGATGGTGCGGACCTCGGCGCCGTGCCGGACCGCGCCGCCGGCCCCGGTGAGCAGTACCCGGTGCAGTTCCGCCCGGGGCAGCGCCCGGCACTCGCCGACGCCGGCCCAGAGCGCGTCCAGGTCGACCTCGCAGAGCGGCGCCCCGGCGGCGTCGAGGAAGCGCTGCCGGTGGATGACCTGCCCGAGCGGGCGGACCGGGTCGTGCAGGTCGAGCCGGCGCAGCGCGCGGGCGGCGTTGCCGGGGAGGTAGAGGGCGGTCTCGGTGTTCTCGCCGGGAGGCAGCTTCTCGGTGACGTCCGGCCGGAAACCCACCATCCGCAGCGCCCGGGCCACGGCCAGACCGGCGATGCCCGCGCCGACGATGAGGATGCGCAGGGGGGAGCCACGCATGGTGCTGTACGCCTCCGGAGGGGTTCGGCACGCGTTGGAGGCAAGACACTACTCGGTGCAATCGACGCACGCCAGAGTCGATCAGCCCCGGCCGACACACTCCTCGGGGTTCCACGCCGATCACTTGGAGGACCGGTCGCTGACCGCGCGTCGCGGGCGCGACAAACCTCACCTTTAACACTATTAACCCGGCACCATTGCGCGGCTGTTTCAAAGATGTAAATGTGTCGACGGGTTGTGGGAGCGCTCCCGGTGTCCTCTCATCCGACATGTCCGGCCTCCGTACGCAAGTCAAGGAGCATCATGAAACGTCCCCTCCGGGCCCTCGCGACGGCCGCCCTGCTGGCCGCCGGGTCAGTCGTCGCCGTGGCGGTCGGCGGCACCGCCGCCGCCGATACCCAGATCTGTGAGCAGTACGGCTCGACCGTCATCCAGGGCCGCTACGTGGTGCAGAACAACCGCTGGGGCACCAGCGCCCAGCAGTGCATCAACGTCACCGACACCGGCTTCGAGATCACCACCCAGAACGGCAGCAACCCGACCAACGGGGCGCCCACCGCGTACCCGTCGGTCTTCCTCGGCTGCCACTACACCAACTGCTCCCCCGGCACCAACCTGCCGATCCAGGTGAGCCAGATCAGCAGCGCCACCAGCAGCATCAACTACCGATACGTCAGCGGGGCCACCTACAACGCCTCGTACGACATCTGGCTGGACCCGACGCCGAAGCGGGACGGGGTGAACCAGATGGAGATCATGATCTGGCTCAACCGCCAGGGCCCGGTCCAGCCGATCGGCTCGCCGGTCGGCACCACCACGCTGGCCGGCCGCAGCTGGGAGGTGTGGCGGGGCAACAACGGCTCCAACAACGTCATCTCCTACGTGGCGCCGTCGCCGATCAGCAGCCTGAACTTCAGCGTGCTCGACTTCATCACCGACGTACGCAACCGCGGCGCGATCACCAACTCCTGGTACCTGACCAGCATCCAGGCCGGCTTCGAGCCGTGGCAGGGCGGCGTCGGGCTGGCGGTGACCAGCTTCTCGGCCGAGGTGAACGGCGGCGGTAACCCGACGACGCCCCCGCCCACCACCACTC
>NZ_POUB01000389.1 GCF_003236335.1 Micromonospora deserti
CCGGCCCTCCGCCGCGGTCGGCCCCCAGGCGGGCATCCAGGCCGGCGGGAGCAGCCGTTGCCGCCGGGGCCGGCCAGCGGCCGGCGGGAGCAACCGTTGCCGCCGGGCCGGCCAGCGGCCCGCGGACCAGCCCGGCCGGGCGTACCGCATCCGGCGTACCCGCCCCCTCCGGTCGCTGTCGAGCTGCCCCCTCGCTGTCGAGCTGCCCCACCGGTGGGACCACCCGCCGGGTGGCGCCGCAGAGGTCGTTGCCCCGTCTGTAGGGGCAGCTCGACAGCGTCCGGGGGGTGGGTTCCCCCGCGCCAACCGGCCCCGGCTGCGACGGCGGTGCTGGCCGTCCCGTCTCGGGTCGGTCCCGACGGCTCAGACCAGGCAGTTAACGATGTCGGCGATGGGGCGGCGACGGCCGGTGTAGAACGGGATCTCCTCCCGGACGTGCCGGCGGGCACCGGAACCGCGCAGGTCACGCATCAGGTCGACGATGCGGTGCAGCTCGTCGGCCTCGAAGGCGAGCATCCACTCGTAGTCGCCGAGCGCGAACGAGGCGACCGTGTTGGCGCGCACGTCCGGGTAGCCGCGGGCCATCCGTCCGTGCTCGGCGAGCAGCTCGCGCCGCTCGGCATCCGGCAGCAGGTACCACTCATAGGACCGGACGAACGGGTAGACGCAAAGGTAGGGACGGGCCTCCTCGCCGGCGAGGAACGCCGGGACGTGGCTCTTGTTGAACTCGGCCGGCCGGTGCAGGGCCATCTGCGACCAGACCGGGGTGAGCGCGCGACCCAGGGTGGTACGGCGCAACCGCAGGTAGGCGTCCTGGAGGGCGTCGCTGGAGGAGGAGTGCCACCAGATCATCAGGTCCGCGTCGGCACGCAGGCCGGCGACGTCGTACGTGCCGCGGACCACCACGTCCTTGCCGGCCAGTTCCTCGAAGAGGGCCTCGATCTCACCGGTGACGTTGTCCCGCAGCGACGGCAGCGGGCTGGTGGCCCGGAACACCGACCACATGGTGTAGCGGATGCTCGCGTTGAGCTCCCGCAGCCGGGCCGCGTTGGTCTGCTCGGTCATCTCCCCGATCCTCCCAGTGCTGTGATGATCTCTTCAGCCGCCGTCTGCCCGGACCGGACGCAGACCGGAATGCCGACCCCGTCGTACCCGGCGCCGGCCAGGACCAGGGTCGGGTGGGCAGCCCGCAGGGCGGCCCGCGCGGCGGCCACCCGGTCGGCGTGGCCCGGGGTGTACTGCGGCAGCGAGCCACCCCAGCGCTGCACGTGCCCGCCGACCGGCGCCGGCAGCGGTGCGCCCAGCACCGCCGAGAGCTCCCGGTGCACGGTGGCGGACAGGTCCTCGTCGGTGCGCTGCACCTGCCGCTCCTCGCCGTACCGGCCGACCGAAGCGCGCACCAGGGCCAGCCCGTCCGGCCGGCGCAGGTGCCCCCACTTGGTGGTGAAGAACGTGGCGGCCTTGACCAGCAGGCCCTCGGCGCTCGGCACCAGGAAGCCGGACAGCTCCGGCAGCCGCGGCTCGGGCAACGCCAGGGTGACCAGCGCGACACTGGCGTAGTCCAGCCCGCCGACGCCCGCCGCCGCCTCGGGTGCGATGCCGCCGAGCAGCCGGGCCGCGGCCCGGGCCGGCACCGCCAGCACCACGGCGTCGACGTCGACGAGTTCCGGATCCCGAGTCGGGCCCACCGTCAGCCGCCAGCCACCGCCGGCCGGGGTCAGCTCGCGGACCGTCGCGTCCCGCCGGACCGTCGCGCCGCTGGCCGCCGCGGCGGCCTCGACCAGGGTGCTCAGCCCACCGGCCAGGGTGCCGAAGACCGGCGCGCCCGGGGCGCGGGGGGCCGCGGCCTGCGCGGCGCGCACCGCGCCGACCAGGGTGTGCTCCACCCGGGCCGCCCGGGCCAGTGCCGGCATCGTGGTGACCAGGGAGAGGTCGTCGGCCCGGCCCGCGTACACGCCGCCGAGCATCGGGTCGACCAGCCGGTCGACCACCTCGTCGCCGAGGCGCGCGCGGACCAGCGCGCCGACCGGGACGTCCTCGCCGGGGCCGAGCAGCGGCCCGCCGCCGTCGGTGTCGGCGTCCGCCGCCGGCCGCGCGACCGTGGCCACCTTCTCCAGGTTCCCAGGTACGCCGACCAGGGTGCCGCCGGGGATCGGACGCAGCTCGCCGTCGACGACCAGCGCGGCCTGCCCGACCGTCGGGTGGACGATCCGGTCGGCCAGCCCGAGCCGGCGGACCAGGGCCACCGCGACGGACTCGCCGCCGGCCGGGTCCCGCATCAGGAACGACTCGGCGCCGAACTCCACCGGCTGGCCGGCCAGTTCGCCGGTGCGCAGCTTGCCGCCGAGCGCGCCGGACTGCTCGTACACGGTGATGTCGGTGCCGGCGGGGGCGCGGTCGCGCAACCGGACGGCGGCGGCCAGCCCGGCGATCCCACCGCCGACCACCGCCACCCGCCACGGCGCTCGCACGGCGCTCAGCCCTGGTCGGCCGGGCGTGCCGACAGCTCGTGCACCAGCTCGACCACCCGGGTCAGCACGTCGGGGTCAGTCTCCGGGAGCACGCCGTGGCCCAGGTTGAACACGTGACCGGGCGCGGCCCGGCCCTGCTCGAGGACCCGCCGCACCTCGGTCTCGACCACCGGCCAGGGGGCGAGCAGCACGCACGGGTCGAGGTTGCCCTGCACCGCCTTCTCTGGGCCGATCCGGCGGGTCGCCACGTCCAGCGGCGTACGCCAGTCGACGCCGACGACGTCGGCGCCAGCCTCGCCCATCGCCCCGAGCAGCTCGGCGGTGCCCACCCCGAAGTGGATCCGCGGCACGCCCGCGCCGGCGAGCCCGCTCAGCACGGTGGCCGAGTGCGGCAGCACGAAGCGGCGGTAGTCGGCCTCGGAGAGCGCGCCGGCCCAGGAGTCGAAGAGCTGCACCGCGGAGACGCCGGCGTCGACCTGGACCCGCAGGAACGCCAGTGTCACGTCCGCGAGCCGGGTGCAGAGCGCGTGCCACAGCTCCGGCTGGCCGTACATCAGGGCCTTGGTCTTCGCGTGGGTACGCGACGGGCCGCCCTCCACCAGGTAGCTCGCCAGGGTGAAGGGCGCACCGGCGAAGCCGATCAGCGGGGTGGCGCCGAGCTCGGCGACCAGCAGCCGGACCGCCTCGTCCACGTAGGAGACGTCGTCGCGGGTGATCGGCCGGATCCGCTCGACGTCGTCGAGGGTGCGCACCGGGTCAGCCACCACCGGGCCGGTGCCGGGCACGATGTCCAGGTCGACCCCGGCGGCGGCGACGGGCACCACGATGTCGCTGAACAGGATCGCGGCGTCCACCCCGTGCCGGCGCACCGGCTGCAGGGTGATCTCGGTGACCAGTTCGGGGCGGCGGCAGGACTCCAGCATCGCCACGTTGGCCCGGATCTCGCGGTACTCCGGTAGGGACCGGCCCGCCTGACGCATGAACCAGACCGGGGTGTGCGGGCCGGACCGACGCCGGCAGGCGCGGACGAAGGGCGAGTCGGCCGGTCCGCCGGA
The DNA here is from genome assembly GCF_003236335.1 of Micromonospora deserti. Lineage (GTDB taxonomy): Bacteria > Actinomycetota > Actinomycetes > Mycobacteriales > Micromonosporaceae > Micromonospora > Micromonospora deserti. Next base: position 3,527 of record NZ_POUB01000389.1, read on the forward strand.
GCGGGGCTCGTCGTCTCGGGCGGCGGTGCCCGTGGTGTCGGTGGTCATCGGGGCCATCGTGCCACGCTGGCGCCGAACCCAGCGGGCAGCGTGGGCCTTTTGTGACCAGTATCAGCCTGGCTGAAGGCGCGGCGTCGGCGCGCCGTTCGGGCGGGCGGCTGGGCGGCGGCATAGGCTGCCGGCATGGCCGCCCCGATCGCGCTTCCGGAGACCTTCGCCCGCGCGGTCGCCGGGCTGCGGTCCGCGGCGCCGCGGCCGGAGATCCTGCTTGAGGAGGTCGGCGCGCCGCAGCGGCTCGCCCCGTACGCCTTCGCGCTCTCCGCGACCGTGCTGCGCGACGGTGACGAGGTGGCCACCGGGCGGCTGATCCTGCTGCACGACCCGGCCGGGCACGAGGCGTGGCGGGGCACCCTGCGGCTGGTCACCTACGTGACCGCCGAGCTGGAGGTCGACCTGGCCGCCGACCCGCTGCTGCCCGGCGTGGGCTGGACCTGGCTGACCGACGCCCTGGAGGCCCAGGACGCCCGGCACCGGGCGATCGGCGGCACGATCACCCAGACGCTGTCGACCCGGTTCGGCGAGTTGGCTGGGCCACCGGCGGCCGGCGACATCGAGATCCGCGCCTCCTGGACGCCGCTCGACGACGACCTCGCGCCGCACCTGCTCGCCTGGTGCGCGATGCTCGCTTCCACGGCCGGCCTGCCGCCGCCCGGCGTCACCGCCCTCCCCGAACGCCGCCCCGCCGGCGCCG
>NZ_POUB01000038.1 GCF_003236335.1 Micromonospora deserti
GGGTGGGGTCAGGCGGAGGCGCGGTCGACGAGCTGGGTGTCGAGCAGGATGTGCGGGCTGGGCAGCTCCTCGCCGCGGATGCGGGAGACCAGCAGCCGGGCCATCTGCCGGCCCATCTCCTCGACCGGCTGGAAGACCGTGGTCAGCGGCGGGTCGGCCTGCCGGGCGATCGGCGCGTCGTCGAAGCCGACCACGGCGACGTCCTCGGGCACCCGCCGGCCCGCCTCGCGCAGCGTCCGAAGCGCGCCGAACGCCATCAGGTCGGAGGCGACGAAGACCGCGTCCAGATCGGGGCAGACCTCCAGCAGCCGGCGCATCCCGGCCGCCCCGCTGCCCTCGCTGAAGTCCCCGTACGCGATCAGGTCGGGGTTGACCCCGCCCCCGGCGGCCTTGACCGCCTCCTTGTAGCCGGTCAACCGGGCCAGGCCGGCGCCCATGTCCTGCGGCCCGGCGATGGTGGCGATCCGCCGCCGCCCCCGGGCGGCGAGGTGCTCCACGGCGAGCCGGGCGCCGCCGACGTTGTCCACGTCGACGTAGTACGCCGGCTGCGCGCCGGGTTGCAGCATCCGGGCCGGCCGCCCGCCGAGCACGGTGGGCAGGCCGCGCTCCTCCAGCAGGGTGGGCAGCGGGTCGGCGTCGTGCAGCGACAGCAGCAGCACGCCGTCGACGTGCTGGTTGGTGAGGTGGTGCTCGACCCGCTCCCGCTCGATCGGGGACTGCACCATGGCGAGCCAGAGCTGCAACGGGGTCTCCAGCAGCCCGGAGCTGACGCCACGGACGATGCCGGCGAAGAACGGCTCGGTGAAGACCCGGTCGCCGGACTCGGAGACGACCAGGGCGACCGAGTCGGTGCGCTGGGTCACCAGGGCTCGGGCGGCCCGGTTCGGCACGTACCCCAGTTCCGCGATGGCCTGCTCCACCGCGGCCCGGGCCTCCGGGCTCACCTGCGGCGAGCCGTTGACCACGCGGGAGACCGTCCCGCGGCCGACCCCGGCGCGGGCGGCGACCGCGTCGAGGGTCGGGCGCCCGAGCGACCGGGTGCGCTGCGTTGTCATCGTCTGCTCCTCCGACGTCGGGCGGTCCCGGCGCCGCCCGCCAGGGGTGGATGGCGCCGGGACCGCCCGGATGGCTGGCCCGAGCCTATTCTGCGGCCAGACCGTTGCGTCGGATCACCTCGGCGTACCACCTGGCGCTGGACTTGGGGATGCGGGTCTGGCTGTCGTAGTCGACGTAGATCATGCCGAACCGCTTGGTGTAGCCCCAGGCCCATTCGAAATTATCCATCAGCGACCAGGCGAAGTAGCCGTGCAGGGGCACCCCGGCGGCGATCGCCTCGTGCGCGGCGCGCAGGTGGGCGTCGAAGTAGGCGAGCCGGTCCACGTCGTCGACCGCGCCGTCGACCACGGCGTCGACGAAGGCGGAGCCGTTCTCGGTGACGTAGAGCGGCAGGTCGGTGTACTCCTCGTGCACCCGACGCAGCGTCTCGACCAGGCCCGGGGCGTCGATCTCCCAGTCCATGTCGGTGACCGGGACCCCCCGGGTGACGAACCGCACATCCTCGCTGCCCGGCCAGCAGGACGGCGCCCGCCAGTACGTCTCCGGCGCCACGCCCTCGACCGGGGCGGCCACCACGTGCCGGCTGTAGTAGTTGACGCCGACCAGGTCCAGCGGGGTCGAGATGGTGGCCAGGTCGCCCTCGCGGACGTGCCCGAAGTCGGTGACCCCGGCCAGGTCCGCCATCAGGTCCGCGGGGTACGACCCGCGCAGCAGCGGGTCGAGGAAGAACCGGTTGGCCAGCCCGTCGATGCGCCGCGCGGCGTCGACGTCGGCGGGCTCCCCGCTGGCCGGGGTGACCGGGTAGAGGTTGACCGTCACCCCGACCTCGGCGTCGGGCCGCGCGGCGCGCAGCGCCTGCACCGCCAGGCCGTGACCGAGCATCAGGTGGTGCCCGGCCCGGACCGCGTCCGCTGCGTCGGAGCGGCCGGGGGCGTGCGCCCCCGAGCCGTAGCCGAGGAAGGCCGAGCACCACGGCTCGTTCAGCGTGGTCCAGTAGCGCACCCGGTCGCCGAGCGCGTCGGCGACCAACCGCGTGTAGTCGGCGAACCGGCCGGCGGTGTCCCGGGCCGGCCAGCCGCCGGCGTCCTCCAGCGGCTGCGGCAGGTCCCAGTGGTAGAGGGTCAGCCACGGTTCGATGCCATGAGCCAGCAGCGCGTCGACCAGCCGGCGGTAGAAGTCGAGCCCTTCGGGGTTGGCCGGGCCCGCACCGCCGGGCTGCACCCGGGGCCAGGAAACCGAGAACCGGTACGACTTCAGCCCCAGCTCGGCCATCAGCGCGACGTCCTCGTCGAGCCGGTGGTAGTGGTCGCAGGCGACGTCGCCAGTGTGCCCGGCGACCACCCGTCCCGGGGTGTGGCTGAAGGTGTCCCAGATCGACGGGGTCCGGCCGCCCTCGGCCGCCGCGCCCTCGATCTGGTACGCGGCGGTCGCGGCGCCCCAGAGGAAGCCGGGCGGGAAGGTCAGCGGCGGGCGCCCGGCGAGGACGCCGACGGCGGGCGGGCTGGCGGGGTTGCTCACGACTTGACGGCACCTTCCATGATCCCGCCAATGATCTGGCGGCCGAACAGGACGAAGACGATCACCAGCGGCACTGTGCCGATGGCGGTGGCGGCGAACACCTGGGAGTAGTCGGTGTAGTAGGCGTAGGACAGGAACGCCAGGGACACCTGCAGCGTCGGGTTCTCCGGGGTGAGCACCGCGTACGGCCACAGGAAGGAGTTCCACGTCTCCATGAAGGTCAGCAGGCCGAGCACGGCCGCCGCCGGACGCAGCGCGGGCAGCACGATGTTCCAGTAGATCCGGAACGTGCTGGCCCCGTCGACCCGGCCGGCCTCGATCAGCTCGTCGGAGACCGCCTGGGTGGCGTACTGGCGCATCATGAACACGCCGAACGCGCTGACCAGGAACGGCACGGTCACCGCGTAGAGGGTGTCGTACCAGTTCAGGTCCTGGATCATGCCCCAGAGCGGGATGAGGCCGAGCTGGGTCGGGATCATCATGGTCACCACGATCGACAGCAGCAGGATGTTGCGGCCGCGGAAGCGCAGCTTGGCGAAGGCGAAGCCGGCCAGCGAGCCAGTGATCACCACGGAGAGCGTCACCACGGTGGAGACGATCACCGAGTTGAGCAGGCCGGTGAGGAAGTTCGCCGCGTCGTTGTCGAGCACCCGCCCGACGTTGTCGCCGAACGACCCACCGGGCGTGACCGGCGGCGGCACGTCGTTGATCGAGTCGAGGCTGCGGGTGGCGATGACCACCATGTAGTAGAAGGGGTAGATGGACAGCAGCGTCGCCAGGACGAGCGCGACGTAGGTCAGCGGGCTGGTGCGCCACAGGCGCCGGGAAGCCGAGGTCATCTGCGCGCTCCTCACTTGACCGTACGGCGGACGAGCAGGAAGTTGACCAGCGAGACGAGCGCGATCATCAGGAACATCGCCCAGGCGACCGCGGCGCCGTAGCCGGCGGTGTTCAGGTTCTCGATGCCCAGCTCGTACATGTACATCGCGAGCGTCTGGAACTCGCGCTGGTCGCCCCCGATGATGTTGCCGTTGGCGAAGACCAGCGGCTCGGTGAAGAGCTGCAGGCCGCCGATGGTGGACAGGATCACCACGAAGACGAAGGTCGGGGTGAGCATCGGCAGGGTGATCCGCCAGAACTGCGTCCACTGGCCGGCCCCGTCCAGCTCCGCCGCCTCGTACAGGTCACGCGGGATGGCCTGCATGCCGGCCAGCAGGATCAGCGTGTTGTAGCCGGTCCACCGCCAGTTGACCATCGAGGCGACGGCGGTCCAGGAGCTCCACCGCTCGGCGTCCCAGTCGACCGGGTTCACGCCGACCAGGCCGAGCACCCAGTTGATCACGCCGAAGTCGCGCTGGAAGAGCATGCCGAAGACGATCGCCACGGCGGCGACCGAGACCACGTTCGGCATGAAGATGGCCATCCGGAACAGCGTCCGGGCGCGCAGGAAGGTGCGGTTGAGCAGGTTCGCCAGGAACAGCGCGATCAGCAACTGGGGGACCGTCGACAGCAGGAAGATGCCGAAGGTGTTCAGCGTGGCGTTCCAGAAGTACTCGTCGGTGACGAGCCTCGTGTAGTTGTCGAACCCGATGAAGGAGTGGTCCCCGATCAGGTTCCAGTCGTGCAGGGACATCCAGGCGGTCCGCAGCATCGGGTAGAGCCCGAACACGCCGAAGACCAGGAAGAACGGCGCGATGTAGAGGTACGGGGAGTACTTCAGGTCCAGCCGGGTCAGCTTGTGCGACCGGGACCGGCGCGCGGCGGGTGGGCGGGGCGGCGCCGCCGGTGGCGGCGGCGCCGTGGTGGCCGACAGGCTCATGGGGATCCTTCCCGGCGCCGGCGGCGGCCGGCGCGCAGGCGGTGGTACGCGGAACGGGACGCCGCCGGTGGCGCCCGGATGCGGACCCGGGCGCCACCTCACGACGCGGTGGATCAGAAGGCGCCCTGCGTCGCGGCGTCCTTGGTGAACTGCTCCCAGGCCTTTTCCTTGCTGGCCTGCCCGTTCTCGTACGAGCGCAGCGCCGGCTCGAAGGCGTTCTCCTTCACCGCCTGGTGCTTCGGCCCGAGGTGCAGCGGCTGGATGTTGGCCACGCTGTCACCGAAGATCTTCCCGGTCGGGGCGTTGTTGAAGTACTCGTTGGTGTAGGCGAGGAACTCCGGGTTCTTCAGCGCCTCCAGGTTGGTCGGCAGCGGGCCCTTGAGCTTGAACGCCGCCACCTGGCTCTGCGCGCTGGTCAGGTACTCGGCGAGCTTCGCCGCCTCCTTGGGGAACTTGCTCTGCTGCGGCACGGAGAGCCAGGAGCCACCCCAGTTGCCGGCGCCGCCGGGCACCGGGGCGACGTCCCACTTGCCCTTGTTCTCCGGGCCGGAGTTGTCCGCGACGATGCCGAGCATCCAGGACGGGCAGAAGGTGGCCGCGAAGGTGCCCTGCTTGAAGCCGGCGGACCACTCCGGCGACCAGGTGGCCGTCTCGGCGGTGATGTTCGCGTCCGCCATGGCGACCGCGGTGTCCCAGGAGGTCTTCACGGCCGCGCTGCTGTCGGCGACCACCTTGTCCTGCTTGTCGTAGAAGAGGTCACCGCCCTGCTGGAACATCACCGCGCTGGCGGCGGTGGTGACCGAGTCGAGCATCCCCTTGCCGGTGGCGGCGCGGTACTTCTTGCCGGTCTCGATGAAGGCGTTCCAGTCCGGCCAGAGCGCGGCCACCTGGTCCCGCTCGACCGGCAGCTTGGCGGCCTGGAAGAGGTCCCGGCGGTAGCAGACGGCGAGGCTGCCGACGTCGGTGGGCAGGCCCATCAGCCGCCCGTCCGGCGCCTTGCCCAGCTCGTACTTCCAGGGCAGGTAGTCCTTGCTGTGGTCGGCGACCAGCGGGGCGAGGTCGACCCAGTTGGCCGGGTTGGCCTTGAACTCGTTGAGGATGCCCTCTTCCAGGGCGATCACGTCGGCCGCGCCCCGGCCGGTGGCCAGCGCCCGGACGATCTTCGGCCGGTACTCGTTGAGCTGCGCGGTCTTGCGCAGCTCAACCTTGATGCCGGTGTCCTTCTCGTACTGCTTGATGATTTCGTCGTAGCCGAACTCGCCGAACGTGTCCACGACCAGCTTGGCCGGCTTCTCGCCGGCTGCCGGCGTGTCGTCGTTGCCGCAGGCCGCGAGGCCGCCGAGGGCGGTGATCGCGGCCAGGGCGGCGGCCGCCACGCGGCTACGCCGCAAGGTGAGGCTCATCCTGACCCCTCTTTCGGTGGTGAGGCGTGAATCGGGTGTGGTGGGGGGTGCCGTGCGCGCCGATCCCGGCGAGCCGGTGCTCGGCCCCGGAGCGGTCTCGGAAATCCTCGCCGCGTGCGGGAGCGCTCCCATGAGATTGCCGGCGGGTGCCAGGGGTGTCAATAGGGCTATGGGAGCGTTCCCAGATCGTTACCGCGCACGCGGCGCGAAGGCGGCGGAACGGCACGGGCCGCTCCGCCCGGCACGGGCCTCACGAGCCGGCGGGGGACGGCCGGTCGGCACGGGCCTCACGAGCCGGCGGGGGCCGGCCGGTCGGCACGAACGGCGTGACCGCCCACGGGGCCCGGTCAGCGGACGCGGCCGGCGGGGCGGCTCGCCGCGGGTCAGCAGAAGCGGCGCAGCAGGGTGGCGACCCGGCCCGCGTCGAAGGCCGCCGGGTCGAAGCGCTCGCCCACCCAGTCGCGCATCGACCGATGCTCCGGGTGACCCGGGTCAGCCAGCGCGGCCAGCAGGATCTGGTAACCGGCCGGACCGCCGGCATTCTCCGGCGGGCATGCCCGCGCACCGTCCAGGCAGGTCGGGTAGCGCTCGTCCGGATCGGCGGTGAACGCGTCCTCCACCACCAGGTCGTGCTCCCACCAGTCGCCGAAGTCGTAGGTGTAGTGGAACCGGCTGCCCTTGCCGACCACCGCGTCCAGCCGGACGTCCAACTCGTCGCGGAGGGCCAGCTCACCGTCCGGGTCGGGCTCGCCGTACTGCCGGCTGTCGATCTCGAACGAGTGCAGGTGGCAGTCGCGCCAGCCCATCCCGTGCTGCACCACCCGGTGCAGCCGGTCGAGGGTGTAACCGCCAGGCACCAGCACCCGGCGCCACACCGACGGCCGGACCCCGGTCAGGGAAATCCTCAGCTGGAAGATCTGACGCGGCATGCTGTCCCCATCCTCCCTCGGCATAGGCTGCCAGCATGATCTGCCGAGCGTGCCGGGCGAGGCGGCACGACGACTGCCCGGGCCGGAACTGGTGCGACTGCCAGCACCGTACCCCTCGACCCACCCCTCCGGTCACCGGTCCGGCCAGCGAATGACCGTCGGGACCCCGATTTCCCGGCTCTGGCCGGCGGCCGCACCGGAACCACTGGACGACGCCGCGCTCACCGCGCTCTACGGTCGCGCCGACCGTCCCCACCTGCGGGTCAACTTCGTGACCAGCGTCGACGGCGCGGTCGCCGTCGACGGCTACTCCGCGGGGCTCTCCGGCCAGTCGGACAAGCGGGTCTTCGGGCTGCTGCGGATGCTTTGCGACGCGCTCGTGGTGGCCGCCGGGACGCTGCGGCACGAGGGCTACCGGGCGGTCCGGCTCAGCCCGGAGCGGCGGGCCTGGCGGCGACGCAACGGCCTGGCCGAGTACCCGACGCTGGTCGTCGTCTCCGGCTCACTGCGCCTCGACCCGACGCTGGCCGCGTTCGCCGACGCGCCGGTCCGCCCGGTGGTGCTCACCCGCGCCGACGCCGTGGCACCGCCCGGGCTGGCCGAGGTCGCCGACCTGGTGCGCTGCGGCACCGACCGGGTGGACCTCGCCGCCGGCCTGGCCGAGCTGCGCCGCCGCGGGTACGATCAGCTGCTCTGCGAGGGCGGCCCGCGGCTGTTCGGCGCGCTCACCGCCGCCGACCTGGTCGACGAGGTCTGCCTCACCGTCGCCCCGCTGCTCACCGGCGCCGGACCGGGCCGGATCACCGCGGGTGAACCCAGCCCGGTGCGGCACCTGCCGCTGCGGCACGTGCTCGCCGCCGACGGCGTGCTGCTGCTGCGTTACGCCCGAGACTGACACCCGCTACCGGGCGGGGCGACCGGTCGTGGTCGGCCCGCCACGTTCCGACAGACCGCCCGGCGGCCGGCGTGGCATCCGCCGCGTCGCGTGGCGACGTGTCGTACTCCTCGGGCAGGATGCAGGGCGTGTGCCCCGACCGCGACCAACCGACCGGAGTTGCCCGATGACTGACGACGGGTTCGACGGCCCGGGCGGGGAGGTCGGCCGGGTGCTGGGCACCGCCGACGCGACCCCGTTGCAGTTCTGGACCGCGGTCTCCCCCGGCAGCTACCTCCAGCTCGACGATGTCGTGGTGACCCGCCGGGAGCTGCCCGACCGGGAACCGGTGACGATCGCCGGCGTGGTCACCCAGGTGCGGGCCCGGCACGAGGGCGCCCAGTTCGACTCGGACGTCTTCGCCATCGCCGACGGCACGCTCCCGGCGCAGGTGCAGGAGGCGGCCGAGATCACCACCACCCGGGTCGATCCCGAGCTCTACGTGCCGCCCACCCCGGGAGCGGTGGTGCACCGCGCCGAGGGCGACGCCCGGGCCCGGGCGCTGCACTTCGACCGCATGGAGCGACGCATCCCGATGGGGATGGGCCGCGACGGGGTGCCGGTCTACCTCAACGCCGACTTCCTCGACGGCAGCCGGGGGGCGCACGTCTCCATCTCCGGCATCTCCGGGGTGGCCACCAAGACCAGCTTCGCCACCTTCCTGCTCTACTCGGTGTTCCGCTCCGGGGTGCTCGGCGGCGACGCGGTCAACGCCAAGGCGCTCATCTTCAACGTCAAGGGCGAGGACCTGCTCTTCCTCGACCATCCCAACACCCGGCTCGACGACCCCACCCGGGCCGCGTACGCGCGGCTCGGGCTGGCCGCCGGGGCGTTCCCGGACGTCCGGGTCTACGCCCCGCCCCGGGTCGGCGACTCCTCCGGCACGCCGGACGTGAGCAGCCGGCTCACCGGGGTGGACAGCTTCTACTGGACCCTCGCCGAGTTCTGTGCCGACCGGCTGCTGCCGTACGTCTTCGCCGACGCCGACGACGAGCGCCAGCAGTACACGATGGTGGTGCACTCGGTCGCCGCCCACCTGGCCCGGCACGCTCAGCCCGCCGACGGCGGGGTGAGCGTCGACGGGGTGCGGCTCGGCTCGTACGCCGACCTGGTCGACCACGTCGTCGAGCAGCTCAACGACGACGAGACCCGCTCCGACTGGGCCGGCAGCGCAGTGGGCCTCGGCACGGTCAACGCCTTCGCCCGCCGGCTCATCGGCAGCAAGAAGGACCTCTCCCGGCTGATCCGCGGCGACCTGGCCACCCGCCGCCCGCACAGCATCAACACCGCCGAGAGCGCCCAGGTCACCGTGGTCGACCTGCACAACCTCCCGGACCGCGCGCAGCGCTTCGTGGTCGGCGTGACGCTCAAGAGCGAGTTCGAGCGCAAGGAGAAGGCCGGCACCGCCAAGCCGCTGCTCTTCGTGGTGCTCGACGAGCTCAACAAGTACGCCCCTCGGGAGGGCTCCTCCCCGATCAAGGAGGTGCTGCTCGACATCGCCGAGCGGGGCCGCTCGCTCGGGGTAATCCTGGTCGGCGCCCAGCAGACCGCGAGCGAGGTGGAGCGCCGGATCGTCACCAACTCGGCGATCCGGGTGGTCGGCCGGCTCGACCCGGCCGAGGCGTCCCGCCCCGAGTACGGCTTCCTGCCGCCGGCCCAGCGGCAGCGCGCACTGCTGGCCAAGCCGGGCACGATGTTCGTCAACCAGCCCGACATCCCGGTGCCGCTCTGCCTGGAGTTCCCCTTCCCGGCCTGGGCGACCCGGGTTTCCGAGGCCGGCCGGGCCCCGTCGGAGACCCTCCGGTCGATCACCCAGTCCGCCGACCCGTTCGCGGTGGTGGGCTCCGGCGGCGGCACCACCGACGACGACATCCCGTTCTAGGGGGCACCGGTGAACGCGAGGAGTGGGCTTGCGAGCCTGGCGGCCGCGAGCGAAAGGCCAGCACGGTGAAGATCCTGCACACCTCCGACTGGCACGTCGGCAAGGTCCTCAAGGGGCAGTCGCGGGCCGAGGAGCACAAGCAGGTGCTCGCCGGGGTGATCGACATTGCCCGTCAGGAGCGGCCCGACCTGGTCATCGTCGCCGGCGACCTGTACGACACCGCCGCCCCCACGCCCGAGGCCACCCGGCTGGTCACCCGGGCGCTGACCGCGCTGCGCCGCACCGGCGCCGACGTGGTGGCGATCGGCGGCAACCACGACAACGGCCAGGCCCTGGACGCGCTGCGCCCGTGGGCCGAGGCCGCCGGGATCACGCTGCGCGGCGGCGTACGGGACAACCCGGACGAGCATGTCATCGACGGCGCCACCACCGGCGGGGAACGCTGGCGGCTGGCCGCGCTGCCGTTCCTGTCCCAGCGCTACGCCGTCCGGGCGGTGGAGATGTACGAGCTGACCGCCGCCGAGGCCACCCAGACGTACGCCGACCACCTCGGCCGGGTACTCGGCCGGCTGACCGAGGGCTTCACCGAGCCCGACCGGGTGCACCTGGTCACCGCCCACCTGACCGTGGTCGGCGCGGCCACCGGCGGCGGCGAGCGGGACGCGCACACGGTGCTCGGCTACGCCGTGCCGGCGACGGTCTTCCCGGGCACCGCGCACTACGTGGCACTGGGCCACCTGCACCGCTCACAGCGGGTGCCAGGGCCCTGCCCGATCCGCTACAGCGGCAGCCCGCTGGCGGTCGACTTCGGCGAGCAGGAGAACGTCCCCGCCGTGACGATCGTCGAGGTGACCGCGACGACGGCGGCGCAGATCCGCGAGGTGCCGGTGGCCGGCGCGTCCGCGCTGCGGACGGTGCGGGGCACCCTCGCCCAGCTCGCCGAGATCGAGGCCCCGGACGCCTGGCTGCGGGTGTACGTGCGGGAGCAACCGCGCGCCGGGCTGCGCGAGGAGGTCCAGGAGCTGCTCCCCCGGGCGCTGGAGATCCGGATCGATCCGGAGCTGGTGCCCGCCCCCGGCAGCGGCACCCGGGTCGCGCAGCGGGCCGGGCGCTCGCCCCGCGAGCTCTTCGCCGACTACCTCGACAGCCGCGGGCACGCCGACGACGGCGTCCGGGAGCTCTTCGACGAGCTCTTCGAGGAGGTCGACCACTGATGCGGCCGATGCGGCTGGACATGGCGGGCTTCACCGTCTTCCGCGACGAGACCACGGTGGACTTCACCGACACCGACTTCTTCGCGCTGGTCGGCCCGACCGGCTCCGGCAAGTCGACGGTGCTGGACGCGATCTGCTTCGCCCTCTACGGCACGGTGCCCCGCTGGGGCGGCGCGCGGGGCCTGGCCAACGCCCTGGCGCCGTCGGCCGCCGAGGCGCGGGTCCGGCTGGTCTTCGAGTCCGGCGGCGCCCGCTACGTGGCCACCCGGGTGGTCCGGCGGGACGGCCGGGGCAATGTCAAGACCGCCAACGCCGGGTTGCAGCTGATGCCGGCCGGCTTCGACGTGACCAAGCTGGACACCGGGCTCAGCCCGGAGGACCTGGGCGAGGTGGTCGCCGGCACCCCCGCGGAGATGGACCAGGCGGTGCTGGCCGCGGTGGGGCTGCCGTACGAGCAGTTCACCAGCTGTGTGGTGCTGCCGCAGGGGCAGTTCGCCGACTTCCTGCACGCCAAGCCGGCCACCCGGCAGCAGATCCTGGTCAACCTGCTGGGCCTCGGAGTTTACGAGGACGTGCAGAAAAAGGCGACGGCGCGGGCGGCGCGGGCCGAGGCGAAGCTGGAGGCGGTCGACCAACTGCTCGCCGGGCTCGCCGACGTCGACGAGGCCGCGCTGGAGGCGGCGACCGGGCAGGTCGAGCGGACGCGCGAGCTGATCGGGGCGGTGACGGCGGCGGTACCGGAGCTGGAGGCCGCCCGGGCCACGACGCGGGAGGCCGGCGCGGCGCTGGCCGCCCTCGACGCCGACCTGGACGTGCTGGCCGCCGTCCGCGCCCCGGACGGGGTGGCCGAGGTGGCCCGGGCGGTGGCGACCGCCCGCGCCGCGGCGGATGAGGCGGCGACCGCGGTGTCGCTGGCCGAGGAGCGGGAGGAGAAGCTCCGCGGCGAACTGGCCTCGGCCGGGGACGAGAGCGCGCTGCGGCTGCTGCTGAAGGCGTACACCGACCGGGACGGGCTGGCCGGCGAGGCCGAGTCGGTGCGCGCGACGGTGGCCGCCGCGCAGGCCGAGCACGCCGCGGCGGCGGTGGCGCTGGCCGACGCGCGGGCGGCGGCCGAGCGGGCCGAGGCCGAGCTGGAGGCGGCCTTCCGGGCCCACGAGGAGGCGAAGGCCACCGACCAGGCGGTGGCGCTGCGCGCGCACCTGCGCGACGGCGCGACCTGCCCGGTCTGCGAGCAGACCGTGGACCGGGTGCCGGCGGTGCCGGCCGACTCGGCGGTTGCCGCCGCCACCGCCGCCGGCCGGGCCGCCCGGGCCGCGACCAAGGCCGCCCAGGCCGTGGTGCAGGAACGGGACGCCGCGGCTCGCGAGCTGGAGCGGGTGCTGCTGCGGGCCCGGGCCCGGCAGGACCAGCTGGACGCCCGGCTGGCCGAGTTGAACGGGCAGCTGGCCGGGGCGGCCGAGCCGGCGGTGCTGCGCCGGGAACTCGACGAGCAGGCCCGGCTGCGCCGGGCCCTGGACGACGCGGCCACCGCGGTCCGCGCCGGCCGGGACGCCGCGCGGCGGGCCCGGGGCGCGCTGGACACCGCCGAGCAACGCCTGCGGGGGGCGTGGCGGGCGTTCGACACCGCCCGGGACGGGCTGGCCCGGTTCGGCCCGCCGGCGGCCGACCGCGAGGACGTCGCCGTGGCCTGGGCCACCCTCACCGGCTGGGCCGCCGCCGAGGTGGAGCGGCGCCGGGCGGACCGCGCCGGGCGGGTGGCCGCGGTGGCCGAGGCCGAGGCGGCGGCCGCCGCGGTGGCGGAGCGGATCGCCGGCATCTTCGCCGCCGCCGGGCTGCCGGCCGCCGACGATCCGGTCCGCGCCGCCGCCGTGGCCCTCGAACGGGCCGAGGCCGACCGGCGCCGCCTGCTGGAGCGGCGCGAGCAGGCCGCCGAGCTGCGCGGGCAGCGGGCCGGGCACGAGCGCGACGCGCAGGTCGCCCGCGCCCTGGCGGGGCACCTGCGGGCCAACAACTTCGAGCGCTGGTTGCTCGCCGAGGCGCTCGACCTGCTCGTCGACGGGGCCTCCGCCATCCTGCGGGAGCTCTCCGGCGGCCAGTACGACCTGGTGCACGACAAGGGCGAGTTCTTCGTGGTCGACCACCACGACGCGGGGCTGCGCCGGGGCGTGCGCACGCTCTCCGGCGGCGAGACGTTCCAGGCGTCGCTGGCGCTGGCGCTGGCGCTGTCCGAGCAGCTCGCTGGGATGTCCACCACCGCGGCGAGCCTGGAGTCGATCGTGCTGGACGAGGGTTTCGGCACGCTCGACGCGGCCACCCTCGACACGGTGGCCGCCACGCTGGAGAACCTCGCGGCCCGCGGCGACCGGATGGTCGGCGTGGTCACCCACGTGCCCGCGCTGGCCGAGCGCATCCCGGTCCGGTTCGAGGTACGCAAGGACGCCCGGTCGGCCCGCGTCGAGCGGACCGGCCGGTGACCGGCGTGCCCGGCGGCGCCGGGGTGCCGGCGATGGGAGACTCGGGCCGGTGACCAACCCCCGGTTCTTCGTCGACGCCTGGGATCCGGCGTACGGCGCCTCGTTCGAGGCGGCCGGCGGCGGTCCCGCGGCGCCGAGCAGCGCCCAGGTCGACGCCGACGTCGAGCTGCCCGCCGTGGACTGGCGGGCGGTCGGCCCCCGGCCCGGCGTCCGGGCCCCCGACGTGGTGCTGCTGGTCGACGGGGTCCGCCGGATCGACGCGAGCGTCTGGACGGCGGAGGACGACGGCGGCTCGTTCCCCGGCCTCGCCGCCTCGTACGCGGCCGGGGTGGTCCGCTGCGACCTGGAGCGCGGTGCCGCGCAGCTGGCTGGCGCGAGGGTGGGCCGGGGGCTGTTCACGGCGAGCCCGTCCGCGCAGGACGTGGTCGCCGGGAGCATCCGCTACCCGGTGCACCGGGTCGGCGGCACCGGCGAGCTGAACAAGCTGCCCGCCGCCGTGCAGGGGCCGCTGACCGCGCTGGAGGTGGCGGTCTCCGGGGCGGCCCGCACGGACGGCGACCTGCTGGTGGTGGACGGCCCGCTGCGCAACCGGCGGCAGCTGCCGCGCACCCTCGGCTACATCAAGACCCAGCACAGCCAGTACCTCGACGCCCGGCTCACTGCCGTGGTCACCGGGCTGGCGGCCGGCGAGCGCTCCCCGGTGTTCCGGCTCGGCACCGCCTGGGGCGGCTGGTCGTGGTACCTGCGGCTGCCGGTGGCCCTCGGTGCGCCCTGGGCGGGCATCGTCCGGATGGAGTGCTCCGCCGACCTGAGCGTCGACGAGGCGGTGGAGCTGGCCGACCTGTCGCTGGTCACGCTGCCCCGGTTCGCCTCCACCCCGTACAAGGACCCGCGGGCGCCGCAGAACCTCATCCCGATCGCCGGGCTGGAACGGCGGCTGCGGGCGCTGCTCGGCGACGCCCGGCTGCTGCACCGGGCGCTGACCGCCGCCGCCCGCGCCCCCGGGGCCCGCCGCTGATGGGGCGCCGCCGCGCCGGTGACCGGGTGGCCGAGCAGGTGGAGACCGGGCTGGCGGAGCTGCTGCCGGATCCCGACCGGCCGGGCTCGTGGACACTGCTGCTGGACGGCGCGCCGCAGTCGCACGTCGACCTGACCGACCCCACCCACCTGGAGTTCGAGTACGTCCGGCGGCTGGCCGCGGCGATCGACCTGGTGGCGCCGGCCGGCGTACCGCTGCGGGTGCTGCACCTCGGCGGGGGCGCGCTCACCCTGCCCCGATACGTCGCCGCCACCCGCCCAGGCTCCGGCCAGCGGGTGTCCGAGGTGGACGGCGCGCTGGTCGAGCTGGTCCGGCGGGCCCTGCCGTGGCCCGCCGACCCGCGGCTGAAGGTGCGGGTGGGCGACGCCCGGGCGGTGCTGGCCGCCAGCCGGGACGCCAGCTACGACGTGGTGGTCGCCGACGTGTTCGCCGGCGCCCGCACCCCGGCTCACCTGACCTCCGCCGAGTACGCCGGTGAGGTGGCCCGGGTGCTGCGGCCGGACGGCTGGTACCTGGCCAACATCGCCGACGGGCCACCGCTGCGCCACGCCCGGGGGCAGGTCGCCACGGTCCGGTCGGTGCTGCCCCGGGCGGCCCTGGTCGGGGACGCGGCCGTGCTGCGCGGGCGCCGCTACGGCAACCTGGTGCTGGTGGCCGGCCGGGTCGAGCCGCCGGTGCCCGAGCTGACCCGGCGGGCCGCCGGGGACTGGTTCCCCGGCCGGGTGCTCTCCGGCGCGGAGCTGGACCGGTTCGCCGGCGGCGCCCCGGTGGTCCGCGACGCCGACGCCACCGACTCGACGCCACCGCCGCCGGGGATTTTTTCCGTGCGCCGTTGATCCGTTCGCCGGAGTGCTCCGTACCAACGGGCGGCCATGCCCGTGGGGGGACGGCCGATGTCATCGGACACCCGGAGGTCTGCATGCATGCGGTGGCGGTCGGCTGGCACGGTGACCGGGTGCGGGCGGACTGGATGACCGCGCGGTCCCAGTCGCGGCAGAGCACGTCTGCTCGCGGGGTCGACTCGCGCCCGGCGCCTCGCCAGAATGGGCCGGTGACTCCGCGATCGGCGCCCGGACGCCACCAGGCGGCGACCACCGAGACCGCGCACTCCGACCAGTTGATCCGGCTGCTCTACGCCGAGCACGCCGGCCCGCTGCTGGCGTTCGTGATGCGCCTGACCGGCGGTGACCGGCAGCGGGCCGAGGACATCGTGCAGGAGACGCTGCTGCGGGCCTGGCGCAACGCGCACCGGCTGGGGGCGCAGGGGCAGGGCTCGCTGCGACCGTGGCTGGTGACCGTGGCCCGGCGGATCGCCATCGACGAGCACCGCAGCGAACAGGCCCGCCCGGCCGAGACGTACGACCGGGACCTGACCGCGTTCGCGGAAGCGGACAGCACCGACCGGGTGCTGCGCACGATGACGGTGGCGGACGCACTGCGTACGCTGAGCCAGTCGCACCGCGAGATTCTGGTCGCGACGTACTTCCGGGGGCGGACGGTGCCGGAGGCGGCCGAGGAGCTGGGCCTTCCGCTCGGCACCGCGAAGTCGCGGGTCTACTACGCGCTGCGCGCGCTGCGCACGGCTCTGCAGGAACGGGGGGTGACGGAATGAGCCGCGCGGATCACATGGACGTCGCGGCGTACGCGCTCGGGGTGCTGGACGAGCACGACACGGAACGGTTCGAGGAACACCTCGCCACCTGCTGGGCGTGCGCCGCGGAGCTGGAGACGATGGTGCCCGTGGTGGGGCTGCTCTCCGACATCGACGGCGAGACGATGACCGCGCTGGAGCACACGCAGACCGATCCGGCCCTGCTGGACCGGACGCTGGTCGCGGTGCGCGCCCACCGCCGGCGGGCCCGGTTCCGCCAGCTGCTCGCCACCGCGGCCGCGGTGGTGGTGCTGGGCGGTGCCACCGGGATCGGCTTCGCCGGCGTCACCGGCGACAGCGACCCGCCGGAGGTCCGGGCCGACCCGACGATCACCGCGCCGGTCGGATCGCCGACGACGACCCGGACCAGTGCCCCGGGTGATCCGGGGCTCGGCGGGCCCGAGCAGCCGGAGGGCGAGCAGACCAACGTCATCGACCCGAGCACGGGTGTCCAGGCGACCTTCTTCGTCGCGTCGAAGGAGTTCGGCACGAAGGTGAACTTCACGCTGGGCAAGCTGCCCGGGCCGCGTACCTGCCGGCTGGTGGTGGTCCGCAAGAATGCCACCACCGAGGTGATCTCGACGTGGTCGGTGCCGGGCGGCGGCTACGGCACCAACACGAACCCGACCATCCTGACCCTGTCGGCGTCCACCTCGGCGCGGGTCAACGAGATCAAGCAGTTCCAGGTGCAGTCGGTCGACCCGAACGGGGTGGCGAGCCCGCTGGTGACCGTACCGCTGTAGCGGCGGTCACCGATCGGCGCCGGACGTAATGGCCGGCGCCGATCTGTCGTTCGTTCTGGAAAATGTTTCCGTCGGGTGGCCACACGAACCCGACCATCGATCGGTTCAACGATTCTGCGTGAAATTGACCACGGTTTGTCGTTCAACCTTGACAGTCGCCCTCCCGTATTACCCGGTGAACTGCCAAGAATGAGGAGGGCACGTGGCACAGATGAAGCGGACCGTCATCGTCGCGAGCGCGATGGTCGCACTTACGGCCTGCGCTCCCGCAGGCTACGACGGGGCGAACCCGAGCGCGGCCGAGCCGGTCGCCGTCGCCGCGGCCGAACCCACCGCGGCGGCCGAACCCGAGGCGTCGGCGTCCGCGGAGGCCCCGGCCGACGCGCCGCCGCCCGCCGACGTGGAACTGACCGACCAACTCATTGGCAAGAAGGTGGCCCGGATGGGCAGCGTGGTCACCGACCAGGACGGGTGGATCCTGTACCGCTTCGACAAGGACACCAACGACCCGCCGTCGTCCAACTGCGTCGACAAGTGCGCCGAGGTGTGGCCCCCGGCGCTGAGCGACGGGAACCCGCAGCTCAACGGCGTCTCCGACGACAAGGTCGGCACCGTCACCCGGCAGGACGGCACCCGGCAGATCACCCTGGACGGCTGGCCGCTCTACCGCTACATCGGCGACAAGAAGCCCGGCCAGTGGAAGGGCCAGGGCGTCGGCGGCACCTGGTTCGTGGTCGCCCCGGACGGCAAGAAGAACCTCAGCTGCCTGCCGACCGGCACCCCGAAGCCGGTCGCCCCGCCCTCGGACAACGACAAGGCCGGCGCGGAGAGCGGCGACTCCGGCTACTCGTACTGATCCCCTGGACACGGTGGCCGGTCGCAGCCGAGGAGGGCGCGGTCGGCCACCGTCGTGAACCGGACGCCCGGCGTATCGGCGACGCCCGCGTCCCGGCCGCGGCGCCGGCCCCGGTGAGCGGGCCGGCGTCGCCACCGTCCGTCAGGTCTTCTCCCACGGGCTGGGCACCGGGAAGTAGGTGTCCAGGAAGGGGGTGAGGACCTTGATCTGGTTGGCCACGTCCTCCTCGGTGGAGAACGCGTCGTTCAGGCAGAAGACGTGCCGGTCCCGGTGGGCCAGCAGGTGCGCGAGTCGAAAGGACAGCCGGTAATCGTCCGGGCGCCTCTCCCGCCGGAACGAACGGAGTGCGGTCCGCCGGGGGTGGGCACCCGAGGTGGCAGAGTGGGGTGATGACCGATACCGAGCCGGCCGCGACCCGGGTGCTGCGCCCATCCACCGGGTACCGGCTGGCCCCGTCGGTCCGGGCGCTGACCTTCAGCCCGTACGACCCCTGCGCGCGGATCGCGGCCGGCACCTTCTGGTGGGCCACCCGCACCCCGCTCGGGCCGGCCACCCTCGCGCTGCGGCCGACGGCCGGCGACCTCGTCGCCGAGGGGTACGGCCCGGGCGCCGGCTGGGTGGTGGAGCGCGCCGACGCCGTCGCCGGCCTCCGCGACGACCTGACCGGGTTCGCCGAGCTGGCCGCCGCCCACCCGGCGGTGGCCCGGCTGGCCGCCCGGCATCGCGGGCTGCGGATGCCGGCGACCGGGCAGGTCTTCCCCCGGCTGCTCCGGGCGGTCCTCGAGCAGAAGGTGACCGGCAAGGAGGCGTACCGGGCCTACGCGGCGACCGTCCGGCACTTCGCCGAGGCGGCACCCGGGCCGGTGCGGTCGCTGCTGCTGCCACCGCCGCCGGCGGCGGTCGCCGCCACCCCGTACTGGGTCTTCCACCCGTTCGGGGTGGAGCAGCGCCGGGCCGATACGCTGCGCCGCGCCGCCGCCGTCGCCGACCGGCTGGAACGCTGCGCGGACTCCGCCGAGGCCACCCGCCGGCTGACCGCCGTGCCGGGCATCGGGGCGTGGACGGCCGCCGAGGTGGTCCGGATCGCCTACGGCGACCCGGACGCGGTCAGCGTCGGCGACTTCCACGTGCCGAACACGGTGGCCTGGGCCCTCGCCGGCGAGCCGCGCGGCGACGACGCCCGGATGCTCGCCCTGCTGGAACCGTTCCGCGGCCACCGGGGCCGGGTCTGCGTGCTGCTGGAGGCCGCGGGCATCCAGGCGCCGAAGTTCGGCCCGCGGATGCCGATCCGGTCCTTCGCCCGGTTCTGACCCGCCGCGCCCGGCCGGCCTGCCGCGACACCCGCCTCCGGCGCCCGGGCGACAGCCGGCGCCAGGTCCCGGCCGGGCCCGCCGGCCGCGAGTCCAACCCGGTCCGCGGGCTCAGGCCCGGACGCAGATGCGGCGCAGGGTGCGCCCCAACCACCAGGCGTACGCGTGCTGGAAGGCCCGGCCGAGCGGGCCGGCGGCGCGCATCGGCCAACGGTCGGGACGGCTGAACGCCACCACCTCGAACCAGACCTGCCCGGCGGCGTCGCGGCTCACCACGAACGCCTCCTCGCCCCGCGCGGGGTGGCCGGGCAGGGTGCCGTAGCCGAAGCCCGCCCGCCACTCGTCGTCGACGGCCCAGACCACCTCGCAGGGCGCGGACAACCGCAGCGGGCCGACGCCGAGCCGGGAGACCACCCGCACCCCGGGCGCCGCCCGGTCGGTGTCGGCGTCGATGCGGATCCCCGCGGTCCGGTGCAGGCGCCAGCCGAGCACCGCGCGGCCGGCCACGGCGAAGCAGGAGTCCGGCAGCCGCACCCGGTGCCGCACGTGCCGCCAACCGGGCGGCAGCTCACCGGCGCGGGTGGCGCCGACGTGCGGATAGGTCAGTGCCGGCACGGCGCACCTCCACTCGACGGGACGGCGACCAGCGTACGGGGCGGTACCGGTGGGCCGTCCCACGGCGGGGGCGCCGGGTGCCGTGGTCGCCGGGGGCGGACGACGCCGGGTCACGCGGCCTCGCGCAGGTCGGCGAGGCTGAGCGGGGTACGCCGGCGCAGCAGCTCCTCCAGCTCCGCCACCGTGCCCACCTCACCGAGGACGTTCTTGCCGCCGCCGAACCGGCTCGGGTAGCGGTGCACCAGCCGGTAGCGGTGGCGACCCCGGATCAGCTCGACGCTGACTCGCCAGCGTCCACAGCACCCGCAGACCCACTCCGACACCCCGCGAAAGTAGCTCTGACCTGCGGATACGTCATTCGGCCGGTAGGGCGGAAGCGGGACGGCGGCGGACACGCCACCCGCGCACCGGCCGTGATCTGCCTCACGACTGTCGGCACCGTCTGATTGACTGGTCGCCGTGAAGCTGCCGATCAGTCCGCCGGTCGAGCCGATGCTGGCCAAGAGCGTCCCGCGGGTCCCCACCGCGCCGGGGATGACGTACGAGCCGAAGTGGGACGGCTTCCGGTGCATCGTGTTCCGCGACGGCGACGAGGTCGAGCTGGCCAGCCGGGGCGGCAAGCTGATGACCCGCTACTTTCCCGAGGTGGTCGAGCAGGCCCGCCGGCAGCTGCCCGAGCGCTGCGCCGTCGACGGCGAGCTGATCGTGATCCGGCGGGACGGCCCGGGCGGGCAGCCGCGGCTCGACTTCGAGCAGCTGGCCCAGCGCATCCACCCGGCGGCGTCCCGGGTCAAACTGTTGGCCGAGACCACGCCGGCCGACTTCGTCGCCTTCGACCTGCTGGCCGTCGACGACGAGTCGCTGCTCGACCAGCCCTACCCGCGGCGCCGGGCGCGGCTGGAGTCCGTGCTGGCCGGGGTGCGCCCGCCGGTGCACGTCACCCAGATCACCACCGACGTGGACACCGCGCACCGCTGGTTCGACGTGTTCGAGGGCGCCGGCCTGGACGGCCTGATCGCCAAGCCGGCCGACCTGCCGTACGAGCCGGGCAAGCGGCTCATGTTCAAGGTCAAGCACGCCCGCACCGCCGACGTGGTGGTGGCCGGCTTCCGCTGGCACAAGTCCGGCCCGGTGGTCGGCTCGTTGCTGCTCGGCCTCTACGACGACGCGGGCGTGCTGCACCACGTCGGGGTGAGCGCGTCGTTCACCATGGCCCGGCGGGCGGAGCTGCTGGAGGAGCTGGAGCCCTACCGGGACACCGGCGGCGAGCACCCGTGGGTGCACGGTGACCACGAACGCGGCCAGCGCATCCCCGGCGGGGTGAGCCGGTGGACCGGCACCAGGAACCTGGAGTGGGAGCCGCTGCGCCCGGAACTGGTGGTCGAGGTGGCCTACGACGCGATGGAGGGCGACCGGTTCCGGCACACCGCCCGGTTCGTGCGTTGGCGGCCCGACCGGGATCCCCGCTCCTGCCGCTACGACCAGCTCGACCAGCCGGTCCGCTTCGACGTGGACCAGGTGCTGCGTGGCGACCCGACGGCGAGCGTCGGCTCCGCCGCCGGCCCGGCGTAGCGTGGCCGTCGACCCGACCACGGAGGCTCGCTCGTGACCCGCACTTCCGACCGGTCCCGCCGGTTCCGGCTCACCCTGGCCGGCCTGGCCGCCGCGGCGCTGGTCGCCGCCGGCTGCACGCTGCCGGCGTTCGCCCCCCGGACGGACGCCGACGGTGAGGCCGCCGCCCCGGGCACCGCACCCACCTGGCGCGCCTGCCCCGAGGTGGCCGAGGAGCTGGTCGGCCGCACCGCGCCGGGCATACGCTACGAGTGCGCGCGGATCAGGGTGCCGCGCAACTGGGGCGGCGGGGCCGGCGCCACCGCCGGTCCCGGCGCCGGCGAGACCTTCGAGATCGCCCTGCTGCGCGCCCGGTCGACCAAGCAGCGGGACCGCATCGGCTCCCTGGTCATCAACCCCGGCGGGCCCGGCGGCTCCGGTGTGGACACCGCCGTGTACCTCTCCTTCGGTCCTGCGTTCGGTGGGCTGCCCACCGCCGTCACCGACCGCTTCGACATCGTCGGCTTCGACCCGCGCGGGGTCGCCCGGTCCAGCCCGGTGAAGTGCATCTCGGACGCTGACCTGGACGCCAGCTTCGGCTACGACCCTGATCCGGAGAGCCAGCGGGCCTTCGCCGGGTTCGTCGCGCTCAGCCAGCGGATCGGGCGCGGCTGCGGCGACCGGTACGGCGACCAGTTGCCGCTCTACGGCACCGAGCAGGCGGCCCGGGACATGGACGCGGTCCGCGCCGCCGTCGGCGATGACAAGCTGACCTACCTGGGCTACTCCTACGGCACCCTGCTCGGTGCCACGTACGCCCAGCTCTACCCGCAGCGGGTCCGTGCGCTGGTGCTCGACGGCGCGGTCGATCCGAAGCAGGGGGTGATCGCCGGCTCGGAAAGCCAGGCGAAGGGGTTCGAGCGGGCGTTCGACAACTTCACCCGGTGGTGCGCCGCCAACGCCGGCCGGTGCCCGATCGGGCCGGACGCCCGGGCCGCGGTGACCTCCGCGATCGACAAGGCGCGGGTCTCCCCCGTGCGGGGGGACGACGGGCGGGACGCGACCGCGGGGTGGATCTTCTACGCGGTCGTCTCCTCGCTCTACACGGAATCGGGGTGGCAGGAGCTGGCGCGGGCCGTCGACCGGCTGGAGGGCGGTGACCCGACGGAGGTGTTCCGCCTGGCCGATGCGTACGCCGGCCGCGAGGAGGAGGGGCGCTACTCCAACCTGTTCGACGCCAACCTGGCGGTGAACTGCGCCGACGAGGAGGAGAGGCCGAGCCGGGAGCGGATCCGGCAGTTGCAGTCGCAGTGGCGGGAGAAGTACCCGCTCTTCGGCCCCGCGCTCGCCGTCGGCATGCTCTCCTGCACCGAGTGGCCCGGCGGCCGGGACCCGTACCCGACCGGCCGGGCCGACGGCGCGCCACCGATCGTGGTGGTGGGCACCACCGGCGACCCGGCGACCCCGTACGAGCAGACCTCGTGCATCACCGCGGCGGTCGACGCCTACCTGATCGACCTGACCGTTCCCAGGGAGGGGCTGCGCTGCCCGGCCCGCTGACCGGCTGCTCCGCCGGCAGGTCTGGCAGCTCGATGCCGCTGCGGGCGGCCATCTCCTCCAGCAGCGCCCGCATCCGGCGGACGTCGGCCTTGAGGTGCTCCTGCTCCTCGTGCTCGAAGGCGTCGTCGTCGACGATCAGCCGGCTGGCGAAGTGCGCGGTGATCAACGGGATGACCAGCAGCACCATCGTCGAGATGAGCAGGGCCGCCAGGGTGCGACCCGGCCAGCTGGCGGGTGCGATGTCGCCGTACCCGACGGTGGAGGCGGTCACCACCGCCCACCACACGGCGTCCGTCGGGCTGCGGTTCTCTACCTCGCCGTAGATGATGCCGGCCACCACGATCATCAGCAGGTACGACGTGATCAAGGTACGGGGCGAGTTGGCGAACCAGACCAGCCCTCGGTAGATCCACCGGAACGGCAGCAGCAGGACGTCCATGGGCCATGATGCTGCCCGGAGTCCGCGAGGTCCGCGCGCACATTGGCCGGTGTCGCTGTGCCACGCTCGCGGCATGAACGACGTGATCTTCCGCGAGGCCGTCCGGGCCGACCTGCCCGCCGTCCTCGCCCTGCTCGCCGACGACGTGCTCGGCAAGACCCGCGACGTCACCGAGGTCGACGCGGCGTACGAGCGGGCCTTCGCCGACATCACCGCGGACCCGCGCAACCAGCTGATCGTGGCCGACGGCGGCGGTGAACTGCTCGGCTGCATGCAGCTGACCTACATCCCCGGGCTCGGCCGGCACGGCACCGAGCGGCAGCTCGTCGAGTCGGTGCGGGTCCGCTCCGACCGGCGCGGGCACGGGCTCGGCCGGCGGATGATGACGTGGGCGATCGACCAGGCGAGGCAGCGCGGTTGCGGCCTGGTGCAGTTGACCACGGACAAGCGCCGCCAGGACGCCCACCGCTTCTACCTGAGCCTCGGCTTCGTGGCCAGCCACGAGGGCATGAAGCTCGCCTTGTGAGCGGACGCCCACCCCTGGGCGACCGCAGCCACGCCCCTCCAGACGCTGTCGACCTGCCCGCACGGGGCACCGCGAGCCGGCAGGCATGCCGAAGAACCAGGCGACGCCGCGGCCGGATCGAGGCCGCCGCCGGCCCGGCCCGGCCGGGCGGTGCCCGCACAGACGGGGCAGCTCGACAGCGGCGGAGACGGACAGGGTGGGGAAGACAAGGGATACCCGGCACGCGGCGAGCGACGCCAGCCCACCGGCGGCGAGGCGGCCCGCTCAGCCGGTCACGAGGCGGCCGTCGCGGAGGGTGAGGACCCGGTCGGCGAGGTCGATCAGGGCCGGGTCGTGGGTGGCGACCAGCGCGGTCATGCCCCGGGCGTGCACCACCGCCCGCAGCAGGTCCATGACGGACCGCCCGGTCTCCGAGTCGAGCTGGCCGGTGGGCTCGTCGGCGATCAGCAGGTCCGGCTCGTTCGCCAGGGCCCGGGCGACCGCCACCCGCTGCTGCTGGCCGCCGGAGAGCTCGTACGGCCGTTGCGCGGCGTGCCCGCCCAGCCCGACCAGCTCCAGCAACACCGCCACCCGCTCCTCCCGCTCGGCCGCCGGCACCCGTGCCAGCCGCAGCGGGACGCCGACATTCTCGGCGGCGGAGAGGATCGGCACCAGCCCGAAGGTCTGGAAGACGAAACCCACCGTGCCGCGACGCAGCTCCAGCAGTTCCCGCTCCCCGGCGGCGGTCACGTCGTGCCCGGCTACCACCACCCGACCGGAGTCCGGCCGGTCCAGCCCGCCGACCAGGTTCAGCAGGGTGGTCTTGCCCGCCCCGGAGCGGCCCCGGACGGCGACCAGTTCCCCACGCCCGGCCGAGAACGAGACCTCCCGGACGGCGTGCACCGCGTGCTCACCCCGGCCGAAGGTGCGGCTGACCCCCTCGACCCGCACCACCTCGTCAGTACCGGCCACCGCCGTCCCGGACCGCCCGGCCACCACCACGTCCCGCTCGCTCACGCCCCCGCCTCCCGCTCGTTCCCGCTCCGCTCACCCGGCCGCACCTGAACGTGATCCGGCTCCAGGTTGAGCCGCACCCGATCGCGCAGGGACAGGGCGTCCACGAACGACGCCGGCAGCTGCATCCGTCCGGTCCGGTCCAGCACCGCGTACTCCTCACTGACCAGCTCGGTGCTGCCATCCGCGCCGACGCGCGCGGTCCGGCGTACCTCCGAGGCGGTCCGCCCGTCGCGGATCGCGACGGTCCGGCGGACCTGGTCGGCCACCGCGTGGTCGTGGGTGACCACCACGACCGTGACGCCGAGCTCGGCGTTGATGGTGCGCAGCGCGGCGAAGACCTCGGCGCCGGTCGCCTCGTCCAGCTCGCCGGTCGGCTCGTCGGCGAAGAGCACCTCCGGGTCGTTCGCCACCGCCACCGCCACCGCGCAGCGCTGCTGCTCACCACCGCTGAGCTGGCCGGGACGCCGGTCGGCGCAGTAGCCCACCCCGACCAGGTCGAGCAGCTCGCGAGCCCGCTCGCGGCGGGCCCGCCGGCCACCCCGCCGCCCGGCCAGCTGCATCGGCAGCTCGACGTTCTCCAGCGCGGTCAGGTACGGCAGCAGGTTGCGGCCGGTCTGCTGCCAGACGAACCCGGCCATCCTCCGCCGGTAGCTCAACCGCCGGCGGACGGTGAGGTCGAGCAGGTCGTACATCCCCACCCGGGCGACGCCGGCGGTCGGGGTGTCCAGCCCCGAGAGGATGTTCAGCAGGGTGGACTTGCCGGAGCCGGAGGCACCGACGATCGCCACCAGCTCGCCCCGGTCGATGACCAGGTCGAGCCCCTGCAGGGCGACCACCTCCACCCCGTCGCTCTTGAAGATGCGGACCAGGCCGTCGCAGACGATGTGCCCGCGCAGCCGGTCCTGCCCGCCGGCCCGCTCGGCCGCGCGCTGGGCCGCGCGCTGCTGCAGGGCTGCCAGATCCGGCACGACGGGGGTCTGTGCGGTAGCGGTCAACTCAGCTCTCCTCTCCGAGCCGGAGCACCTCGCCGAGGCGCAGCCGGCGGTTGTTCAGGGCCTCGACGGCGACCGCGAAGCCGAGGGCGACCACCCCGAGCGCGAGAACCCCGGCGACCAGGCCGGGCTCGAACGCCACCGGTACCGGGGCGCCGCTGGTGAAGGCCGACAGGCCGAGCGCCGGGGTGAGCAGCAGCGGCAGCAGCGCCCCGACCAGCGCGCCGGTCAGCACCGACACGCCCACCAGGGGGGCGAGCTCCACCAGCAGCAGCCCCCGCCACTGCCGGCGGGACAGGCCGAGAGTGCGCAACCGGGACAGCACCTGACCGCGGGCCCGGGCACCGGCCAGCACGGTGAAGGCGATCGCCAGCAGGGCGAGCACGGTGCCGGCCGCGACCCCGGCGACGAAGCCGAAGACCAGCACCCCGTTCGCGCTGCCCTCGCCCAACTGCCGGCGGGTGCCGGCCCAGGTGAGCACCTCCACCCCGCGCGGCCGCTCACGGCCGACGATTGTCCCGCCGCTCTGGAAGCGGGCCTGCCCCTCGTCGCCGACCCGCCGCAGCGCCCCGGCGTCGAGCCGGTCCCCGGCGACCAGGAACCCCGTCGGCACGGCGGCGTAGTCCCGGCGCGGCAGCGCCTGCCAGGGCAGGACGACGAACCGGTTGGTGTCCGCCCGCAGCAGCGGGAAGCTCGCCGCCTGCCCGGCCACCCGGAACTCGTACCGCTGGCCCTGCACGGCGATGAAGGCCGAACCGTCCAGACCCGCGTCGGCCAGCTCGGCGGCGACCACCGGGGAGACCACCGCGGGCAGCGGTCCGGTTCCTCCGCCGGGGGCGAGCAGCACCCCGGGCACGGTCACGTCGACGCCGGCCTCCCGAGCGGTACGGGCCAGCGCCGGCCCGTCAACCAGCAGCACGCTGGCTGGGCCGATCCGCGCGTCCGTGCCCACCGCGTCGGTGGCGATGCCCTGCCCCGACTCGTGCAGCACCGGGGCCACCGCCCGTACCCCGGGCAGCCGCGCCAGCTCCGCGCCGGTGTCCGGGGCGAGGCGTTCCCCCCGGATCAGCGCGTCCGCGGGCACCGCCCGGGTGGCGACCCGGTCCCGGCTGGCCTCCACCCCGGCGGTGACCACCGCGCAGAACGCCGCGGTGGCGATGGCCAGCACGACGACCACCAGCGGACCGGTCACCACCGACCGGCCGGCCCGCGCGGTGCCCAGGAAGGTGACGCTGCCCCGGGTACCCGCCGCCAGCCGGCTGACCAGCCGCAGCGGCCACGGGTACAGCCGCATCGCCAGCACCCCCGCGGCGACGGCCAGCAGCACCGGGACCGAGACGAGCAGCGGGTCGACCTCGCCGGGGGTGAGGCCCCGGCGGCGCAGCAGCACGACCGCCAGGCCGGCGAGCAGCAGCAGGCCCACCTCCACGGTGACCCGGCGCGCGGACGGGCGCAGCCGGATCAGGTCGCGCCGGGCGGCGACCCCGGTGGGCGCGGCCACCGTGGCCACCGGCAGGGCCAGCGTGACCAGGACGGTCGCGACAACGGCGAGGACGGCGGTGTCCCCCGGGACGCCCGGAACCAGGTTGCCGAGCGCCCAGCCGAGCGCGGCGGCGACCGGCACCACCAGCAGCGACTCGGCGAGACTCCGGCGGGCCCCGGTGGTGACCGCGCCACCCCGGGCCCGCAGCAGGGTGAACTCCGCCCGCCGGCGACGGACGATGAGCCCGGCAGCCAGCACGACCAGCCCGGCGAGGCTCGCCAGCACGCCGGCCGCGATCACCGCGAGCACCGTGCGGGCGGCGGCCACCTCGGCGGCGAACTCCCGCAGCGGGATGTCCAGCCCCTGGACGAAGGTGCGGCCCTGCGCCTCCCGCGACATCTGCTGGATGCTGTCGATCAGCTGGTCCAGCTCGCGGACGTCGATGCCGGCGGCGCCCACCCGGTAGCGCCAGCCGAACCGGATTGGCGAGCCGGTATTGGCCAGGCGGTCCAGCGCGGCGCTCCCGGTCACCCCGACGATGACGAACGGCTGGGCGTCCCCCGGCGGCTCGACGACGCGCAGCAGCGACGGCAGGCCCTCCCAGATGCCGTCCGTCCGGTCCTCGGGCTGGAAGACGCCCACGACGGTGATCGGCGCCGGCGGCGGGGTGCCCCGCGGTGTCGCGGAAAGGGCGAGCCACAGCCGGCTGCCCACCCGCAGGTTCAGCGCACGGGCGACCTCCGCGGCCAGCGCCACCTGCACGGGCTGGCCGGCCGCCGCGCCCTCGTCCGGCCAACGCCCCTCGACCAGCGTGCCGGCCTCCTCGATGCCGGGCGCGGCGCGCAGGCCGAGGTCGACCAGGAGGTTCTTCGCCGCGAGGTCCGGCCCGGTCACCCGGCCGGGCTCCGTCTCCGCGGTGAACCACCGCCGCTCCACCAGCTTCCGCACGTCCGGCGGCATCCCGACCTGCAGCGTGTCCAGCTCATCCCGGTGGGCGTCCACCAACGACGTGCCGTCATCCGCCGCGACGAGCGGCCCGGTGGCGTACGTCAGGTCCCGCTGCACCGCCGGCAGCCCGGTCAACTGCTCCCGCAGGCCCTGTTCGGTGTACCGGTTCACGATCCGCGGCACCCCGCTGATCAGCAGCGTGACGACCAGCGTCAACATCGCGAGCAGCAGGTACTGCCCGCCGTGGGCCCGGACCCGCCGGACGACCGCCCCGATGCTCATCGCGCCGCCTCCCCGCTGCCGGCCGTCCCCTCGCGCCACCCGGTCACCGTTCTCCCCCGATCCGCAGCTGCGCCGCCGCCACCACCCGCTGCCGGATGCCGAGGGCGATGAACGCGCTGAACGCCAGCGCCGCCAGCAACAGTCCGAGCGCGGTCAGCCCGATCGGTGCCCAGGGCAGCACGAAGGCCGCCTCGGGCACCGGCCGGCCGGCGGACGGCGTCAGGATCACCAGCGGTGCCATGGTCGCGCCGACCGCCGCGCCCAGCAGCAGGCCCACCCCGACCCCGATCCCGGCCAGGAAGGTCTGCTCCGCCAGCAGCGCCCGGGCCAGCAGCCGAGGCGTGGCGCCGAGCGTGTGCAGCACCGCGAACTCCCCCAGCCGGTGCCGGGCGGTGGCCCACCCGTCGACCATCAGGCCGACCAGGGCCAGCAGCACGGACCCGAGCGCGGCGGCGAGCAGCCCGGTGCGGGCGCCCTGCCAGTACGGGTCCCCGTCGGCCCGGTCGGCGACCTCCCGCCGGTCGAGCACGGTGACGCCGCCCAGGTCGGCCGCCGCGCCGGCCGCCGCCGCGTGCCCGGTGGCGTCGGTAGACAGCCACCACTCCGGCACCGGCCGGACGGCGCCCCGGTCCCGGACCAACCAGTCCGTCGCCGCGGGCAGGTCCAGCAGCACTCCCTCCCCGCTGGCCGACGGCACCGCGTCCACCTCGCCGACCAGCGTGACCGGCACCGACGCGCCGGAGAGCGCCAGGATGACGGTGTCGCCGGTACGCAGGCTCAGCGCGTCACGCACCGCCGGGGTCATCAGCGCCGGCACGGGTCGGTTCTCGCCGGCCGGCACCACCACGAAGCGGGACGGCAGCTGGCGGGCGAACCGGCCGCCCGGCAGCACCGTGACCCGGTGCTCGGCGGTCAGCCCGCGGGCCGTGGCGGAGATGTCCAGGTCGCCCGCCGGGTCGCCGTTGGTCGCCACCCAGCCGTCGCCGAGCTGCGCGGGCCTGGCCGCACCGTCGGCGCCGACCAGCCGCAGGTTGCTCACCTCCAGCCGGTACGCCGTGCCGGCCACGTCGCCGCCGTCGGCCTCGAAGCCGGCCAGCCGCAGGGTTCCGTCCCCGGCGTCGGGCAGCGCGACGGTGAACGGCACCGGCCGGCCGTCGCTGCCGGCGGTGGCCAGCGGTAGCCGGAAGGCCAGCCCGTCGGCCCGGGTGAGCAGCACCGACACGGCGATCGGGTGCGGGAACAGGGGGTCACGCACCGGGGTGCGGACGGTGCCGGTGACCGACCGGGTGCCGGCGGCCAGTTCGACGCCGGCGGGGGCGCCACGCGCCCGGGTCAGCCGGTCGAAGAGCGCGGGCACCGGCTCGTCGGCCAGCCGGTCGTTGAGCCGCACCACGTCCGTCGCGCCCGCCGCATCGAGGCTCACCACCGTCGCCGGCAGGTCGGCGCGGCCGAGGCGCACCTCGTCCCGCCATGCCGGCAGCGCCCGGTGCACACCGGTCAGCGCCGCGAGCCGCCCCGCCCGGTCGTCCGGCCCGGTGCCGTCGCGCTCGACCAGCCGCAGGTCGGCGCCGACGGTGTGGTCGGCCTGGTCGAGCTGGGACCGCTCGCCCGTGGTTACCAGGGACCAGGCCAGGGTGCTGCCACCCACGGCGAGGGCGAGCAGCAGCACCGGGCCGGCGTGCGGCCGCCGGCCCGCCTGCCACATGCCGAGCATGGTCGCCGTCCACGGACGGCGGTCGACGAACCGCTCGGCGAACCGGGTCGCCGGTGGGAGCAGCCGCAGCGCCACGACCGCGCCGGCCAGCACCCCCAGCGTCGGCGCCGCGACCAGCAGCGGGTCCACCCCGAGCCGCCCGCCCGCGCCGGCCAGCGGCGAGGAGTACTGGCGCAGCTGCACCCAGGCGAGCACCGCGAACCCGACCAGTGCCAGGTCGAGGCCGGCCCGCTGCACGGTGGCCGACCGGGTGGGGCGGGACCGGGCCGCCATGTCGGCCACGTACGTTTCGGCCCCGCGCAGGGTCGGCACGACCATCGCGACGAGGCAGCCGGCGGCGGTGGCGAAGGCCGCCGCCCAGAGCGGGGTGGGGTCGCCGGCGGCGAGCGTCAGATCCGTCGGGCCACCGCCCGCCAGGCGGTGCAGCGCCTCACCGGCCAGCAGCGGGCCGAGCACCGCGGCGGGGAGCACGACCAGGGTCGCCTCCCGGGCGGCGAGGCCGGCCAACTGGCGGCGCGCCGCGCCCCGGGCCCGCAGCAGGGCGGTCTGGTTCCGCCGGTCCTCGTGCAGCAGCGCGGCGACCAGCACCAGCGCGTACCCGCCGAGGACGACGATCAGCAGCAGCGGGGTGGTCAGCGAGGATCGCCCCACGAGGTCGGCCCGGGCGACCCGGTCGAGCAGCCGCTCCATCGAGGTGACGGTCTGCGCGGAGGAGCCGAGCCCGGCCGCCTCGGGAACGTCGGCGACCACGCCGCTCACCGCCTGCCGCACGTCGGGCAGCCGTCCCGCCCCGACCGCCGCCGCGAGGTCCGGCTCGACCACCCAGGAGGCCGACACCGAGCCGGGGAAGGCCGCGACGAAGTCGGCGGCGTCGAACGCGAACGGCCCCAGCGAGGTGCCGGCGTCGACGGGGCTGCCGGTGGTCAGGCCCGGGGCCAGCCGCCAGTACGGGTCGGACGCGTCGCGCGGGCGCCACGTCCCGGCGAGCACCACCTCGCCGGACCGGCCGGAGCTGCGGTCCCGCAGCGGCACCCGGTCCCCGGCGGTCATCCCCAGTGCGCCGGCGACCCGCTCGGGCAGCGTCACCTGCAGCGGGTTCGCGCCCGGGGTGGGCCAGGCGCCGCTGGCGAGGTCGGCGTGGGCCGGCAGGTCGTCCAGGGTGGCCAGGTTGGCGAAGATGGGGTCGTCGTCCGCCCGGACCAGCGGGCCGAGGTCACCGGTGAGTTCCCGGCCGTTGCCGTATCGGGCGCCGGTGACGGTGACCGGCGCGCCACCCAGGCCGGCGGCGAACCCGTCGCGCACCGCCCGGTCCCGCGCCGCGAACTCCGCGGCGTCGCGGCCCCCGGAGCCGCTGATCAGCACGCTGCGCTCCTCGACGGACGCGCCGGCGAGCAGCGCCCGCTGCCCGGCCTCGACGGCCCGGCGGTTGTAGTCGGAGAGCCCGGTGACCAACGCGACCGCCACCAGCGCCGCGACCACCGCGGCGAGCAGCAGACCCCGTGCCGCGCGCGCCCGCCTCCACACCAGCTTCATCCGACGCCTCCCCTGGCCCCCGTCGGGCCGACGACCAGGTAAAGCAGCGACGGGTCCGGAAAGGTTCGCGCCCGTTACTTGATCGTTACCCTGGGAGGTCGGGGATGGCGGCCTGCGGCCGTTCCGGCGCGGTGGCGCGGGGGCAGCCCCGCCGGCCACGATCCGGGCTCGGGTCGCGGCCGGCGGCCGTGTGTCAGCGGGGGCGGTCGCGGTCCCTGGAGGGTTGCACTCGCTTGGGCTCCCCGGGCATCTTCGGGTACTCCGGCGGGTAGGGCAGGTCGCCCTGGCCGGCGGTCGCGTCCCGGTCGGCCCACTCCAGCAGGGGGGTGATGTCCCAGGGACTGTCGTCGATGGCGGTGTGCGGGTCGCCGCGTTCGGCCAGCCGGGCCGGGACGGTACGCAGGTCGAAGTCGTCCGGGTCGACGTCGGGCAGCTCGTCCCAGGTGACCGGGGTGGAGGCGGTGGCCCGGGCGTTGGCCCGCAGCGAGTACGCGCACGCGATCGTCCGGTCCCGGGCCATCTGGTTGTAGTCGACGAAGACCCGGGCGCCGCGCTCCTCCTTCCACCAGGCGGTGGTGACCAGTTCCGGCCGGCGCCGCTCCAGCTCGCGGGCCAGCGCGATGGTGGCCCGGCGTACCTCGACGAACGTCCAGCGCGGCTGGATGCGCAGGTAGACGTGCACGCCCCGGCCGCCGGAAGTCTTCGGCCAGCCGGTCACGCCCAGCTCGTCGAGTACGGCACGCAGCTCCCCGGCGGCCGCCGCGGCGTCGGCGAAGTCGGTGCCGGGCTGCGGGTCGAGGTCGACGCGCAGCTCGTCGGGGCGGTCGGTGTCGGCGGCGCGGACCGGCCACGGGTGGAACACCACGGTGCCCATCTGCGCGGCCCAGGCGACGTGGGCCACGTCGACCGGGCAGAGCTCGGCCGCGCTGCGCCCGCTCGGGAAGCTGATCGTGGCCGTCCGCAGCCACGGCGGCACGCCCCGGGTGGGCACCCGCTTCTGGTAGAACGCCTCTCCCTCGACACCCTCCGGGAAGCGCTGCAACGTGGTGGGACGGTCGCGCAGCGCGCGCATGATCCCCTCGCCGACCCCGAGGTAGTAGTGGAAGACGTCGGCCTTGGTGAAGCCGCGCTGCGGGAAGATGATCCGGTCCGGGCTGGTCAGCCGTACGGTGTGCCCGGCCACCTCGATCTCGGTGACCGGCGCCTTGGTGGTGCCACCCATCCCGCGACCATATGCGATGGTGCCGGCGTCCGGCGTACCGTTGGTGGGTGAGTCTCGACGACAGCGAACTGCCCCGCACCGAGGACGAGTGGCGGGTCCGGCTCAGCCCCGAGGAGTTCCGGGTGCTGCGCGAGGCGGGCACCGAACGCCCGTGGACCGGTGAGTACGTCAACACCAAGGCCCCCGGCGTCTACCACTGCCGGGCGTGCGGGCTGGAGCTCTTCTCCAGCGACACGAAGTTCGACTCGCACTGCGGCTGGCCGAGCTTCGACGACGCCATCCCTGGCCGGGTCAAGGAGGTGGAGGACTCCAGCCTCGGCATGACGCGGACGGAAATCCGCTGCGCCCGCTGCGACAGCCACCTGGGCCATGTCTTCCGGGGCGAGGGGTTCACCCCGAAGGACACCCGGCACTGCGTCAACTCGGTCTCCATCCGGCTGGAGCCGCGACCCGCCGCCTGAGGCCCCGGCGCCGGTGACGTCCCGGTCAGCGCCGTCGACGCCACCGGTGGGGCACCGCGGCCCGGGGCCGGTTGGCCCACGCCGGGTACCTTCCGGCGGGGTCCGGGTCCAGCCGCGGCGGGCCATCGGCGTACGGGCGCTCACCGGCGGGCGGCCGGCAGACCCGCCATCAACTCGACCTGGGCGGTCCGCGACCGCTCGATGCGCCGGGCCAGCTCACGCACCCGCTGGCTGGTGCCGGCGTCCAGGTGTGCCCGGGCCAGGTCGGCGCCCGCCTTCTGGTGGGCGGTGAGCACGTCGAGCAGCACCTCGTCCACCTCGCCGGCCGCGGCGGTCCGCAACCGGGCGAGGTCGCCGGCGTCGGCGTGCCCGGCGTGGTCGTGCCGGTGGGCGGTGGCGGCCGGGCCGGCGTCGCGCAGCCACCCGCGCATGGTGGCCAGCTCGTCGGTCTCGGTCACCTCGATGGCGGCGACGAGCATGCGCAGCTCGCCGTCGGCCACCCGGCCCCGCCCCAGCCGCGCGATCTCCAGCGTCTGCTCGGTGTGGGCCACCATCATGGTCAGGAACAGCACGTCCACCCCGCTGACCGCGCCGTCGTCCGCGGCGGCGGACGACGGCGGGGACGCCGCCGGTGGAGGCGGCGCCGGCTGGTCGGCGCAGCCGGCGGTCAGCAGGGCGGCGAGCAGGACGACCGCGGGCAGGCGTGGCACTGGGTTCTCCGTTCGCTGGCGGGTTGCCGGGTGCGGCGCGCCGGGCACGGGCCGCACCCGTACGGTCAGACCTGGGACCAGAGGGCCGGCACGTTCGGCGGTTCCCAGCCGGCGATCGCGGTGTGCGCCTGGCGGCAGCGGTAGGTCGACCCGCCGTAGGTGACCTGGTCTCCGACCTGGTAGGCCCGGCCCGCCGTCCAGGTGCCGCCCGGGGCCGGCGTGCTGGTCGGGGTGGCGGTCGGCGTGGGCGCCGGGGTCGGCGAGGTGGTCGGGGTCGGGCTGGGG
>NZ_POUB01000390.1 GCF_003236335.1 Micromonospora deserti
TCTCGGGGGGAGGCGGAAGGACCTCGCCCGCTACCGCCTCCGGTGGGACGGGTGTGACCCGGGTGACACCGGAGGCGTCCGGCGGTCGAAATCTCCGCTTTCGCAGCTGATGAGGCCGTCAGAGAGGCGGGAGGGCTTGCACGCTGTGGTAATGCAGCGGGTAGGCTAGACGATGCGCTCGCGGATCGTGTGCCTCGGCAGGGAGCAGGTGCGCGGTCGACGGAGCCACATCATGATCCCACTCAGCGATCGTTCGGTGTGCCCGGCGACGGATCCGCTCGCGCGAACAGGTCACCGCGACGTAAGCCTGCAGTGACAACCCATCCGACCGGAGCAACCGCCCACATGACGAGCAGCATCGAGGCCCCCTCGAGCGCCACCAAGGTCACCGTCGACGACCTCGGCTCCGAGGAAGCTTTCCTCGCCGCGATCGACGAGACCATCAAGTACTTCAACGACGGCGACATTGTCGAAGGCACCGTCGTCAAGGTCGATCGGGACGAGGTCCTGCTCGACATCGGCTACAAGACCGAGGGTGTCATCCCCTCTCGGGAGCTGTCGATCAAGCACGACGTGGACCCGGCCGAGGTGGTGTCGGTCGGCGACCACATCGAGGCCCTTGTCCTCCAGAAGGAGGACAAGGAGGGGCGTCTGATCCTCTCGAAGAAGCGCGCTCAGTACGAGCGGGCGTGGGGCACCATCGAGAAGATCAAGGACGAGGACGGCGTCGTCCGCGGCTCGGTCATCGAGGTTGTCAAGGGTGGCCTCATCCTCGACATCGGGCTGCGCGGCTTCCTGCCCGCGTCCCTGGTCGAGATGCGGCGCGTGCGTGACCTGCAGCCGTACGTCGGCCGCGAGCTCGAAGCCAAGATCATCGAGCTGGACAAGAACCGCAACAACGTGGTCCTGTCCCGCCGGGCCTGGCTGGAGCAGACGCAGTCCGAGGTGCGCACCGAGTTCCTCAACAAGCTGCAGAAGGGCCAGGTCCGCAAGGGCGTCGTGTCCTCGATCGTCAACTTCGGCGCGTTCGTCGACCTCGGCGGCGTGGACGGTCTGGTGCACGTCTCCGAGCTGTCCTGGAAGCACATCGACCACCCGTCCGAGGTCGTCGAGGTGGGCCAGGAGGTCGAGGTCGAGGTCCTGGACGTCGACCTGGACCGCGAGCGGGTCTCGCTGTCGCTGAAGGCGACCCAGGAGGACCCGTGGCGTCAGTTCGCCCGCACCCACGCGATCCAGCAGATCGTGCCGGGTAAGGTCACCAAGCTGGTGCCGTTCGGCGCCTTCGTCCGGGTCGACGACGGCATCGAGGGCCTGGTCCACATCTCCGAGCTGGCCGAGCGGCACGTGGAGATCCCGGAGCAGGTCGTCCAGGTCGGCTCCGAGGTCATGGTCAAGGTCATCGACATCGACCTGGAGCGCCGGCGGATCTCGCTGTCGCTCAAGCAGGCCAACGAGGGCTTCGTCGAGGGCGAGGAGCACTTCGACCCGACCCTCTACGGCATGGCGGCGACCTACGACGCCGAGGGCAACTACATCTACCCGGAGGGCTTCGACCCGGAGACGGGCGAGTGGCTCGAGGGCTACGAGAAGCAGCGCGAGACGTGGGAGCAGCAGTACGCCGAGGCCCGTCAGCGCTGGGAGGCCCACACCAAGCAGGTGCAGACCTCTCGGGCCGCCGACGCGGAGGCCGCTGCCAACCCGCCGGCGGCGGCCGCCGCCGGTGGCGCCACCTCGACCACCCCGGCCCCGAGCCGGCAGGCCGAGGAGCCGTCCGGCACCCTGGCCACCGACGAGGCGCTCGCCGCGCTGCGGGAGAAGCTCGCCGGCGGCAAGTGACCCGCTGACGACGACGGGCCCCGTCCCCGTGATCCGGTTCCACCGGGTCGCCGGGGGCGGGGCCCTCGCGTGTCTCGCGCCCGACGTCCGTCCGGCCCGCGCCCGGCTCGCCGGTCTGACCAGGTCGGGGACTGCCAGCGGGTGCCGGTTTGGCACGGGCGGGGTGATCGGGTTGACTGGTGCGGTGCTGATGGTGGGGTTGACCGGGGGGATCGGCTCGGGCAAGAGCGCCGCCGGGGCCCGGCTGGCCGAGCTGGGCGCGGTGGTCATCGACGCCGACCGGATCGCGCGGGAGGTGGTGGCGCCGGGCACCGAAGGGTTGGCCGAGATCGTCGAGGCTTTCTCCGACCGGGTGCTCGACGCCGACGGGGCCCTCGACCGGGCGGCCCTGGGCGCGATGGTCTTTTCTGACGAGGCCGCGCGCCGCCGGCTGGAGGCGATCACCCATCCCCGCGTCCGGGCCCGTACCGCCGAGCTGGCCGCCGCGGCCCCGGCCGACGCGATCGTGGTCAACGACGTGCCGCTGCTGGTCGAGGTGGGGCTCGCGCCCACGTACCACCTGGTGGTCGTGGTGCAGACGGCGGTGCCGATCCGGTTGGCGCGGCTGGCCCGCCACCGGGGCATGGACCGCGCGGAGGCCGAGCGGCGGATCGCCGCGCAGGCCGACGACGCCCGCCGCCGGGCGGCGGCGGACGTGGTGCTGACCAACGACGCCGGCCTGGCCGAGCTGCACACGGAGGTCGACGCGCTGTGGCACGAGCGGCTGCTGCCCTACGCGGCGAACCTGCGCGAGCGGCGGGCCGTCCGGCCGCCCCGCGTCGAGCTGGCCACGGCCGACCCGGCCTGGCCCCAGCAGTACGCGCGGCTGGCCGCGCGGATCCGCCACGCGGTCGCCCCCGCCGACCCGCGGATCGACCACGTCGGCTCGACGGCGGTTCCCGGGCTCGCCGCCAAGGACGTGATCGACATCCAGCTCGCGGTGCCGACCCTCGCCGACGCCGACGGCCCGCTGGCCGAGCGGCTCGCGGCGGCCGGCTTCCCGCGCCTGCCCGGCGAGTGGTGGGACAGTCCGCGGCCGGCCGGTAGCGGCCGGTGGGAGAAGCGGCTGCACGGCAGCGCCGATCCGGCCCGCCCGGTCAACCTGCACATCCGTGCGGTCGACTCCCCGGGCTGGCGGTACGCCCTGCTGCTGCGGGACCACCTGCGAGCCGACCCGGGCCGGCGGGCGGCGTACCTGCTGTTGAGGCGGGAGCTGGCCGCCTCGGCGCCGGAGAGCACCACCTACGCCACCGCCACCGACCCGTGTTTCGACGAGGAGCTCCTGCGGGCCGAGGTGTGGGCGGCGCAGACCGGCTGGCGGCCCTGACCGGTCAGCGGTCGGCTGCCGACCGGGACGGCCGGGCCGGGGCGGCCGGCAGCCGGGGCACCGGGCCGGGTTCGAGGTCGAGCTGCGCCCAGGCGCCCGGTCGGGTCCGCAGCTCCAGCCGGCGGAGCAGCCCGGAGCGGTCGATCCAGTAGCGCAGCGGTCCCCGGGACGTGCGCAGCTTGATCACATCCACCGTCCTCCCGGCGAGGCTGTCCCCGCGCAGCCGCTTGGCGGTGGCCCGCTGGCTGGCCGTACCGCCCGCCCGTAGCGCCGCGTCGATCAGCCGGCCCAGGTCGTCGCCCGGCGGACCGGCCTGCCAGTGCACAACCGGGGGTGGCAGCGGCGGGCGCCCCGGCTCCTCCACGGTGCCCGGCACCGTGCCGGCCGGCACCTGGGCCCGGGCCGCGCCAGCGCTGTCCTGCCGCAGCAGCGTCCGGTGGTCGGGTGCGCGCAGGTCGGCGACGGCCAGGTAGGCCCTCCGCCCGGCCCAGCTCAGCCACCCGGCGCCCCGCAGGTTCGTGGTCGCGTCGAGGGGCGCGGTCAGCGTCACGGTGGCGCCGCCGCGGGCCCGCAGCCGCTCCGGCAGCCGGCCCAGCCGGTCATGTTCGGCGGCGGTGAGGGCGCGGGGCAGTCCGGGCCGACCGCCGAGCGCGTCGACCGGCCGCAGCGTCGGCCGGTTGGTCCGGTTCAGCTGCACGGTGACCGGGCCGACGTGGGGCAGCCGGATCTCCAGCCGGTGCAGCCGGGCATCCCGGTCGACCCAGTAACGCGGGCGCTCCGCCGCCAGCGGCGAGGGGGAGGCGTCCGGCGGGCTGCTGCCGGGCGGTGCTGCGGTGCCGGGTGGTGCCGCCTCGATGATGTCCACCGGTTCCGCCCCGACAGTGTCGCGGCCCACCCAGCGGGCGTCCGCCGCGGCGGCGGGTTCGGCACGGTCGGCGGCCAGCCCGAAGAGCAGGTCGAGCAGCGCGGCGAGCCCGCGCCCGTCGGGCAGGTCGTGCAGCCGCCAGCGGTCCGCCGGGGGCATCAGTGGGGGCG
>NZ_POUB01000391.1 GCF_003236335.1 Micromonospora deserti
GGGTGGGGATGGCGCGAGTGGCGTACGCCGTGGTGGCGATGCGACAGCGGGACGCCGGTGCTACGGCCGGCGTAGCGGGCACCGCGAGCGGTGTGGTGCGGCGGCGCGTCGGCGGGGGCGGCCGCGCGGGACGCCGGAAGGTCGCCGGGCGCCGGAGTGTCGACCGGCCGGGCGGGGTAGCTGACGAGGCCGGCCGGGCGGCGTCACGGAGCCGTCCCGTAGGCCTCTTTTCCCATCGTGAACGGGGGTTTAGTGTGGGGACGGGGGAGGGCAACCCCCGTCCCCACCGTTGCTGCACACGCACGAGCGGTATTGGCGTCCTGTCGTGCGTGTCGCGCGGGAGCCGGGCCACGCGAGTGGCTTGAGGATCCACCTCCCTCCACGTTGGCGGGATGATGGGCTGGCGGCGGCGTCCGGGCTGGCCCGCCGTCAGCCCTCGGGCTTGTTCCGCCGGGCCTCCGTCGGGCGGACGGGGTTCCCAGGCGATCTTCCAGTTGGAACTCTGTCGATGGAAGCGCTCCCATTGACGATGCTTGCGACTGTAACGCTCGTCACCGGTTTGTGAAAGCCCCAAAACGAGATCGAAACATCTAGCTGCTTGCGGTGGCGGGGAATGCTTGTGGGAGCGCTTCCAAGCGTGGCAGACTGTCGACCGACCGCGACGCGGAGCCAGCTCGCGTGAGCGGGTCGCCGAGGGCATCCGGCACAGCCGGCACGGCACCCCACCACCGGCGGACGGCCTGCGACACCGCAGCGCGATCCGCCGCATTCCCCGACCGGGCCGGGGCGACCACCATCCCTCGGGCGCCTCGCACCGCACGCGGACAGGCGCCCCGCCGGGGCCCACCCCCGGCCTGGTCCGAGGAGACACCGCGCACATGAGAGATCGGGCAAGACGTCGCCGGCTGGCGATGGTCGCCGCCACCGCGCTGGCCGTCGGCGGGGTCACCCTGCCGGCCGGCGCCGCGCAGGCCGCCCCGGCCTGCGACGTGGTCTACGCGACCAACGACTGGAACACCGGCTTCACCGCGAACATCACCATCAGGAACCTCGGCGACCCGATCAACGGGTGGACCCTGACGTTCGCCTTCCCCGGCGACCAGCGGGTGACCCAGGGCTGGTCGGCGCGGTGGAGCCAGAGCGGCAACCAGGTCACCGCCACCAACGAGTCGTGGAACGGCAGCCTCGGCACCGGCGCGACCACCAACATCGGCTTCAACGGCTCGCACAGCGGAAGCAACCCCAAGCCGACCTCCTTCGCGGTCAACGGGGTCACCTGCGGCGGCGCGCCGCAGCAGCCACCCACCGTCGCGCTCAGCGAGCCCAACGGCCCGTTCGAGGCCCCGGCCGACGTGCCGCTGACCGCCACCGCCAGCGACCCGGACGGGACGATCAGCAAGGTCGAGTTCTACCGCAACGGCCTGCTGGTCAACACCGACACCACCGCCCCGTACGGCTACACCCTCGAAGACCTGCCGGCCGGCTCCTACACCGTGCAGGCCAAGGCGTACGACAACGCCAACCTGACCGCCACCGCGGAGCGGTCGTTCACCGTGACCCCGGCGTCCGGGCCGGTGCTGGTGGCCACCCCGTCGGCGGTGAGCGTGGCCGAGGGCGGCAGTTCCGCGGTCAGGCTCACGCTCAGCGCGGCGCCGTCCGGCAACGTCCCGGTGTCGCTGACCCGCAGCGGGGACCCCGACATCACCGTCTCGCCGGCCTCGGTGACCCTCACCCCGAGCAACTGGAACACCGGGGTGGCCGTGACCGTCGCGGCCGCGGAGGACGCCGACACCATGGGCGGCACCGCCACCCTCACCGCCTCGGCCACCGGCTACGCGCCCCTCGCGATCACCGCCACGGAGATCGACAACGACACCCCGGGCGGCGGCGA
Organism: Micromonospora deserti; assembly: GCF_003236335.1. GTDB lineage: Bacteria > Actinomycetota > Actinomycetes > Mycobacteriales > Micromonosporaceae > Micromonospora > Micromonospora deserti. The sequence goes on from NZ_POUB01000391.1 coordinate 1,892, forward strand.
CAACGAGTACATCGAGCGGTTCCTGGCCCAGTACGGCAAGATTAAGAACTCCGGCTACTTCAGCCCGGAGGGCGTGCCCTACCACTCCATCGAGACGCTGATCGTCGAGGCGCCCGACCACGGCCACCAGACCACCTCCGAGGCGTTCAGCTTCTGGCTGTGGCTGGAGGCCCAGTACGGGCGGGTGACGCAGAACTGGGCGCCGTTCAACAATGCCTGGACGGTGATGGAGAAGTACATCATCCCGTCGCACGCCGACCAGCCCACCGCCGGTGCGGCCGGCACCCCGCAGTACGCCGCCGAGCACGACCTGCCCAACCAGTACCCCTCCGCTCTGGAGCCGTCGGTGCCGGTCGGTCAGGACCCGCTCCGCGCCGAACTGCAGTCCGCCTACGGCACCGGTGACATCTACGGCATGCACTGGCTGCTCGACGTGGACAACGTCTACGGCTACGGCCGCTGCGGCGACGGCACCACCCGGCCGGCGTACATCAACACGTTCCAGCGGGGCACCCAGGAGTCGGTCTGGGAGACCGTGCCGCAGCCGTCCTGCGACACCTTCGCGCACGGTGGCCAGTACGGCTACCTGGACCTGTTCATCAAGGAGTCCAACGCCCCGGCCAAGCAGTGGAAGTACACCAACGCGCCGGACGCCGACGCCCGGGCCGTGCAGGCCGCGTACTGGGCGCTGACCTGGGCCAAGGAGCAGGGCAAGGCGGCCGACGTGGCCGCCACCGTGGCCAAGGCCGCCAAGATGGGCGACTACCTGCGCTACGCCATGTTCGACAAGTACTTCAAGAAGATCGGTAACTGCGTCGGTGCGAGCACCTGCTCCGCCGGCACCGGCAAGGACTCGGCGCACTACCTGATGTCCTGGTACTACGCCTGGGGCGGCGCGTACGAGACGAACCAGAACTGGTCCTGGCGGATCGGCTCCAGCCACAACCACTTCGGCTACCAGAACCCCTTCGCGGCCTGGGCACTGACCAATGTGGCCGAGCTGAAGCCGAAGTCGCCGACCGCGGTCGACGACTGGACGAAGAGCTTCGAGCGGCAGCTGGAGTTCTACACCTGGCTCCAGTCCGCCGAGGGCGGCATCGCCGGCGGCGCGACGAACAGCTGGGGCGGCCACTACGGTCAGCCGCCGGCCGGCACGTCGACCTTCTATGGCATGTACTACGACGTCGACCCGGTCTACAACGACCCGCCGTCCAACCAGTGGTTCGGCATGCAGGCGTGGTCGATGCAGCGCATCGCCGAGCTGTACCTGCAGACCGGCAACGCCCGGGCCAAGGCACTGCTGGACAAGTGGGTGCCCTGGGCCATCGCCAACACCACGCTCGGCGCCAACTGGTCGATCCCGTCGGACATGAGGTGGACCGGCCAGCCGAACACCTGGAACCCGAGCAACCCGCAGCCCAACACCAACCTGCACGTCGAGGTCACGGTCAAGGGCCAGGACGTCGGCGTCGCCGCCGCGTACGCGCGGACGCTCATCGCGTACGGCGCGAAGTCCGGCAACGCCGCGGCGAAGAACACGGCCAAGGGGCTGCTGGACGCGCTGCACGCGGCCAGCGACACCCAGGGCGTCTCGACCACCGAGAAGCGCGGCGACTACCGGCGCTTCGACGATGTCTACGACGCCGCCACCGGCCAGGGCCTGTACGTCCCGCCGGGCTGGACGGGCACCATGGCCAACGGCGACGCCATCGCCGCGGGTAAGAGCTTCGTCGACATCCGGTCGTTCTACAAGAACGACCCGGCCTGGCCGAAGGTCCAGGCGTACCTGAACGGCGGCCCCGAGCCGACCTTCAACTACCACCGGTTCTGGGCGCAGGCCGACGTCGCCATGGCGTACGCCGACTACGGCCGCCTGTTCCCGAACGGCTGAACCGGCTGCTCCGGGTGGGCGGCGTGACCGTCCGCCCCGGAGGCCGACCGGGTGGCGGGGGAACCTGCCCGCCCGGTCGGCGCCCGGCCTGACACCCACGGTCAGGCCGGGGTGGGCCGGCCATCCGGTTGACGCAGCGGATCGGCCGGCCCACCCCACCACCCGGATATGCGACCACTGCAAAAAGCCCGAAAAAGTGACCGCCACGGGATCACACGCGGGACCCCGACGGAGTAACGTACGTCACCGGAGAGGCCGCTCCCCCCGTGGCGGCCTCTCCCTCACTCCTCCGGCGCCCGCCCCGCCACCGGCGTGACCGGGTGGCGCAGCCCCGGATGGCCGGCCGGTAGCGACCGGCGCACCGCCACCCAGCTCACCGCGAGCGCCGCCGCGACCAGCGGCCAGGTCAACGCCACCCGGGCGACGGTCAGCGCGACC
>NZ_POUB01000392.1 GCF_003236335.1 Micromonospora deserti
GGCTCGGAGATGTGTATAAGAGACAGGGCGCGGAGCTGCGCGCCGGACTGCGGCTGGCGGCCGACGACCCGGCCGCGCTGCTCGACGCGAGGCACGAGACGGCGGCGCTGGCGCTGTTCGGCGCGGACGGGCCGGCGCTGGACGAGCTGTGCCGGATCGCCGACGACGTCCGCCGCGACGCCGTCGGGGACGACGTCACCTACGTGGTCAACCGCAACATCAACTTCAGCAACGTCTGCTACGTGGGCTGCCGGTTCTGCGCCTTCGCGCAGCGGGAGCGGGACGCCGACGCGTACCGGCTGTCGGTGGAGCAGGTCGCCGACCGGGCCGCCGAGGCGTGGGCGGCCGGTGCCAGCGAGGTATGCCTGCAGGGCGGCATCGACCCGAAGCTGCCGGTGACGATCTACGCCGACCTGGTCCGGGCGATCAAGGCGCGGGTGCCGGGGATGCACGTGCACGCGTTCTCGCCGATGGAGATTGTCACGGCCGCCGCCAAGGCCGGCGTGCCGGTGAAGGAGTGGCTGACCCGGCTGCGCGACGCGGGGCTGGACACCATCCCGGGCACCGCCGCGGAGATCCTCGACGACGACGTGCGCTGGGTGCTGACCAAGGGCAAGCTGCCGGCCGCCGCCTGGGTCGAGGTGGTCAGCACCGCCCACGAGCTGGGCATTCGATCCAGCTCCACGATGATGTACGGCCACGTCGACCATCCGGGGCAGTGGCTCGCGCACTTCCGGGTGCTGGCCGGGGTGCAGGACCGCACCGGCGGGTTCACCGAGTTCGTCGCGCTGCCGTTCGTGCACACCAACGCCCCGATCTACCTCGCCGGCATCGCCCGCCCCGGGCCCACCTGGCGGGAGAACCGCGTCGTGCACGCGATGGCCCGGCTGCTGCTGTACGGCCGGATCCCCAACATCCAGTGCTCCTGGGTGAAGCTCGGCGACTCGGGCACGGTGGCGATGCTCCAGGGCGGCTGCAACGACCTCGGCGGCACGCTGATGGAGGAAACGATCTCCCGGATGGCCGGCTCCGGCAACGGCTCCGCCCGTACCGAGGAACAGTTGGTCGCCATCGCGGCGGCCGCCGGACGACCGGCCCGCAAGCGGACGACCGCGTACGGTCACGCGCGCCGGTAGCGTCGAACCTTTCCCCGCCGCCGGCCGTACCAGTCGATGCCGGCGGCGGTTGCGGCGAGGATCGCCGCCGGCGACCCCTCACCGGGGCCGGCGGCGCCCGCACGTGCGCGCCGGGCTCCCCGGTCCGTCATCGCGGGCGCGCTCGCGCCGCCGCCGGAAAGGTTGCCCATGACCAGTGATCAGCGGAAGCGGCCCTGGCCGCGACTGACCCGCCGGCAGACGTTGACCGCGGCGGCGAGCGCCACACTCGGCGCGGCCGCCCTCACCGTGCCGGGCCTGTCGGCCGCGCAGAACGCTCCTGGTGCGGGGGCGGGCGCCGACGAGCCGATCGTCGTGCACCTGCGCGACGCCGCCTCCGGGACCATGGACGTCTTCGTCGGCGCTTCCCGGATCGAGGTACGCGACCGCGGTCTGGCGGACCGGCTGCGGCGTGCCGCCCGGCGCTGACCCCGGCTCCGCACCCTCGAACATCCTCCGGCCCGGCGCGGGCTCCCGGCGCCCGGCCGGCCTTCGATCCTTTCCCGCTCAGTGAGGTTGGTCCGCCATGTCTTCCCACCGTGAGGCCCCGGAGATAGCCAAGGATCCGGTCGCCGACAGCTCCGACCTGTACGCCTTCGTCAGCCCCGACCGCCCCGACTCGGTGACGTTGATCGCCAACTATGTGCCGTTGCAACTTCCGGCGGGCGGCCCGAACTTCTTCGAGTTCGGTGACGACGTGCGGTACGAGATCCATATCGACAACGACGGTGACGGCCAGGCCGATGTCAGCTACCGGTTCGAATTCACCACCGAGGTCACGAATCCGAACAGTTTTCTCTACAACACCGGCCCGATCGAGTCGCTGGACAGCAAGAACTGGAACCGGCGGCAGTTCTACAGCCTGACCCGGATCGCCGACGGCCGGGAGCACCGGCTGGCGCACAAGCTGCCGTGCCCGCCGTGCAACGTGGGGCCGCTGTCCACCCCGCGGTACGCCGAACTGGTCCGTCAGGCGACGTTCTCGCTCTCCACAGGGGAGCGAGTCTTCGCCGGGCAACGGGCGGACGGCTTCTTCGTCGACCTCGGTGCCATCTTCGACCTGGGTACGCTGCGGCCGTTCCAGCAGCTGCACGTGGCCGGCAAGAAGATATTCAAGGCCGAGGGGGAGCCGGTCAACGCCACGGACCGGATGAACGTGCACAGCATCGCGATCCAGGTACCGCTGAACAAGGTGCGCCGCCGGGCCAACCGCTACGGCGTCGGTGACGCCGCCTCGGTGATCGGTGTCTGGACCTCGGCGTCGCGGCAGCAGGTGAAGGTCCTCGGTGACCGGGTCGCCGCGGACACCGCCGCCGGCCCCTTCACCCAGGTGTCCAGGTTGGGCAATCCGCTGTTCAACGAGGTCGTCGTGCCGATGTCCCAGAAGGACCTGTGGAACTCGCTGCCACCGTCGGAGGACAAGCGGTTCGCCCGGTTCGTCGAGCAGCCGGAGTTGGCCGCGCTGCTGCCGGCGCTCTACCCGGACGTCTTCCCCAACTTGGACCGGTTGAACAAAACGAAAAAGGCCCGGGCCGACCTGGTGGCGATCCTGCTCACCGGCATCCCCGAGGGGCTGATCGACGGCTTCACCAACGCCACCGGCGACGTCCAGGCCGACATGCTCCGGCTGAACACCGCGATCCCGCCGAGCCGCAAGCCGGACCGGTTCGGCGTGCTGGGCGGGGACCTGGCCGGATTCCCCAACGGGCGGCGGGTCACCGACGACGTGGTGAGCATCTCGCTGCGGGCGATCGCCGGGCTCACCGTGCCGCTGGTGGACCGCGCGTTCCGTCCGGACGCCGCGGCCGCCGCGGTCACCCCGGGGCTGAGCGCCGCCGACGTGACCGCACCCTTCCTGCGTAACTTCCCCTACCTCGGCACGCCGTACGACGGGTTCAACAACCCGCCGGCGTCGTCCTGATCAGGAGGCGGGCGATGCACGAGCACGCGTACGGGCCGTCGGAGAGCGGGAGTGTCCTGCTCGACCTGGGCGGCGACACCGGTGCCCTGATCATCTACACCGGACGCGACCTGGGTGGCCGGGAGATCGAGGTCAGCCGGGAGGGCGTTCCGCGTACCCACTCGGCGGTGCGGGAACGCCGGGTGCAGGACGGCACGTTCCACAGTGCTGTCTACCCTGACCTGCCGGCCGGTGTGTATACCGTCTGGTGGGACGGCCGTACGCCGGCCGGCACGGTCACGGTGGCCGGCGGGGTGATCGCCGAGTTCGTCTGGCCGAGCAGTGCGCCACCGGGTGCCGGCTGAGCCCGGTCGCCGACTCCGTCCGTCGCGCCCCGTCCACAATGTGGACGGGGCGCTGTCGGCGTTTCCGGCTCGACGGGCGGTCCGTGCGGAGTCGTACTAACCTGTGCCACACCAAGATCAACCGATCCTGGTGGGTGATCTCCCGAATGCTCCGCCGCCACTCCGGTCGGGCCGGCGGCGAAACGCCACGGGAGAAAACTCGGGCAACTCGCCGGGGAGGGCGTTACTCGGCCGGGGTCTGAATCGATAGGGCAGGTTGCGAGGCCGGGCGACCGGGGTGGTCGTCCGGAGGGTGTCGGGAGGGCGACTCCATTATCAAGTTCGGCTTGACGGCGCACGCATTACACGCGTGTAATTTGAATGGGGTTGTTCGCACGGAACGCAACAAATCGGGACCGGACGGACAAGCACGCCTTTCGCGTGGGGGGTTGCAGCGGCGATGACGCCGGTGCGCGACAAGGAGGCATCTGATGGACGGCCAGCTTGAGGTGGCCGACCTGCTCGGAAACGCGCCGGAGTGGCAGGAGCGGGCGTTGTGCTCGCAGACCGATCCGGAGGCGTTCTTTCCCGAGAAGGGCGGCTCGACCCGCGAAGCGAAGCGGATCTGCTCGCGCTGTGAGGTCAAGACTGAGTGCCTCGAATACGCTCTCGGTCACGACGAGCGGTTCGGGATCTGGGGTGGGCTCTCCGAGCGGGAGCGGCGCAAGCTCAAGCGGCGGGCTGCCTGAGCGTCGCCGGGCCGGGGCGGTGGGG
>NZ_POUB01000393.1 GCF_003236335.1 Micromonospora deserti
GGGCTTAGGTGGGGGGCGAGGAGGTCCCAGAGGTTGCCGGCGATGTCGCGGAAGACCGCCACCCGGCCGTACGGCTCGGTGCGGGGTGGGCGGACGAACTCGACGCCCGCCTCGGTCAGCCGCCGGCAGGTGGCGTCGAAGTCGTCGACCCGGAGGAAGAAGCCGACCCGCCCGGCGACCTGCTCGCCGACGGTGGCCGCCTGCCGGTCCCCGTCGGCGCGGGCGAGCAGCAGCCCGGTCTGCGCCCCGGGCGGCCGGACCACCACCCAGCGCTTGGGCCGGCCGTCGTTGGTCAGCGACGGGGAGTCCTCGACCAGGTCGAAGCCGAGGATCTCGGTGAAGAAGGCGATCGCCGGGTCGTACTCGGCGACGACGACGGTGACGAGGTCGAGCCGCACGACGCCGCTCAGGCCGCGCTGACCAGGGCGGGCAGGTGGCGCTCGACGACCGGCAGCACGTCGGCCACGGTGACCGGCCGGCCCAGCTCGGCGGTGAGCGAGGTGACCCCGGCGTCCCGGATGCCGCACGGCACGATCCGGTCGAAGTACGCCAGGTCGCAGTCGCAGTTGATCGAGAAGCCGTGCAGGGTGACCCCGCGGGCGACGCGGATGCCGATGGCGGCGACCTTGCGGGCCGGCCCGCGGTCGTCCTCGGGTACCCACACTCCGCTGCGCCCCTCGACCCGGCCGGCGGCCAGCCCGAACTCGGCGCAGACGTCGATCAGCATCTGCTCGGTGCGGCGCACGTAGGCGACCACGTCCACCGGGTCGGGCAGCCGGACGATCGGGTAGCCGACCAGCTGGCCCGGGCCGTGCCAGGTGATCTTGCCGCCGCGGTCCACGTCGATGACCGGTGTGCCGTCCATCGGCCGGTCCCACGGTTCGGTGCGCTTGCCGGCGGTGTAGACGCTCGGATGCTCCAGCAGCAGGACGGTGTCGCCCTGCTCGCCGGCCACCACCGCCTCGTGCAGCCGGCGCTGCTCGTCCCATGCGGCCTGGTAGTCGAGGACACCGGCGTGGACGGCCGTGAGGCCGGAGGTCGTCGCGGTCACCGCTCCAGCCTAGTCCCGTACTCGCCGGTCACCTGGGGTGAGCCGGCTCACCGCGTGGCGCGACGTGCCGGGCGAGGTTCAGCCCTGCGGTACCCGCCAGACCCAGACGTCGTCCACCCGCTCGGGCTCGCCGAGCAGCGCGGTCACCGTACGCCGGACCGCCTCCTCGTCGACCGGCCACTTCGCCCCGTGCACCTGGTCGGCGAGGACCACCGCCTCCACCCGCCAGTGGCGCAGGTCGGCCCGGACCTCCCGGACGCTGCCCTCGGTGACGATCGGTACCTGGCCGTACCGGGCCGCCTGGTCGACCAGCGCCGCGAAGGGTCGCGGCACCGGCCCGATCCGGCCCCGGCCGTCCGGGCCGCCCGGGCCGAGGAAGAACCCGGACGGGATGGCGAACTCACCCTGCCGGTGCGCCAGGGCGTACGCCTGCCAGCGCTGGCCGTCCGGGTACACGTCCAGGGTCAGCGGCACCGGGGTGAGGACCCCGCGCGGGGAGACGTACTCCCGCCAGGTGCCGGCGGTGATGAACCGCGGGACCGGCTCGCGCTCGATGGTGAGCAGCGGGGTGGGCAGCAGGGGCACCAGCGCCACCGCGAAGCCGAGCAGCCAGGCCCGCCGGGCCCACCGGTGCCGGGGCGGGTGGGCGCGCAGCGCGTCGACGGCGTACGCCAGCAGCACCCCGATCACCGGCGCCACCACCAGCGCCAGCCGGGCCGGCAGGGCGGCGTTGACCACCGGCAGGTGCCCGAGCAGGTCGAAGGGCATCGGCAGGTCGAAGCGCCGGCCGTCGACCTTGGCCTCGGGCCCGAAGGAGAGCACCGTGAAGACCACGGCGACCACGCCCAGCGCCCACAGTGTCGCCCGGCGGGCGGGGTCGGCCCGGCGCCGCAGCGCCACGAAGCAGGCGACGGTGAGCAGCAGCAGCGGTACGCCGAAGAACGAGTTCTCCTCGGTCGGGTTGGGCGCCAGCCGGGTGCCGAGCCCCACCTCGCCGGCGAGCGAGCGGCGCGGGTACGCCCCGTAGGCGACGACGTCCTCGGAGTGGATGACCGCGTCGAAGCCGGTGCCGTGGAAGCGTTGCGGGCCGGCGAAGTGCAGCCAGAGCGGGTACGCCAGCAGCGCCCCGGTGACCACGGCGGTCACGGCCAACCCGCGCAGGAAGGTCGGCAGCACGGCCCGGGCCTCGGCCCGGCTGGCCGGGTGCAGCGCCCACACCGCGACGAAGACGCCGAGCGCGAGCGCGGTGAAGAACAGCCCTTCGGCGGCGATCGAGAAGGCGACCGCGACGAGCACCCCGAGGATCGCGCCGTTGCGCAGCCAGCGCCCCGGGCTGCGCAGCGCGAACAGCCGCCAGATCAGCAGCGGCACCAGCCAGCCGGCGGTCCAGTTCAGGTGGGCGTTGGCGTGCGAGACCATGCCGGGGGAGAAGCCGATGAACAGCCCGCCGAGCGCCGCCGCGAGAGGGCTGCGCACCAGGTGCCGGGAGAGCAGCAGGTACCAGGCCAGCGCCGTGGCGGCGAGGTTGAGGGTGAGGATCACCAGGAACGTGGCCGGCGGCCCGATCAGGTACGTCAGCGGCGCGAAGACCGCCGCGTACACGGTGATCGAGGTGTTGACGGCGAGGTTCACCCCGTCCGGCACGTTGATCAGGTGGGTGAAGAGCGGGTTCTCCCCATGGGTGAGCGCGTGCCCGCCGAAGGCGAGCAACCATTCGAAGAGCGCCTGGTCGCTGGAGTTGACGGTGATGGTGCGGACGTTCGGGTCCCGCCACAGCCCGCTGGTCACCCAGCCGGCCAGCGCCAGCGCGGCCAGGGCCACGATCAGGTCGGCCCGGCGGTCGCGGACGACGCGGGCCGGCGAGGCGGGCGAGGGCGCCAGGGACGGGGAGGTCGGCACGCAGCGGACGTTACCAACCGGACCTGGACACGCCGGTCAGACACGGAACCTCGGTGGGGGTGGCGAGTCGGGAACCGGCACACACGCCCGCGGTGGTGAATGTGTGAGGGTGGCCTATGTCACATCGATGGCATACCGCCTTAACGTTTCGGCAACTCGCGGGTGACCCAGTTCACACCCCCGTCAGGAGGCCCCCGTGCGCCGCAACCCATCCCTGTTCACCCGGCTGACCGGAGCCGTCGCCGGAGTCGTCCTCGCCGCCGCCGCCGTGACCGCCGTCGCCGCTCCCGCCCAGGCCGCCAGTCTGACCCAGGTCACCGGCTTCGGCTCCAATCCCGGCAATCTCGCCATGTACGCCTACCGGCCGGACAACCTGCCGGCCAACGCCCCGGCCGTGGTGCTGCTGCACGGCTGCACCCAGAACGCCGCCGGATACTTCGCCAACTCGGGCTGGCAGAAGTACGCCGACCAGTGGAAGTTCGCCCTGATCGTGGCCCAGCAGTCGAGCGTCAACCAGTCGTTGAGCTGCTTCAACTGGTTCGTGGAGGGCGACATCCAGCGCGGCTCGGGCGAGGCGCTGTCGATCAAGCAGATGGTCGACTACGCCAAGAACACGTACGGCACCGACCCCGGCCGCGTCTTCGTCAGCGGGCTCTCCGCGGGCGGGGCGATGAGCGCGGTCATGCTCGCCACCTACCCCGACGTCTTCGCCGCCGGCTCGGTCATCGCCGGCCTGCCCTACCGCTGCTCCCCGCCGGCGACCACCAACACCTGCCAGTACAGCGGCGTGGACAAGACCCCGGCCGCCTGGGGCGACCTGGTCCGCAGCGCCTACCCCGGCTACACCGGCAACCGGCCGCGGGTGTCCATCTGGCACGGCACCTCGGACGGCACTGTCGTCCCGGCCAACGCCACCGAACTGCGCGACCAGTGGACCAACGTCCGGGGCGTCTCGCAGACCCCGACCAGCACCGCGTCGCTGCCCGGCAACACCAGCCTGGAGGTGTACGGCAACGACGACGTCCGCCTCTACCGGGTGTCCGGGATGGGGCACGGCACCCCGGTCGACCCGGGCTCCGGCGCCGACCAGTGCGGTAGCACCGCCGCGTTCTTCCTGGACACCATCTGCTCGACCTACCGGGACGCGGTCTTCTTCGGCCTGAACGGCGGCGACACCACACCCACCCCGACGGCCACCC
>NZ_POUB01000394.1 GCF_003236335.1 Micromonospora deserti
GGGGTGGAGCATGAGCGAGCAGGTGGGGGAGCGGCACACCGGGCGGCCGTCCGTCGACCGGGTGGTGCTGGCGCTCGGCGTAGGTGGTGTGCTGGCCGTGGTGGCCTGGGGCGCGCTGGCGAGGCGGTCCCTGGCCAGTTTCGGCGAGTCCGGCCTGAGCTGGGTGATCAACACCTTCGGCTGGTTCTTCGTAGTGGCCGCCGACGCCTTCCTGGTGCTGGCCGTGGTGATCGCGGCGACCCGGTTCGGCCGGATCCGGCTCGGCGCCGACGATGACCAGCCCGAGTTCAACACGTTGGCCTGGATCGCGATGATGTTCAGCGCCGGGATGGGGATCGGCCTGGTCTTCTTCGCCGTCGCCGAGCCCATCCAGCACTACGCGGCACCCCCGCCGGCCACCGGGGTGGAACCGCAGACCGGTGCGGCCGGCGCGACGGCGATGCAGTACACCCTCTTCCACTGGACGCTGCACCCGTGGGGGATCTACGCGGTGGTGGCGCTCGCGCTCGCGTACTCGACCTTCCGTAAGGGGCGGGCGAACCGGATCTCCGCCGCCTTCCGTCCGCTGCTCGGCGACCGGGCCGACGGGGTGACCGGCCGGGTGGTTGACCTGCTGGCGGTCTTCGCCACCGTGTTCGGCTCGGCGACCAGCCTCGGCCTCGGCGCGCTCCAGGTCGCCGCCGGTCTCGACCTGGTGGCGGGCATCCAGGACACGACCGCGGTGGACCTGGTCGTGATCGGCGCGCTCACCCTGGCCTTCGTGATCTCCGCCTTCTCCGGGCTGCACAAGGGCATCAAGTGGCTCTCCACCACCAACGTGCTGCTGGCGGTGCTGCTGCTGGTCTTCGTCTTCGCGGTCGGGCCGACCATCTACACGCTGGAGGTGCTGCCCGCCTCGATCGGCGACTACCTGGGCAACCTGGTCTTCATGTCCACCCGCACCGGTGCCTTCTCCGACCCGGCGTGGCTCGGCTCCTGGACGGTCTTCTACTGGGCGTGGTGGATCTCCTGGGCGCCCTTCGTGGGCACCTTCATCGCCCGGATCTCCAAGGGCCGCACGGTGCGGCAGTTCCTCGTCGGGGTGCTGCTGGTGCCGAGCGGGGCCAGCGCGGTGTGGTTCGCGGTGATGGGCGGGAGCGCGCTGCGGGCGCAGGCCACCGGTGCCCGGGACCTGGTCGCCGACGTCGGGGAGGGCACCGAACAGGCCCTCTTCGGCCTGCTCGACGCGCTGCCGTTGGCGGCGCTGACCAGTGTGCTGGCCATGGTGCTGATCGCGGTGTACTTCGTCACCAGCGCCGACTCGGCGTCGCTGGTGCTCGGCTCGCTGACCTCCCGGGGTGCGCTGCGCCCGCACCGGGTGCTGGTGGTGACCTGGGGGGTGCTGATCGGTGCCACGGCCGCCGTGCTGCTGCTGGCCGGCGGGCTGGGCGCCCTGCAACAGGCGACCATCCTGGTCGCCCTGCCGTTCGTGGTGGTGATGCTGGGGCTGGCCGCCGCGCTGCTCACGGACATGTCCCGGGATCCCGCGGTCAATCCGCCACCCCGCAACCGCCGCTACGGTCTCGCCGCCGCGATCCGCGCCGCCCGGTCGTACGAGGAGGAGGACCCGCCGCCGGTCCGCCGCTACCTGCGCCGCCGGCCTCGCTGACCCGCCCTGGTCCCCGGCCGCCGCCGGCGCGACCGCTCCGGGTCGCCACCCGCTGCGGTCGCCATCCACGGCGTCCCCCGGCGGCGGCGCGTCGGTGCGGCAGGGCAGGATGTACGCCGAGGAGGTGGCGGAGATGGCTGGGCGGATCCGGGACGAGGACATCGCGCTGGTCCGCGAGCGCACCTCGATCGCCGACGTCATTTCCGAGACGGTGACCCTGAAGTCCGCCGGTGGCGGCAACCTCAAGGGGCTCTGCCCGTTCCACGACGAGAAGAGCCCGTCGTTCAACGTCTCGCCGGCCCGGAACGTGTGGTACTGCTTTGGCTGCGGGGCCGGCGGTGACGCCATCAAGTTCCTGATGGACGCCGAGCACCTGAGTTTCGTCGAGTCGGTCGAGCGGCTCGCCGCGCGGGCCGGCATCCAGCTGCGCTACGTCGACAGCGACACCGCGGCACCGCGTGCCCGCCCCCAGCAGGGCCAGCGGCAGCGTCTGGTGGCCGCGCACGCCGCCGCCGTCGAGTTCTACCAGGCCCAGCTCACCACCGCCGCCGCCCGCCCCGCCCGGGAGTTCCTGGCGGGGCGGGGCTTCGACCGGGCCGCTGCCGAGCGCTACGCCTGCGGCTTCGCCCCGGACGCCTGGGACCTGCTCACCAAGCACCTGCGCCAGCAGGGCTTCACCCACCAGGAGCTGGTGACCGCCGGGCTGTCCCGGGAGTCCCGCTCCGGCACCCTGATCGACCGGTTCCGCCGCCGGCTGCTCTGGCCGATCCGCGATCTCACCGGCGACGTGATCGGCTTCGGCGCCCGCAAGCTCTTCGACGACGACGACGGCCCGAAGTACCTGAACACCCCCGAGACGCCGATCTACAAGAAGTCGCACGTCCTCTACGGCATCGACCAGGCCAAGCGTGAGATCGCCAAGCAGGGCAAGGTGGTCGTCGTGGAGGGCTACACCGATGTGATGGCCTGCCATCTCGCCGGGGTGCCGACGGCGGTGGCGACCTGCGGCACCTCGTTCGGCGCCGATCACATCGGGGTGCTGCGCCGGCTGCTGCTGGACACCGACGCGGTGGCTGGCGAGATCATCTTCACCTTCGACGGGGACGCCGCCGGGCAGAAGGCGGCGCTGCGCGCCTTCGACGACGACCAGCGCTTCGTCGGCCGTACCTTCATCGCGGTCAGCCCCGACAACATGGACCCGTGCGAGCTGCGCCTGGCCAAGGGCGACCTGGCGGTGCGTGACCTGGTCGCCCGCCGCGAGCCGCTGGTCGATTTCGCGCTGCGTCACGTGATCAGCCGCTACGACCTGGACACCGTCGACGGTCGGGTGGAGGCGATGCGCCGCGCCGCGCCGCTGGTTGCCAAGATCAAAGACCGGGAGAAGCGTCCCGAGTACGTCCGCAAGCTCGCCGGTGACCTCGGCATGGAGATCGAGCCGGTGCACCGCGCCGTGCTCGCCGCCGCGTCGGCGCCACCCGGGAGGGACGCTGCCCCGGCGCCCCGTCCCGCCCCGGCCGAGCCGACCGTGGACAGCCCGCGGTCGATGGTCGAGCGGGAGGCGTTGAAGCTCGCCCTCCAGCAGCCGGTGCTGGCCGGGCCGATGTTCGACGCGGTCGAGGCCGCGGAGTACCGGCACCCGGTGCACGTGGCGGTGCGGGCGGCCGTGGCGGCGGCCGGCGGGGCGGCGGCGGCGACCGGCGGCGCGGTCTGGATCGAGTCGGTCCGGGACGCCTGCGAGGATCTGGCCGCCCGGGCGCTCGTCGGCGAGCTGGCCGTGGAGCCGCTGCGGATCGACGGCGAGCCCGACCCCCGGTACGTCTCGGTCACCATGGCCCGCCTCCAGTGGGGCTCCGTAACCGGCCGGATCAAGGACCTGAAGTCCCGGATCCAGCGGATCAACCCGGTCAACAACAAGGACGAGTACTTCGCGGCCTTCGGTGAGCTGCTCAGCCTGGAGCAGCACGCGCGGGCGCTGCGCGAGCAGGCCGCGGGAGGGCTGTGATGGGGCTGTTCAACCGCCGGCCGAAGCTGCCGCCGGCGGCCCGCCCGCCGCTGGAGCGCGACGAGCGGGTGCTCGCCTGGGCCGCGGCCGGCAACGGCGAGGGCGACGGCGTGCTGGTGGCCAGCAACCTCGGGCTCTGGCTGCCCGGCCGGGGGCACCGGATCGGCTGGCACGACATCCTCAAGGCGGTCTGGTCCGGCCGCGAGTTGACCGTCACGCCGGCCGAGCGGGTCGCCGAGCGGGACGGCTACCAGGTGGTCGCCGACTGCCCGGCCGAGACGTACCTGCTGTTCGACCCGGGGGACCTGCCGCACCAGGTGCGGGCCCGGGTGACCCGTTCGGTGGCGTACACCCAGGCCCACCCGGTGCCCGGCGGCGGTGGCCGGATCGCCGCCCGCCGGGTGCCCGGCGTCGACGGCCTGACCTGGACGGTCCGGTTCGACCCCGGCACCCCGGCCGACGACCCCGACGTCCTCGCCGAGAC
>NZ_POUB01000395.1 GCF_003236335.1 Micromonospora deserti
ATGGTGGGCCAGGGGAGGGTTAGTTCGCCGTGGCGCCAGCGGCGGGGGCCGTCGAGGAGGGGCCAGCCGGCCTCGCGGAGCGCGGCCACGGTGTGCAGCCAGCGTTGCCGGGGGCCGAACGGGGCGTAGCCGGCGGCGGCCCGCCAGGCGTCGTCGAGCGCCTGGATCAGGCCGTGGATCCGCTCGCCGGGGACGTTGTGGTGGATCAGCGCCTTGGGTAGCCGCTCGGCCAGCTGGGCCGGGCTCTCCAGGGTGCTCAGCCGGGCCGCCAGGGTGAGCGAGCGTGGCCCGGCGGCGTCGATCAGCAGCCAGCCGCCGAGCCGGCCCAGCTCGTCGCAGGTGCCCTCGACCAGCAACCCGCCCGGGGCCAGCCGGGCGGTCATAATCCGCCAGGCGTCGGCCACCTCGCCCTCGTCGTACTGGCGCAGGACGTTGAAAGCGCGGACCAGGGCGGGACGCAGCCCGGCCAGCTCGAAACCACCGCGGGTGAAGGTGAGCCACGGCGGATCGGCGGCCAGCTCGGCGGCGGCCACCCGCACCGGGTCGATCTCCAGCCCGACCACCCGGGCGTCCGAGCGGACCCGGGCGGCCAGCCGGGCGCGCAGTTCGACCGCGGTGACCGGGGTGGCGCCGTAACCGAGGTCCACGACCAGCGGGTCGGCCGCCGCGCGGAGCGCGTCCCCGCAGGTCTCTACGATCCAGTTGTCCACCCGGCGCAGCCGGTTGGGATTCGTCGTCCCCCGGGTCACCACCCCGAGGGGGCGCTGCGCCGACTCCGCCACCGTCGCGTCCGACCGCCGGCCCGGTTCAGCCGACCCGGTGCACCTTGTGCTGGGCGGCCTGCGCCAGTGGCCGCACGACGAGGCGGTCGACGTTGACGTGCTGGGGTCGGGTGGCGCACCAGGCGATGCAGTCGGCCACGTCCTCGGCGACCAGCGGCTCGGCCACCCCGGCGTAGACCGCGGCGGCGCTGTCCGCGTCGCCACCGAAGCGGACCAGCGAGAACTCGTCGGTCTTCACCATGCCGGGGTCGATCTCGACCACCCGCACCGGCCGGCCGCACAGCTCCAGGCGCAGCGTGCCGGCCATCGCCGTCTGCGCGTGCTTGGCGGCGGCGTAGCCGCCTCCGCCCTCGTACACGGTGAAGCCCGCGGTCGAGGAGACGATCACGATGGTGCCCGCTCCGGAGGACTCCAGCGCGGGCAGCAGCGCCTGGGTCACCCGTAGCGTGCCGAGCACGTTCACGTCGTACATCCACTGCCAGTCGCCGACCGAGCCGGACTCGACCGGGTCCACGCCGCGGGCGCCGCCGGCGTTGTTCACCAGCAGGGTGACCGGCCCCGGCGCCCGGTCGGCCGCCGCGGCGAGCTCGGCCACCGACTCGTCGGAGGTGACGTCGCAGGCCACCGCCGTGGCGGCCCCGCCCGCCGCCTCGATCTCCGCGATCAGGGCGGTCAGCCGATCGGTGCGCCGGGCGGCGGCGAGCACGTGGTAACCCTCGGCGGCGAGCCGGCGGGCGGCGGCCGCGCCGATCCCGCTGGACGCTCCGGTGACGATCGCGACAGAGGTCATCGGGCCATTCTCACCCCCACCCGACCGGTGGGCGCAGTCGGCACCGGGATGAGGTCCGTCACGCCTGGGGGCCGCGGCGGGCATTACCGACGCGCGATCGGGAAGATGACATCCGGCGTGGAGGTTGACCGAGGCACGCCGGTCGTGCGGGACGGCAACAACCGTGACAGAGGGAGCGGACGTGGCGGAATTGCACACCGGTGTCGGTCGTCAGCGAGGTGCCCGTCCGTGGCCCCGCCCCCGCCGGATCGCGACGCTGTCGGTGCACACCTCGCCGCTGCACCAGCCGGGCACCGGTGACGCGGGTGGGATGAACGTCTACATCCTGGAGGTCGCCCGCCGGCTGGCCGAGGCGAACGTCGAGGTGGAGATCTTCACCCGGGCCACCTCCGGGGACCTGCCGCCGGTGGTCGAGATGGCACCGGGCGTGCACGTCCGGCACGTCACCTCCGGCCCCCTGGAAGGGCTCACCAAGGAGGAGCTGCCCGGGCAGCTCTGCGCGTTCACCGCCGGCGTGCTCCGCGCGGAGGCATCCCGCCCGCCTGGGCACTACGACCTGATCCACTCCCACTACTGGCTCTCCGGCCAGGTCGGCTGGCTGGCCAAAGAGCGCTGGGGCGTGCCCCTGGTGCACACCGCGCACACCCTGGCGAAGGTCAAGAACGCCCAGCTCGCCGCCGGTGACCGGCCGGAGCCGAAGGCCCGGGTGATCGGCGAGGAGCAGGTGGTCGCCGAGGCCGAACGGCTGGTCGCGAACACCGGCGTCGAGGCCCGGGACCTGATCGACCGGTACGAGGCCGACCCGGCCCGGGTCGCGGTGGTCGAGCCCGGCGTGGACCTGGACCGGTTCAGCCCGGCCCCGGGGGACCGCGGGCTCGCCATGGCCGCCGCCCGCCGCCGGCTCGGGTTGCCCACCACGGGGTACGTGGTGGCCTTCGTCGGCCGGATCCAGCCGCTGAAGGCCCCCGACGTGCTGATCCGCGCGGTGGCTGCGCTGCGCGAGCACGACCCGGCGCTCGCCGACGAGCTGACCGTGGTGATCTGCGGCGGCCCCAGCGGCAGCGGGCTCGACCGGCCGACCGCCCTGATCGAGCTGGCTGCCGCCCTCGGCGTCACCGACCGGGTGCGGTTCCTGCCGCCGCGCACCGGCGACGACCTGCCCGCCCTGTACCGGGCCGCCGATCTGGTCGCGGTGCCGTCGTACAACGAGTCGTTCGGCCTGGTCGCGCTGGAGGCGCAGGCCTGCGGTACGCCGGTGGTGGCCGCCGGCGTCGGCGGTCTGGTGACCGCGGTGCGGGACCATGTCAGCGGGGTGCTGGTCGGGGGCCACGATCCGGTCGACTGGGCCCGCACGATCGGCCGCCTGCTGCCGGACCGGCGGCGCCGGGCCGAGCTGGCCCGGGGCGCGGAGCTGCACGCCCGCAACTTCTCCTGGCACCGCACGGTCACCGGCCTGCTCGCCGTCTACGGCGACGCGATCGCCGAGCATCGGGCCCGGCTCACCGCCGAGCTGGCCGGGGCTGGTGATGCCGCCTTGTCCTGCTCCTGGTGACGGTGACGGTGGCGGGGACGTGGCGGTGGCGGTGCCACCGGACGCCCGGCCGCCGTCCGGTGGGTGGCCGGCGGCGGCCGTAGAGTGGATCCGATGAGCGCGAAGCGTGATCTTGCGGCCCTGATCGAGTCGGTCTGCGACGAGCGGGAGTTGGTCTGGGAGTCCACCGGCCCCGGGTCGTACGCGGTCACCCTGCCGGGCACCCACAAGCTCAGGACGATCTGCAACTTGATCGTCGGCGAGCACGCGCTGCGGATCGAGGCGTTCGTGATGCGCCAGCCCGACGAGCGGCGCGAGGAGCTGTGGGCCTGGCTGCTGCAGCGCAACGCCCGGATGTACGGCGTGTCGTTCTCCATCGACGCGGTCGGCGACGTCTACCTGACCGGGCGGGTCAATCCGGCCGGCATCGACGCCGACGAGCTGGACCGCCTGCTCGGTGCGGTGCTCGCCTACGCCGATGAGTCGTTCGACACGATGCTGGAGATCGGTTTCGGCAGTTCGATCCGGCGGGAATGGGAGTGGCGGGTCAAGCGGGGCGAATCCACCGCCAACCTCGCGGCTTTCGCGCACCTCTTCGAGAGTTCCACCTCCGCTTCCCTAGGAGTCGACGGCGTCGGTGGGGCGTCCGGCCGGTCCGGCGGCGGCGCTTCCGGCGGCGACGGAGGTTCGGACCGATCCTGAGGGGTATGCCGCACCACGCGGTGCGGCAGTGGGACCCACCGCGTGCCGAGGACGGATGTCGAGGAGCGTGAGCGTCCCATGGCTCAGCGAAGCAGCTCAGGTCGCGGCGGGACTGCGACCAGGATGAAACAGCAGGCGGGCAACCAGACCCCGAACACCCCGGAGATCTCGGAGTCCGCGATATCTCGGATGAAGATCGACGAGATCCGCGGGCGGCTGCGCCGGCGCGGGGTCTCCGGGATCTCCGCGCTTCGCAAACCGGAACTGGTCAAGACGCTGGTCCGGGCCCTGCGGGCGGAGCGCGGAGATCCCGG
>NZ_POUB01000396.1 GCF_003236335.1 Micromonospora deserti
GGCCTGGGGCGCCGGGACCTGGGCCCGGCCGGGCGGGGCGGCCGGCGAGGCCGGTGCGGCGGAGACCGGATGCCCGCCGGCCCGCGCCTGCTGGGACAGCTGGGCCTTGAGCTGGCGGGCCACCCCGGCCAGCGCGGCGGCGCTCGGCCAGCGGGCCGCCGGATCCTTGGCCAGCGCGCGCTCGACCACGGCCCGGACCTGCGGCGGGATGTCGGCGGGCAGCGGACGGGGGGTCTCCTGGACGTGGCGCATGGCGATCTCGAGGGGGTTGTCGCCCTCGAACGGGCGGCGGCCGGCGAGGCACTGGTACGCGACCACGCCGAGGGCGTAGACGTCCGAGGCGGGGGTGGCGACCCCGCCGGTGGCCTGCTCCGGCGAGATGTACGACGCGGTGCCGAGCACCGAACCGGCGGCGGTGAGCTGCCCCACCAGGTCGGACCGGGCGATGCCGAAGTCGGTGAGCACCAGGGTGCCGTTCGGGCGGACCAGCAGGTTGCCGGGCTTCACGTCCCGGTGCACGATCCCCTTCACATGGGCGGCGTGCAGCGCGTCGGCGGCCTGGGCGACCAGCGCCATGGTGCGGGCCGGAGTGAGCCGGCCGACCCGGCTCAGGGTGGCCGAGAGCGCGTCACCCTCGACGTACTCCATCACCAGAAAGGCGATCTGCTGGTCGTGGCCGAAGTCGTAGACGTCGACCACGCCGGGGTGGTTGATGGTCGCCATGGTGCGCGCCTCGCCCCGGAAGCGCTCGGCGAAGCCCGGCTCGTCCAGCAGGGCGGGAAGCAGGCTCTTGACCGCGACCGTCCGGCCGAGCACCTGGTCGATGCCGCGCCAGACGTCGCCCATGCCGCCGCTGGCGATCCGCTCGTCAAGGCGGTAGCGGTTGCCGAGCTGGACCCCGGGGCTGAGCATGTCAGCGGCCTCCGGGGTCGGCGATGGCGGCCCGCATGATCCGGCCGCCGATCCGGGCCGCCTCGGCGCTGCCGCCGTCGCCGGCCTGCTCCAGCACCACACAGACCGCGGAGACTGGGGTGCCGTCCTTGTCCAGAGCGAAGCCGATGAACCAGCCGTGGTCGGGGCGCTCCGGCGCCGACTGGGCGGTGCCAGTCTTGCCGCCGACGGTGTAGCCGTTGATCCGGGCGTTCCGTCCCGTGCCGTTCTCGACCACGCTGACCATCATCTCCCGCAGGTCGGCGGCGACCTGCCCGCTGACCGGCTGGCGCAGCTCCCGCGGCCTGGCCGTGTAGTAGTCGGTGGTGCGGTCCGGGCCGAGCAGCTGGCGGACCAGGTACGGGCGCATCTGGCTGCCGCCGTTGGCGACCGTGGCCGCGATCAGGGCCCCCTGCAGCGGAGTCATCCGGACGTCCCGCTGCCCGATGGAGGACTGGGCGAGCGCCGCCGGGTCGTCCCCGCCGTCGGCGTTCTGCATGCTGCCGGTCCGGCTAGCCGCCACCGAGTGGCCGCCCTCGCCGAGCCGGCCGACGGTGAGGTCCTCCTGCTCGAAGCCGAACTGCCGGGCCTTCTCCTTGACCGTGTCGGCGCCGAGCCGCAGGCCGAGCTGGGCGAAGCCGGTGTTGCACGACTCGGTGACCGCCTCCATCAGGGTCACCTGTGGCTCCGGGCAGATGGACGGTGCGGCGTTGCCGATCGGGGTGCCGGAGGTGGGCGGCGTGAAGCTGGAGCCGGCGGGGATCTGGGTGCTCTTGCCGATGCCGTTCTCCAGTGCCGCCGCGGCCACCACGATCTTGAAGGTGGAGCCCGGCGGCAGCACCTCGCCGAGCGCCCGGTTCTTCAGTGGGCCGTCCGGGGCCTGCTCCAGCCGGTTGTACGCGGCGCTGGCCTCGTTGGTGTCGTGGCTGGCCAACGGTTTGGGGTCGAAGCTGGGCATGGAGACCAGCGCCTGCACCGCCCCGGTACGCGGGTCGATGGCGATCGCCGCGCCCTTCGTGACGCCCTCCTGGTTGTTCCGCAGCTGCTCGTACGCGGTGTTCTGGGCCTGCTTCGAGAGGGTCAGCAGGACATTGCCGCCGCCGGTCTGGTCACCGGTGAACATGTCCTTGACCCGGTTGGCGATGAGCTGGTCGCTGGTGCCGGCCAGGAAGTCGTTCTCCGACTTCTCGATGCCGGTGTCGGCGAGGTTGACCGGCTTGTAGCCGAGCACGTGGGCGTACCGGGCCCCGCCCGGGTAGGTGCGCAGGTACTTCAGCTCGCCGCTGGTCTCCTTGCTGGTGGCCACCGCCGTGCCGCCGGCCTCGATGTTGCCGCGCTTGCGTTCGTACTCGGCGACTTGGACCCGGCCGTTGTAGTCGCTGTTGCGGTACTCGTCGGCCTTGTAGGCCTGGATCCAGTTCAGGTTCGCGAAGAGGAGCCCGAAGAGGATCATGACGACGACGCCGACCCGGCGCAGGGGTGCGTTCACGGCCTGATCACCTCCGTGGGGGCACCATGCAGCTGCTCCGGCGGGCCGCCGGACGGCCGGTCGGCCTTGCCGCCCCCGCCGGCGACCGGCCGCCGGGCCCCGTCGGAGACCCGGAGCAGGACCGCGACGAGCAGCCAGTTCGCCATCAGCGAGGAGCCACCGGCGGAGAGGAACGGGGTGGTCTGGCCGGTGAGCGGGATGAGCTTGCTGATCCCGCCGACGATCACGAAGACCTGCAATCCGAGGGTGAACGCCAGGCCACCGGCGAGCAGTTTGCCGAACGAGTCCCGGACCGCCAGGGCGGCGCGCAGCCCGCGCTCGACGATCAGCAGGTAGACCACGAGCAGCGCGGAGAGGCCGAACAGCCCGATCTCCTCACCGATGCCGGCGAAGATGAAGTCGTTCTGCACCTCGGGCAGCAGGCCCGGCTGGCCGCCACCCGGGCCGGCCCCGAACAGCCCGCCGGTGCCCAGCGCGAGGAGGCCCTGCACCAGCTGGTAGCCGTCCTTGTAAGGGTCGGCGAACGGGTCCAGCCAGATCTCGGCCCGCAGGTAGAAGTTGGCGAACGGCCCGCCGACGGTGCTGCCCAGCACGTACGCGAGGTAGGCGCCGCCGAAGAACAGCACCAGACCGATGAGCAGCCAGCTGACCCGTTCGGTGGCGATGTAGAGCGTCACCACGAACATGCCGAAGTAGAGCAGCGAGGTGCCGAGGTCCTTCTCGAAGACGAGGACCAGGAGGCTGATCAGCCAGACCACGACCACCGGGCCGAGGTCGCGCCCGCGCGGGAAGTCGATGCCGAGGATCCGGCGGCTGGCCAGGGACAGCACCTCGCGCTTGCGCACCAGGTAGTAGGCGAAGAAGACCAGCAGGGCCAGCTTGGCGAACTCACCGGGCTGGATGGAGAAGCCGCCCACCCGGATCCACAGCTTCGCACCGTTGATCTCGGAGAACCGGCCGGGCAGCACCGCCGGGATCATCACCAGCACGATGCCGGCCAGGCCCAGGGTGTACGCGTACCGGGAGATGGACCGGTGGTCGCGCATCAGGGCGAGCAACCCGGCGGCGAGGATCACCGAGACGAGTGTCCAGGCGAGCTGCCGGCCGCCCGTACCGGCGAAGATGGCTAGTTCCTCCCGTTCCGCCGGCGCGGCCGCACCCAGGTCGAGCCGGCGCAGGAAGCCCACGCCGAGACCGTTGAGCAGGGCGACCGCCGGCAGCAGGGCCGGGTCGGCGTACGGCGCCAGGAACCGGATCACCAGGTGCAGGCCGAGGAAGACCGCGGCGAGCGCGGCGGCCGGGATCCAGAAGTCGGCGGTGACCGTGTCGAGCACCTTCGCCTCGACCATCGCCCCGTACGCCGCCACCAGCACCATCGCCAGCAGCAGCAGCGACAGCTCGGCGTTGCGCCGGGACCGGGCCAGGCGTACGCCGGGCTGCCCGCCGGTGCTGGCGGGCGAGACTGCCGGGGTGGCCGCTGCGGTCACGTCGTCCTCGGATTCGAGCCGACGCTCACTCGGGCGACCGGCAGGCCGCCGGGTCGAGCGCGGGCGAAACGGTGTCGGAGGGCAGGGCGTCGGGGCTGGTGGTCGGCGCGACCGGCGTGGTCGGCGGGCCGCTGGCCACGGGGGGGCTCGCCGCCGCGCTCCCGCTCGGGGTGGGGG
>NZ_POUB01000397.1 GCF_003236335.1 Micromonospora deserti
GGGGGGGCGGTGGGGGACCAGCCGTACCGTCGGGGTGGGTTGCGGTCGTCGGCCGAACGGATGGATTGGCGGCGGCGCGTGCGGGGCACTACCCGCGTCGGTACCGCCGGCCCCCGCCGTGTGGTTCGCTCAAGGTGCGGTGCGCGCTCATGATCTTGTTCCGAAGGAGCGACATGCAGGTCTGGCCGGGTGAGCCGTACCCCCTGGGAGCCACCTACGACGGGATGGGCACCAACTTCGCGATCTTCTCTGAGGTGGCCGAGAAGGTCGAGCTCTGCCTCTTCGACGAGTGGGACACCGGCGCGGAGCGGCGGGTCGAGCTGCGCGAGGTCGACGCCTACGTCTGGCACGCGTACCTGCCCGGGGTGGAGCCGGGGCAGCGGTACGGCTACCGGGTGCACGGGCCGTACGATCCGGCGAACGGCCAGCGCTGCAATCCGCACAAGCTGCTGCTCGACCCGTACGCCAAGGCGGTCGACGGGGACGTGCTCTGGGACCCGGCGGTCTACGACTACGAGCCGGGCGACCCGGCGCGGATGAACCCGAGCGACTCGGCGCCGTTCATGCCGAAGTCGGTGGTGGTCAACCCGTACTTCGACTGGGGCAACGACAGGCCGCCCCGCACCCCGTACCACCACTCCGTGATCTACGAGGCGCACGTGCGCGGCCTGACCATGCGCCACCCGGACATCCCCGAGGAGCTGCGCGGCACGTACGCCGGCATCGCCTCCCCGCCGATGATCGAGCACCTGAGCAGGCTCGGGGTGACCGCCATCGAGCTGATGCCGGTGCACCAGTTCGTACACGACCACCGTCTGGCCGATCTCGGGCTGTGCAACTACTGGGGCTACAACACCATCGGCTTCTTCGCCCCGCACCACGGCTACTCGGCACTCGGGCGCCTCGGCCAGCAGGTGCAGGAGTTCCGGGGCATGGTCAGGGCGCTGCACGCCGCCGGCATCGAGGTCATCCTCGACGTGGTCTACAACCACACGGCCGAGGGCAACCACCTCGGCCCGACGCTGAGCTTCAAGGGCGTCGACAACGCCAGCTACTACCGGCTCAGCGAGCCCGACCGGCGCCACTACGTCGACTACACCGGCACCGGGAACAGCCTGAACGTGCGCAGCCCGCACTCACTACAGCTGATCATGGATTCGCTGCGCTACTGGGTGCAGGAGATGCACGTCGACGGCTTCCGCTTCGACCTCGCCGCCACCCTGGCCCGGGAGTTCTACGAGGTCGACCGCCTCTCCACCTTCTTCGAGGTGGTGCAGCAGGACCCGGTGGTCAGCCAGGTCAAGCTGATCGCCGAGCCGTGGGACGTCGGCCCCGGCGGCTACCAGGTCGGCAACTTCCCGCCGGTGTGGACGGAGTGGAACGGCAAGTACCGCGACACGGTGCGGGACTTCTGGCGGGGCGAGCCGGCCACCCTGGCCGAGTTCGCCTCCCGCATCTCCGGCTCCGCCGACCTCTACCAGGACGACGGGCGCCGGCCGTTCCACAGCATCAACTTCGTCACCTGCCACGACGGGTTCACCCTCACCGACCTGGTGTCGTACAACGACAAGCACAACGAGGCCAACGGCGAGGAGAACCGCGACGGCGAGAGCCACAACCGGTCCTGGAACTGCGGCGTCGAGGGGGAGACCGACGACCGGGCGGTGCTCGCGCTGCGGGCGAAGCAGCGGCGCAACTTCCTGGCCACTCTGATGCTCTCGCAGGGCGTGCCGATGATCGGCCACGGCGACGAGCTGGGCCGCACCCAGCGGGGCAACAACAACGCGTACTGCCAGGACAGCGAGCTGGCCTGGATCGACTGGGACGCCGCCGACACCGAGCTGCTGGAATTCACCCGCCGGCTCGTCGACTTCCGCCGCCGGCACCAGGTGTTCCGCCGCCGCCGCTTCTTCACCGGCCTGCCGGTCGGCGGGCGGGCCGCCGAGTCACCCCTGCCCGACCTGGCCTGGTACACCCCGGCCGGGCGGGAGATGACCGGCGAGGACTGGGGCAACGACTTCGGGCGTTCGGTCACGCTCTTCGTCAACGGCGAGGGCATTCGCGAGCGCGGCCAGTACGGCCAGCGCCACCGGGACGACTCCTACCTGCTCTGCTTCAACGCCCACGACGCCCCGCTGGACTTCACCCTGCCCCCGCCCGAGTTCGGGCGGCGCTGGGAGCTGGTGATCAGCACCGCGGAGCCGGCGCCGGGGAAGGCCACGGTGGTCGAGGCCGGCACCGCGATCTGCGTGCCGGACCGCTCCCTGGTGGTGCTGGAGCGGACCTGACATGGCCCTGTCGATTTCCGTTCACGACGTGACCGACCTGTTCACCGGTCGGGTCTACAGTGGCAGAGAGATCCGTCTGGCCGACCTGCCGGCCACCTACCCCGTCGCGCTGCTGGCTCCCACCACCGAGTCCGTGGAGGCTGCGTCATGACCGAGTTCACGGTGTGGGCGCCGGACGTCGCCCGGGTCCGGCTCCGCCTGGCCGGGGACGCCGACCACGAGATGTGCTCCGGCACCGACGGATGGTGGCGGGTCGAGGTGCCCGGCGCGGGCCCCGGCACCGACTACGGCTTCCTGCTCGGCGACGACGACCGGGCGCTGCCCGATCCGCGCTCGGCGTGGCAGCCCGCCGGGGTGCGCGGGCCGAGCCGGCTCTACGACCACGCGGCGTTCGAGTGGACCGACCGCTCCTGGACCGGGCGGCAACTGCCCGGCAGCGTCCTGTACGAGCTGCACGTCGGCACGTTCACCCCGGACGGCACCTTCGACGGGGTGATCGGCCGGCTCGACCATCTGGTCGACCTCGGCATCGACATGATCGAGCTGCTCGCGGTCAACGCCGTCAACGGCGGACACAACCGGGGCTACGACGGGGTCTGCTGGTACGCCCCGCACCAGCCCTACGGCGGGCCGGACGGCCTGAAACGCCTGGTCGACGCGGCCCACGCGAAGGGACTGGGGGTGATCCTCGACGTCGTCTACCACCAGTTCGGGCCCGCTGGAGCCTACCCGCCGACCTTCCTGGGCGAGCAGAGCGATATTTGGGGGCGCAGGGTCGACCTTGATGGCCCGCACTCCGACGGGATCCGCCGGCACGTCGTCGACAGCGTGCTGATGTGGCTGCGCGACTACCACGCCGACGGGCTGCGGCTGGACGCCGTGCACGTGTTGCCGGACTCCCGGGCCACTCAGTTCCTGGCGGAGGTGGTGGTGGCGGTGGAGGCGCTCTCCACCCACCTCGGCCGGCCACTGTCGCTGATCGCCGAGACCGACCTCGACGACCCCCGGTTGATCACCCCCAGGCAACCCGGCGGCGACGTCCGGTGCAACGACGAGGACCGCCATGTCCCGGACCGCCCGCTCACCGGCGAGCGGCAGGGCTACCACGCCGACTTCGGCTCGCTGGAGTGCCTCGCCGACCTGCTCACCGGCGGGCTCGTCCACGCCGGCACCTGGTCCAGCTTCCGCAACCGGCAGCAGGGGCGACCGGTGGACCGGCAGCAGATCCCGGGGCACCGGTTCCTGGCGTACCGGCAGAACCACGACCAGATTGGCAACCCGGCCACCGGCGACCGGATCTCCGCCTCCCTCTCCCCGGCGTTGCTGCGGGTCGGGGCGATGTTGCTGCTCACCGCGCCGTTCATCCCGACGCTGTTCATGGGGGAGGAATGGGCGGCCAGCACCCGGTGGCAGATCTTCACCAGCCACACCGAGCCGGCGCACGCCGTCGCGGTGGCGGCCGGCCGCCGGCGCGAGTTCGCGGCGCACGGCTGGCCGGAGGGGGACCTGCCGGACCCCCAGGACCGGCAGACCTTCGTCCGCTCGCGGTTGGACTGGGCCGAGCTGGACAAGCCCGAGCACCGCGCGATGTACGACTTCTACCGGCGGCTGATCGTGCTGCGCGGGAGCCGGCCCGACCTGGCCGACCCCTGGCTGGACCGGGTCAACGTACGCCGCGGCGACCAGTTCCTGGTGATGCGCCGGGGCGAGACGCTGGTGGCGGCGAACCTCGCCGGCAGGCCGCAGCGGATCACGCTGCCGGGGGTGGCGCGGGGGGTGCTGCTGGCGACGGG
>NZ_POUB01000398.1 GCF_003236335.1 Micromonospora deserti
GGCCGGGGCCGACCGGCACGGGGGCGGTCGGCGGCGCGGAGACCTCGGCCCGGACCGTGCAGGGCCTGCTCTTCGTCCTCGGTGGACTGCTGCTGGGCACCGCGGCGGTGGTCTTCACGGCGGTCGCCTGGGCGGCGGTAGGGGTCGCCGGCCGGGCGCTGATCCTGGCCGCGTTCACCGCGCTGGCGCTGGCCGGCCCGCTGGTGGCGGTGCGGCGCGGGCTGCGGGGCACCGCGGAGACCTTCGCCGCGGTGGGGCTGCTGCTGGTGTTCCTCGACGGGTACGCCGCCTGGACGGTGGACCTGTTCGGCGTGGCCGGCTGGCCGGCCACCCGGTACGCCGCGCTGGTCGGGGGGGCCGGCGCGGCGGTCGCCGCCGGGTACGCCCGGATCAGCGGACTGACCGTGCCATGGTTCGCGGCCCTGCTCGGCGCACAGCCGGTGCTGCCGCTGCTCGCCGCCGAGGCGCGGCCGGAGGCCGGTGGCTGGTCGGTGGTCTTCGTCGGGGTGGCGCTGCTCGACCTCGCGGTGCTGGCCGCGCTGGGCGGCCGGGACGGGCTCGCCGGGCCGGCCGCCGGGGCCGAGGTGACCGCCGGCGGGGGGCCGGCGGAGTCCGGGACGTCGTCCTCGCCGCCGGCCGTCGGGGGGCCGGCCGGCGGCGGTGCGGCCACGCCCGGGGCGCTGCTCGGTGGACGGGTCGCCGCCGGGGTCGGCTACGCGGCCGCGCTGGTCGTGGCCGCGAGCTGCGCGCTGGTGCCGCTCGCGCTGGGGCGGGCGGCCGGCACGCCGGTGCTGGCCGGGTTTCCCCTGCTACTGGTCGGGTTTGCCCTGCTCGGCGGGGCGGTGCTCACCGGCGGGGCGGTGTTCCGCGGCGTCGCCGCCGGGCTGCTGGTGCCGGTGCTGGCCGGCGCGGCCGTCCGGCCGGTGGCCGAGCTGCGGCCGGGGCTGCTGCTGGTGCTCAGCGCGCTGGTCGCGGCGGTGCTGGCCGGTGCGGTCCGGCTGCTGCCGGCCGGGTGGCGAGCCGGCCCCCGGGTCGGTGGGCTGCTGGTGGCCGGCGGGTTGGCGCAGTTCACGGTGCTGCTGACCGCCGCGCTCGCGGGCGCCGCCGTCGGCCGGTCGCTGCCCCCGTGGCAGGGTGCCGCCGCCGGGCCGGAACTCGCCTGGGGGTGGCAGTTGCCGGTGGCCGCGGCGCTGACCGTGGCGGCCGTGGCGTGGCTGCTGCCCCGGGCGGTCCGGCCGGCGCTGGCCGCGGCCGGGGTGGCGGCGACGGTGCTCGCGCTGCCCGCCGGGTGGGCGGCGCCCTGGCCGGCGGTGGTCCTCGCGGACCTGCTGGCGGGCGTGGCGCTGCTGGCCGTCGCGGTGGCCCGGCCGTGGGCCCGGTCCGCGACCGCGCTCAGCCCGGCGCTGGCGGGGGCGGCCCTGCTCGGGCACGGGCTGGCGGTGGGGCTGGCCGCTCCCCGGGGCGCCGGTGCGGTGCTCGGGGTGGTCCTGGTCGCGGGCACCGTCGTGGCCGCCGTCGGCCGGCGGGGCACGGCCGTTCAGCGCCGGGTGGCCGGGGTGGCGCTGGGCCTGGTGCTGCCCGCCGTCCCGGCGGGCGCCGCCGTCGCGGCGCTCGCCGCCGGGGTGCCGCCCTGGTGGCAGGCGCGGGCCGCCGCAGCCGGCGCCGCGCTGCTGCCGGTCGCGCTGCTCGCGGTCCGTCGACACTGGCCCGACCTGCGGGGGTACGCCTCGGCCGGGCTGGCCGTGGCCGTGGTGGCGGTCGGGCTGGCGCCGGTGGTCGTACCGGCCGAGGAACCGGTGACGATCTACGCCGCGGTGGCGGCCCTGCTGGCGGCGCTGGGCGTGCGCGCCGGCACCGCCGGGCGGGTGGCCACTGTCGGGCTGCTCGTGGTGTCGCTCGCCGCCGCCCTGCCGGTGGTGCTGCGGGCGCTGCTCAGCCCGTACGGGCAGGTGTCGCCCTGGGCCGGGGCGCCCGCGGTGGAACCCGATCCGGGCGCGCTCCCGGCCGGCGTGGCGCTGGCCGTGCTGGCCGTCGCCGCCGCGCTGACCGTCCCGCCCGGGGTCGACGGTGGACGGTGGCGGGCGGTGCTGGTGGCGCTGCCGTTCGCCGCGGCGGCGGTGCCGGTGTCGCTGGTGGCCGCCGGAGCGCCCTGGCCGGTGCTGCCGGCCGTGGCGCTGCTCGGCGGGGCGGCCGCCGTGCTGGTCGCCGCGCTGGCCGGGCCCCGCCCGCTGCTCACCCCGATCGGGGTGCCGGTCGGTCTGGTGCTCGCCGGTTCCGGGCTGCTCGGGCTGCTCGCCACCCGGGCCGGCACGCTTGCCGGCCTCGGCGTGCTGGTGGTGGCGGCGACGGTGGTCGGCGTGGCCGCCCGCCGGGACGAGGCACGGCTCACCGGCTGCCTGGTGGCGGTGCTCGCGGCGACCGGCCTCGCCGTCACCGCGCCGCTGGCCGGCGGGCTGCCGCTGCGCGCTGCGGCGTTCACCGTGCTCGCCGTGGCGGTGCTCACCCTCGCCGCGGCCGGGACGTTCACCCGCCCGGACCGCCCGGCCGCAGCCGGCGCGCCCGGCCACCCGGTCGGGCCGCCGGCGTCCCGGACGGCCGCGGCGCCGGGCGTGGCGGGGGCCGCCGCCGCGCCGGCCGGTCGGGGGCGCACAGCGGGGTCCGCGCTGGACGCCGCCGCCCAGGCCGTGGCGGTGGTGGCGGTGCTGATCGCGGCGGACGCGCTCCGGCATGCGGCTGCCGTCTGCGCGATGTGGGGCGCCGCCGTCGGGCTGCGGGTGCTGCGCCGGGGTGAGCCGGTGGGCCGGCGTTGGGCGCTGGCGGCCATCGCCGGCGGCAGCGAACTGCTCGGCGCCTGGCTGCTGCTGGCCGCGGGGGGCGTGGCGGTACTTGAGGCGTACACCGTGCCGGCGGCGGCGCTGGCCCTCGGCGCCGGTCTGGTCGCGTTGCGCACCCGCCCCGGGTTGACCAGCTGGCTCGCGCTCGGTCCGGGGCTGGCCGCCGCGCTGCTGCCGAGCCTGGCGTCGGTGCTGGCCGCATCCGACCCGCAGCCGTGGCGGCGGCTGCTGCTGGGCGCGGCCGCCCTGGGCGCGGTGCTGCTCGGCGCGGCCCGCCGCTGGCAGGCCCCGGTGCTGCTCGCCGGTGCGACGCTGGCGCTGCTCGCGCTGCACGAGCTGGCCCGCAGCTGGGACCTGCTGCCCCGGTGGATCTTCCTGGCCGTCGGCGGGTTCGCGCTGATCGGGCTCGCCGCCACGTACGAGCGGCGCCGGCGCGACCTGGCCCGGCTCCGGGCGGCGGTCGGCCGGATGGGCTGACCGCGCGATGGCCCGTCGATGCGGGCAAACCCCTACGGGTAGGGCGAGCCCTACCACCGATCGGGGGGTGGGCAGGGTTACTCAGCGCAACCATCCTGCCGAGACTCGATGGCAGGGGTCGCGCCGGCCGGCACGGCCCCGGGGTCGAGGAACGGGAGCGGGAATGGTGCTCGAAGCGGTGGCGGATCCACCGGTGCGGCGGGGAAGTGACTACGCCCAGTTGTCCCGACAGATCAGCGGGGCGGGTCTGCTGGAGCGACGCCCGGGCTGGTACGTGGTCCGGATCGTGCTCACCCTCGGGCTCTTCGCCGCCGGCTGGGCCGCGGTGGCGCTGGTCGGGGACTCCTGGGCGCAGCTCCTGGTGGCCGCCGGGCTCGCCGTCGCGACCACCCAGGTGGCGTTCCTCGGCCACGACGCCGGGCACCGGCAGATGTTCCGCCGGCGAGGGCCTAGCGAGGCGGTGGGGCTGCTCGCCGGCAACCTGGCGGTGGGGCTCAGCTACGGCTGGTGGGTGGACAAGCACAACCGGCACCACGCCAACCCGAACCACACCGAGGAGGACCCGGACGTGGGGGCGGGCGCGCTGGCCTGGACGTACGAGCAGGCCGTCGCCACCCGGGGCGTCGCCCGCTGGCTGGCCCGCCGGCAGGCGTGGCTGTTCTTCCCGATGTTGCTGCTAGAGGGGCTCAACCTGCACGTGGCCAGCGTCCGGGCGGTGGTGGGGCGGGGCCCGGACGGCCGGTTCCGCACCCCAGTGCGGCACCGGGGGG
>NZ_POUB01000399.1 GCF_003236335.1 Micromonospora deserti
GTCCCGCCCGCCCGTGCCGGCGTACGACTCGGCCGGCCGGGCCACGGCGGGCCGGGGTCACGGCCAGCCGGGCGCCCCGGCCGGAGCCCGGTCCCAGGTCGTCGAGCCGGCGCCGCCGCCGCTCCCCCGTGCCGCACGGCCTTAGCACACCGGGACCTTGATCAGGTTCTCGTCCACAGGCGGCCCGGCTGTCCACAGGCCGACGGCCCGCGCTGGCGGCGCGCCGCCCGGCCGCCCAGGCTCGACACCGAGTCGACTCGCGATGACAAGCCCGATCTCCCCTGGAGGGACGATGTTCGACACCTACGTCACGATGGTGGGGGATGGTTAACCACGCACAGGGCCACCCACCCCCAGCGGGTCAGCTGTCGCCGCCGCGCAGCAGCCGAAGGTTGAGCCGCTGCATTGCGGCGAGGGTGTCGGCGTCGACGGCGGAGGGTCGGACGATTCCCACCCTCGCCTCCTGGTAGCCCTGCGACATGTAGGTGTGGCCGACAGCGCGGCATGACGCGGCCACGTGGGTAGGCCGCGGACGGGAGGGTGCTGCACCTTCGAGTCGGTCGATCAGCGCGTCCATGCGGCTGGTCAGCTCCGCCAGCTGCTTGTCACGGCGCTCGATCCCCTTGCGAAGCCCGGCGATCTCGGGCGTCACGGAGCGCTGCACCCGCTTCTCCGCCTGGCTGATCGCCCACAGGACCGTCCAGCCGTCCCCGCCGATGACGATGCTGGCGGCCACGATCGCGTACAACCCTCGCGGCACGTCGTGGTCCCCGAACAGGTCGAAGATAAAGACGACGCCGGCGACGGCGAGCGCGGTGCAGCCAATGGCGAAGAACGCCATTTGCGCAGGGCTACAGCCCGCCGGTTCTCGATCGAATCTGGCCTTGCTGTTTCCCCACGTGTTTGTCATCGCGGCAGTGTCGTCTATGCGACAGGGAGTGAGGCAACGATCACGCGCGGGTTTTAGCAGATGGCGAAACTCCCATGCTCAACCGTTGATGTCCCGCACGTTTCGAACGACAGATACAGACCGAACGGGTGTACTAGCCCGTGCGGAATACCGCCCGATACCGGTGCGCCGGGTACAGATCCTGCAACCCGTCGGCGTGGACCACGATCAGCAGCGGCACACCCTCCGGCACCTGGTACTCCCGGCGCTCCGCCGGCGTCGGGTTGCGCGCGCACACCCACTCGCCCGGCTCGACCACGACCGGCTCCGGCTCGACCGGTGCCCGAACCACCACCCCGCGGCCCCTGACCGCCTCCGCCAGGCCCTCGTTGCGCAGCTGCGTCACCGCCGCCCTGGCGGTCACCGCGCTGACCCCGTACGTCTGGGACAAGTCCCTTTCGGACGGTAGCCGGTCACCCGGCCTGAGCTGCCCTGATGCGATCCGGGCGCGCAGGATGTCGGCCAGCTCGTTGCGGCCGACCTGCTCCTGCGCGGGGTAGATCACTGCCGCAGGCTAAGGGGACCCACGGGCGCGCCCGGTCAGGTACCTGAGTACCTGGATCCGATCGACGGTCGCCGTGATGTAGGCGGCGTGGCGTACGGTGGGGTACACGATGTACCCGACCCGGCGAGGTGCCCCATGGTCGACCAGCAGCCCACCCCCGGCCAGCGCGTCGAGCGGCTCCGCCGTCAGGCGGGTCTCTCCCGCGAGCGCCTCGCCGGCCTCGCCGGCCTCAGCCCGACCACCATCAAGTTCATCGAGAACGGTCGCCGCAGCTTGACGTTGCGCGCCGCCCAGCAGCTCGCCCCGCACCTCGGCGTGCACGACCTGGGTGACCTCTTCGGACCGCAGGTCGCCCTGTCCCTCGACGGCCGACCCAGCCACCCCGCCGTCGACGACGTCCGCCGCGCCCTGACCGCCTGGCACATCACCATCGCCGGCGAGCCCGAGACGCCGGAATACCTGCGCGGCGCCATCGACTCCGCCTGGCAGACCTGGCACACCAGCCGGCACCAGCGCACCGAGGCCGGCGTCATCCTGCCCGGCCTCCTCGACGCCACCCAGCGCGCCGCCCGGCTGCACACCGGCGACGCCCGCCGGCAGAGCCTCGCCCAGCTCGCCCAGGCCTACCACCTCGCCCAGGCGTTCCTGGCCTGGCACGGCGACCGGGAGCTGTGCTGGCTCACCGTCGACCGGGGCATGGCCGCCGCCCTCGACGCAGACGACCCCCTCGCGATCGCGCAGTCCATCTGGTACGCCGCGCACCTACTCCGCGCCGTCGGCCGCGGCGACGAAGCCCTCGACAGGCTGAGGGAGGCCCGCGGCCTGATCGAGCCGCGGGTCGCCGACGGCGGCGTGGAGTGGGCGGAGATGCTCGCCGACCTGCACCTGTGCGCGGCACTGACCCGGGCCCGCACCGGCGACCAGGGCGCCTGGTCGGACTGGGATGCCGCCCGGCAGGTCGTCGAACGGGCCCTGCCGGAGGGGTACGTCGGGCTGCGTACCCGGGTGTCCCGGCCGCTCGTCGACGTGTACGCGGTGATGTGCGCCGTCGACCTCGGTGACCCCGACGAGGCGCAGCGCCGCGCCCACGCCCTCGACCCGGCGTCGATCCCGTCGACGGAGCGGCGCGGCCGGCACTACGTGGAGCTGGCCCGCTCGGCCGACCTGGAGGGCGCGCGGGAGGCGACGCTGCACCTGCTGACGCGGGCGGAGGCGACGTCGCCGGAGACCGTGCGGTACTCGCCGGCGGCGCAGGACATGCTGGGCCGGCTGTCGCGGGAGGCGCCGGCGTCGATCCGGGCTGAGGCGGCCGACCTGGCCCGCCGGGTGTCCGCGCCGGAGTCGTAGGGGTACACCCCGTCACCGGGTACACCACGTACCCCGCCCGTCCACCGTGGCTGCTTAGCGTGATGCCACGGTGGCGGCAGGGAGTCGCACGGCGTACGACGGAGCTGTTCGCCCTGCCACCCCCGCCGACTGGCGAGGGAGGCGAATCCCCTTGAAGACGCTCATCTGGCTGTTACGCGCGGTGGCCGACCGGCCCACCCCGATGCCCCCGGTCGCGCCCGGCACCGGCCAGAAGATCCAGGAGCGCGAGCAGCCCGCCGCCCGGGAGCGGCTGCTCGCGCAGGCCCGGCGCCGCGCCGGTCAGCACCTCTACGACAGGCCGACCCGGTGACCGCCCGTCCGGGGCGCGCAGCCCGTGCGGCCGCCGTGCTCAACGAGCGCGTCGACGGCGACGCCCATCAACCCGCCCGGCCCAGCTGGGACTGCCGCGCCTGCGAGCAGCCCTGGCCGTGCGCCCCCGCGAAGGTGTGCCTCGGCGAGGCGTACGCCGGCAACCGGGTCGGCCTCGGGATCTACATGGCCGGGCTCTACGACCAGGCGCTCACCGAGCTGCAGCTGTGGCCAGCCGGCGACGTCTTCGCGCGCTTCGTCGCCTGGACCCGATGACCACCGGCCGCACCCGATGGCCGGCTGACAAATGGAGAACATCATGCAGTGGATGCGCCCGAACCGGTGCGACAACTCCGGCCCGAACTGCCTGGAGGTCGCGGTCGACCCGGACGGCAACAGGGTCCTGCGGAACTCGAAGCGCCCCGAGATCACCATCAAGATCGACCCGCGGGAGTGGTCGACCTTCGTGGAGAGCGTGCGCGCCGGCCAGACGTTCTGACCGGACGACGAAGCGGCCGGCCCCGAACCCGAGGCCGGCCGCTTCCGTTGAGGTGCCACCGCCAGGCGGGTGAGTGGCGCCCAGTGCGTAGCGGCAGCTCAACCGCCCGAACAGCGGACGTGACCGATTGACCACAGCGAGTACGGTGCCGGCATGACCACCCCTCCCCAACCCTCCACCGGCCACAAGCGCCAGATCCTCATAGCCGCCGCGGCCGCCGTCGCCGTCATCGCCATCGCCGCCGGCGCGTACGCCGCAGGCCGCGCCAGCTCCGAGCCGACGCCGGTCGCCGCCACGCCCGGCCCGAAGTACACGAAGGTCGCGATCGGCTACCTGTGCGAGAACACGAACGCGTCGGCTGTCGGCGACGACGGACGCACCCTCACCTGCGTCTACAACCAGGGCAAGGCCACCTGGCAGCTGCCCACCCCCAGTCCGTCCCCGTCAACC
>NZ_POUB01000039.1 GCF_003236335.1 Micromonospora deserti
GGATGGGAGGGAGGACGACGATGACCTCCGCGGGAAACGCGGCGGGTGGCGGCACCGGGGTGTTCCGCCGCAAGCCGGTTGACGAGATCACCGAGGAGACCGAGGAGGGGCTGGCCCGCACCCTCGGGCTCTGGCAGCTCACCGCGATCGGGGTGGGCGGCATCATCGGCGCCGGCATCTTCGCCCTCGCCGGAGCGGTGGCCAGTGAGACCGCCGGACCGGCCGTGCTGGTGTCGTTCCTGATCGCCGGCGTGGCCAGCGCGGCCGCCGCCCTGTCGTACGCCGAGTTCACCGGCATGATCCCGAAGGCCGGCTCGGCCTACACCTACGGTTACGCGGTGCTCGGTGAGGGCGTCGGCTGGTTCATCGGCTGGGACCTGCTGCTGGAGTACACCGCGATCGTGGCCGTGGTGGCGATCGGCATCTCCGGCTACTTCGCGTTCCTCGTCGGCGAGCTGGGGGTGGGGCTGCCGGTGTGGATGCTGGGCGCGCCGGGCACCGGTGACGGGCACGTGGTCGACCTGTTCGCGGTGATCCTCTGCCTGCTCATCGCGTTCCTGCTGACCCGGGGCATCAAGTCGGCGGCCCGGTTCGAGACCCTCGTGGTCGGGTTGAAGGTGGCCGTGGTGCTGCTGGTCATCGTGGTCGGCTTCTTCTACATCAACACCGAGAACTACTCGCCGTTCTTCCCGTTCGGGATCGGCGGGGCGATCACCGGCGCGGCCACGGTCTTCTTCGCGGTGTTCGGCTACGACGCGATGAGCACGGCCGCCGAGGAGTCCCGGGACGCCCGCCGGCACATGCCGAGGGCGATCATCTATTCGTTGCTCATCGCGATGGTGCTCTACGTGCTGGCCACCCTGGTGCTCACCGGCATGCAGAACTACCGCGACATCGACCCGGAGAGCGGCTTCTCCTCCGCGTTCGCCTCGGTCGGTCTCTCCGGCCTGGCCAGCGTGGTCGCCGTCGGCGCGATCATCGGCATCCTGACCGTGATGTTCACCTTCATGCTCGGTGTCACCCGGGTGTGGTTCGCGATGAGCCGGGACGGTCTGCTGCCGGCCTGGTTCGGCAAGCTGCACCCGGTGCGCCGGGTGCCCAGCCGGGTGACCTGGATCGTCGGGGTGGGCTCCGCGCTGATCGCCGGCTTCCTACCGATCCGGCAGGCCGCCGAGCTGACCAACATCGGCATCCTGCTGGCCTTCGTGGTGGTCTGCATCGCGGTGATCGTGCTGCGCTACCGCCGCCCCGACGCGCCGCGTACGTTCCGGCTGCCGGGCATGCCGGTGGTGCCGGCGGTCGGGGCGCTCTTCTCCATCTGGCTGATCACTTTCCTGGCCCCGGAGACCTGGCTGCGCTTCGCGGTGTGGTTCGTGTTCGGCGGGCTGATCTACGCCTTCTACGGCTACCGGCGATCCCGCCTGGCCCGCCGGGAGTGACCCTCGTCGCACTCGGCCGCGGCGAGTGACTCGGCCCGCAGCCGCCAGCCCCGGTCGGCGGCCGGGTTGCGCGGCGACGGCCCCGGCGGCGCACCGGCGATCAGCGGCAACGCCGCGGCAGCGGTGTCACGGAAGGTGACCGGAGGTGGTGGGCGAACGCCGGCGGTTCCACCGGTGATCCACTCACCGGTTACCGTCTCCCGTCTGGGGAGGTGCCGCCGTGTACGTGGTGTCCGTGATCAACTACAAGGGTGGGGTCGGCAAGACCACCGTGACCGCCAACCTCGGCGCCGAGCTGGCCAACCGGGGGATGAAGGT
The DNA here is from genome assembly GCF_003236335.1 of Micromonospora deserti. Classification (GTDB taxonomy): domain Bacteria; phylum Actinomycetota; class Actinomycetes; order Mycobacteriales; family Micromonosporaceae; genus Micromonospora; species Micromonospora deserti. Next base: position 1,758 of record NZ_POUB01000039.1, read on the forward strand.
GCTACTCATCGACCTCGACCCGCAGGCCAGCCTGACGTTCGGCTTCTACGACCCGGACGACTGGCGGGAGCGGCTGCGCGACGGCCGGACGGTGAAGCGCTGGTACGACGGGTTGCGTGGTGGCACGGCGGCGGTGACCCTGGGCGAGCTGGTAGTCACCCCCGGCCCGGCGAACGCCCGCCTCACCGGCGCCGGCCGTCTCGACCTGATCGCGTCCCACCTCCAACTCGTCGACATCGACCTGGCGCTGGCCCGCGCCGTGGCCAACGGTGACGAGTACGACGCCGAGCTGTTCCGGGTACGCGGCTCCCTGGCCGAAGGGCTGCACGACGACGCGCTGGGCAGCTACGACATGGTGCTCATCGACTGCCCGCCGAACTTCAACGTGGTCACCCAGTCGGCCATCATCGCCAGCGACCACCTGGTCATCCCGGCGAAGGCGGACTACCTGTCCACCCTGGGCATCGACTACCTGCACGGCAACGTCCGGGAGCTGGTCGACCAGTACAACGCCGACGCCCGCCGGTTCGCCACCACCCGCCGCCACCACAAGGTCGCCCCGGGCGTGGCCGGTGTGGTCTTCACGATGATCCAGCTCATGGCGCAACGGCCGATCGCCGCCCACCAGGGCTACATGGACCAGGTCCGCGCGCTCGGCCTGCCCGTCTTCCCCACCGTGCTGCGGGAGAGCGTCACGGTGTTCGCCACGAACACCCCGCGCGGCGTGCCGGTGGTGCTCCGCGACCGGACCACCAGCCCGGTCGTCCGCGACGAGCTGCGCCAGCTCACCACCGAGTTCCTCGACCACCTCCAGCCCGAGGGGGCCGTGGCGTGACCGATCCGGCCCCCGCCGTCGCCGCGCTGGTTACCGCCCTGCTGCGGGAGCTGCCCGCCGCCGACGTCGCCGCCCTGGTCGAGGGACGGGCCCGACTCGCCGTGGTGCCGACCGAGACATCCCCGGGCCCCACCCCGCCCACCGCCACGCCGGCCTGGCGGGCAGCGCCGACCGGGCGGGCAGCGCCGCCCCCGGACCTCGGCCGCGCCCGGGCGGCGCTCGCGGAAATGTCCCGCCGTGACGACAGTACGGCCTACCTCGCCGGCTGGACCGCCCGTGACCTGCGGGCGCTGGCCGCGAGCCTGGAGCTGCGCGGTGTCGCCGGGCTGCGCAAGACGGACCTGGTCGACCGGATCGTCGAGCGCACCATCGGCTTCCGCCTCAACTCTGCCGCCATCCGCCGCCGCTGAGCGGCACACCGGGGCCGGCCGGTAACCCACCGCCGGCCTAGGCTGGCCGTACCGGCGGGTCGAGGAGGTGGCATGGGCAGGTGGGTGGCTCTGCTGCGCGGGGTCAACGTGGGCGGCGCCAAGGTCGCCATGGCGGACCTGCGCCGGCTGGTCGCCGGCCTCGGTCACGACGACGTCAGCACGTACCTGCGGAGCGGCAACGTGGTCTTCGGCAGCACGGTGCGCGACGCCGAGGAACTGGCCCGGGGCATCGAACGGGCGATCGCCGACGAGCTGGGGCTGACCGTGCCGGTATTGGTACGCAGCAGCCGGGAACTGGCGGCGGTGGCCGGCGGCAACCCGTACGCCGACCGGGAGGACGACCCGACCCGGCTGCTGGTCGCCTTCCTCGCCACCGCACCCGAGAAGTCCCGGGTGGACGCCCTGGTCGTGCCCGCCGGCGAGAGCGTCGCGTTCACCATCGCCGACCGGGAGGTCTTCCTGCACTACCCCGACGGCGGCTACGGGCGGTCGGCGTTCACCAACACGTACCTGGAGAAGAAGCTGGGCGTGGTGGCGACCACCCGCAACTGGCGGTCGGTGCGCGCCCTGACCGAGATGGCTGCGGGCTGAGCCGCGGCGCGCCGCCCCCCGTGCTGCGACGCGCCGCGGAAGGCTCAGCTCAGGTCGACCCGGATCAGGTTGGTGCCCCGGGTGGTGAACAGGGCCCGCACCCCGTCGGTGACCACCTCGGGTGCGCCGAACCAGGACTGGTTGAGCCCGTCTGCCAGGACCCTCAGCGAAGGCTCGTGGCGGCCCACCTTCGCCGTCCACAGCCGGGTGCCGTCCGTGCCGAAGACCCGGTCGTCGATCACCGCGAGCTTGCCGCCGACCGCGCCGACGTCGACCCGCCAGAGCACCTCCCGGGTGCGTGAATCCAGGGCGAACAGCTCGCCGTCGCGGGTGACGCCGGCCAGCACCCGGCCGATCAGCTTCAGGTCGACGATCACTCCGCCATCGGTGGGCTCGATCAGCCAGGCCAGCCGCTCGGTCCGGTAGTCGAAGTAGGCGAGCTTCGCCCGGGTGGTGGTCGGGGTGGTGCCGTAGCCGTTGATGGTGCTGCCGCCGAGGAAGACGCCGTGCGGGTCGGGGCAGAGCGACTGCACGGTCTGGTCCGGCAGGATGCCGCGCCAGCTGCGGAACCGCTGCCCGTCCCAGATGTTCAGCGCGCCCTCCCAGCGGCCGTAGTCCGGCTCGGTGGACATCAGCACCAGCCCTCGCCGCCGGTCGACGCTCAGCGAGGTCGGCCGGGTCTGCTCCTGGGCGGCGTCGACCCGGACCACCTCGGTCACGGCCCGGCCGTCGACGGGCATGGTGAGGTAGCGGGCCAGGGTGTAGACGCCCATGTGCACGACGCCGCCGTACGCCTCCATGTCCTTAACCTCACCCCCGAAGGGCACCCGGAAGGTGTCGAAGGCGGGGGTGGGCTCGCTGGAGACGACCTGGACGCCGAGCGAGCCGCCAACGACGATCCGGTCGCCGGCGTGGCAAAGCGACATCGGACGTTCGGGCATCGGAGCCAGGTCCGGCGAGCTCATGTCCAGGGCCTCGGTGGTGCGGGTCCCCAGGTCGTAGAGGATGCCGCCGGCGCCCTGCACGGCCCAGAGGCGGCCGTCGTCGAGGAAGCCGATCCGCACGTTCGACGCCTCCGCCACCGGCACGCCGACCAGGGTGGGCGCGGTGTCGCCGAGCCGGAAGCGGTAGAGCGAGCCGCTGGGGCGGGTGGTGTAGAAGATCTCGTCGCCGCGGCTGGTGATGCCGACGACGAAGGAGTCGTTCGGGGTCTTCAGGATCTGGTACCGGCTGTGGTCACGGGTATCGACCACGAGGACCTCGGCGGTGGGCGAGATGCCGACCACGAGGTGGTCGCCGGCGATGCGGCAGACCGCGCCGAAGGTCCGGTCGCGTAGTTCGGCCGGGAGGATGTCGGTGCGGGTCCCGCTGGCCCGGTCGTAGGCCACCAGTCCGGCGCGAGAGCCGATGCCGCAGTAGACCGTCGTGTTGGTGGCGGCAAGGTCCCGGACGTAGGTGTCGTCGGGGTCCATCCGGCCGTGGTCGGTGGCCTGGCCGGTCGCCGGGTCGTACTCCCACAGCCGCGCCGTTGGGTAGGTGCCGACGAAGAGCTTGCCGTCGGGCGAGGTTTTGACGTTCCAGCCGACCTCCTCGCGCAGGTCGAGTACCTGGGTGACGTCCATCGTGGTGGTGTCGACCTTGAACAGCAGGCCCGGGGAGTACGAGGAGACGAAGATGTCGGTGCCGACCGCGTCGATACCCCAGATGCCCGGCACGCCGGGAATGGGCGCGGACTTGGTGATCCGGCGCTGCGTCAGGTCGTACGCGGCGACCCGGGTGGGCAGGATCTGCCGGGTGGCGAACCAGATCTCGTTGCCGATCCGGACGCCGTTGCCGAAGTTGAGCACCCGGGAGGCCGGGCCGAGGTCGCTGATCGCCACGTCGAGCGTGTCGCCGAGCCCCTCCGCCGGCGCGGCGAGCGCCGATCGGGGAAATACGGCTCCTGCCGTTACCGCACCAAGGCCGGCGAGCACCGCACGTCGAGAGAGACTTCCCGCCATCGTTCGTCCTTCCGCGTGGGGGTCGGCCCGTCGTGCGAGGTTACGGACGGGGCCGTTAATCCGGACCCTAGAGGGGAGAGCCATCAGCGTCAACGGGCCCGGCCCGGCGGGTGGCCGCGGCGCCGGGCCGCGGCCACCCGTCCCACTCAGAACCGGTACGCCCGGTGGTACTCCGGCACGATCACCCGGCTGCGCGGGGACACCCGCCGGATCTCGGCGATGAACGCGTCGAGCTTCTCGCGGTCACCCGGCGCGACCGGCACCGGATTGCGCAGCTCCGCCTCGAAGATGTCGAAGTGCACCGGCACCACGACCTTCGGGTGCTCCAGCGCCGCCAGCAGCCGGGCGGCGTAGTCGGCGGTGACCGTGGTGTTCGGCAGCGCCACCATGGCCACGTCCGGAGCGAGCCCGGTCAGGTTCCGCTCGACGAAGTCGCTCGCCCCCATGAAGAACACCGACGGGCCGCCGGCCACCCGCAGCTGGTAGGCGAGGGTGTCACCCTCGGGCAGGTCGGCGATGGTCGCCGGCTTCGGCGGCGGGCTGACCCGCACCCCGGGGAAGGCCAGGGAGTACGACGGGTTGCGGCTGTGCAGCCCGCCGACCACCTCCACGGTGTACGCGCCGAAGTCGAGCACCTCCCCGCCCTTGACCGGGCTGAGCTGCCCCGACGGCACCCCGTACGCCAACCCGAGGTTGTACGCGGTCAGCGTGCCGAACACCCGCGCGCCGGTACGGCCGGCGATGTGCGGCACGTCCATGTAGTGGTCCCAGTGGGTGTGCGTGACGAGGACCGTCTCGGCCCGGTCGACCAGGGAGTCGACCACGCCGGCGCGGACGTCCAGCCGGGTGGCGGGGTTGAAGGCGCCCTTGAACAGCCCGGTGTCGATGCGGCTGAGGAAGGGGTCGACCAGGATGGTCCGGTCGCCGATGTCGACGCGCCATCCCGACGTACCCCACCAGCGGAAGCTGACCGGGCCGCGGCCCGGCCCGGCCGGCGCGGCGGCGAGCGGCGCGGTGGCCGGCGGCGCGGCCTGCGCCGGGCTGGCAAGGGCGGCGGTGAGCCCACCGGCGGACACCAGGGCGGTGCCGGCGGCGGCGTCGCGCAGGAGGCGGCGGCGGTCCATTGTGGGCATGCGGATCTCTCCCCGTCGTGGTGCGGATCGGTCAGCCCCGAGCCAACCAGCGCCACCCCCGCCCGGTCCAAGATCGACCAGACGACCGGATCATATCTGAGCGCATATCGGACCAGCTCACGGGCGATGTCGGTGACCGACGGCGGCGGAAAAATCGGTTCGCCGTGGCCGGCCGGGCGGGCGGGTCCGCCGCCGGCACGCGCGGCGGACCGAGCCCCGCCGCGACGCCGTGCGCGGTCCGGCCGGCGGGCAGCGCCTCGGCGGCGGCCCGGGGTCAGCAAGCGCGCAGCGCCTCGACGGCGGCGTGGGCGGCCTCGCCCATCGCGAGGTCCACGTCGATGCGCCGGGTGGCGAGCCGGTCGGCGCGGGCGAAGACGGCGATGGCGTACCGGCCGCCGTCGGGATACTCGGCGACGCCGGCCTCCAGGTGCAGCCCCGGCAGGGTGCCGGTCTTGCCGGCGACCCGCACCCCGGGCGGGAACCCGGAGGCCAGCCGGGTCCAGAACAGCTGTCGGGCCATCCAGCCCCGCACCATGGCGCACGCCTGCGCCGGGCCGGCCTCGTCCCGCCAGATCAGCCCGAGCAGCCGGGTGATCTCCCGGGGCGTGCTGGAGGTGGTGTGTTCCGGGTCCAGGACCCGCATCGCGCGCACCCGCTCGGCCGGCAGGGCGGGGAAGATCCGGGCGAAGTCCGCCTCGGTCCGGGCGCCGACGTCGGCGAGCATGGTCTCCACCAGCTGCCGGGGACCGCCGACGATCCGGGTACGCGGCAGCCCCAGTTCGGTGGCGAGCATCGGCAGCACGTCCGCGCCGACCCGGCGCAACAGCAGGTCGGCGGCGGTGTTGTCGCTGACCGACATGGCGAAGTACGCCAGGTCGCGCAGGGACAGCTCGGCGTCGTCGGCGCAGCCGGCGACCCCCCACCCGCCGAGCCGGTCCCCGGCGGTGACCAGGACCCGTTCTCGGGGGTCGAGCTGACCGGCGACGACCTGCCGGGCGAACTCCAGCACCAGCAGGATCTTGAAGATCGAGGCGATCACCACCGGCTCGTCGGCCCGGACCGCCACCTCCCGCCGGCCGCCGGCCCCGCCCGCGTCGCCGTCCAGGTCGACCACGTGCAGACTGGCGGTCACCCCGACCCGGTCGAAGATCTCCCCGATCCGCTGCGTCACCACCCCCGCACGGTAGCCGGCACCCTGCCGCCGGCATCGGCCGCTGGCGTAAGGTCCGGCCGTGGACCTGCTCCGGCACCTGCGGCACTTCGTGGTGGTCGCCCAGGAGCTGCACTTCGGGCGGGCCGCCGAACTGCTCGGCATGGCGCAGCCGCCGCTGAGCCAGTCGGTGCAGCGGCTGGAGCGGGAACTGGCGGTCGAGCTGTTCGACCGCTCCCGCCGGCAGGTACGCCTCACGACAGCGGGTCAGCTGCTGCTCGGCGAAGCCGAGGAGCTGCTCGCCGGGGAGCGCCGGCTGCGCAACGTGGCCGGGCAGGTACGCGACGGCGTGCTCGGCGTGCTACGGGCCGGCGTGCCGCCCGAGACGCCGGCGGTGACCCTGCGCGCGCTGCTGGACCGGCTGGCCGAGCGGGCGCCCGGGCTCGACGTGGACCTGCACGAGCTGACCAGCGGCGAGCAGGAACGGATGCTGGCCGAGGGCCGGCTGGACGTCGGCCTGCTGCACCACCCCGTCGCCGACGGGGGGCTGCGTTTCGGCGCCCCGGTCGACGTACCGCTGGGGGTGCTGCTGCCGCGGACCTCGCCGCTGGCCCGGGCCCGGGAGGTCGAGCTGGCCGCCCTGGCCGGCCTCGACCTGGTCACCGCGCCGCGGGCCACCGCGCCGGGCTGGCACGACCACCTGCTCGACGTCTGCCGCCGGCACGGGTACACGCCGGCCCGGGTGCGCCCGGCGCGCAACCCGGAGTTCCTGTTCGGGCTGGTGCTGGCCGGCGGCGGGGTCGCCGTCGAACCGGCGGCCACGGCCCGGCGGGAGCCACGGATCGCCTGGCGCCCGGTCGCCGCCGTCCCGCTGGTCAAGCGGACCTCGGCGGCCTGGCCGCGCCGGGCCGCGCACCCCGCCGCACCGATGTTGGGGCAGCTCGCGGCCGAGGTGCTGGCCGCCGAGCCGGCCCCGCCGGCACCGCCGCCCGTGCCCGCGCCGCGCCCCTGGCCGGTGCTCTTCGACGAGGCGGGGTGAGCCGTGCCGGGGATCACCCGGCAGCTTCCGGTGCCTTCGGGTAGGCATGAGGAATGGCAGGGACGCGGAGCGCGCCGAAGCGCGTCCGCGCCCGACGACGGGCGAAGGAGCCGTTCGTGTCGCACACGATTCCCGACATCACCCTGAACGACGGCAACACCATCCCGCAGCTCGGCTTCGGCGTGTACCAGATCGAGCCGAGGGACACCGTCGAGGCGGTGAGCAAGGCCCTCGAGGTCGGCTACCGGCACATCGACACCGCCGAGATGTACGGCAACGAGGCCGAGGTGGGACAGACGATCCGCGCCTCCGGACTGGACCGGGGCGCGGTCTTCGTGACCAGCAAGCTGAACAACGGCTTCCACCGGCCCGACGACGCCCGCAGGGCGTTCGAGTCGACCCTCGCCGCGCTGAAGACGGACTACATCGACCTGTTCCTCATCCACTGGCCGCTGCCGACCCGCTACGACGGCGACTTCGTCTCCACCTGGCGCACGCTGGAGGAGTTCCAGCGCGATGGGCGGGCCCGCTCGATCGGGGTGTCGAACTTCCAGGTGGCGCACCTGGAACGGCTGGCCGCCGAGGCGGACATGGTGCCGGCGGTCAACCAAATCGAAGTGCACCCGTACTTCGGCAACCAGGAGGTGCGGGCGTACGGCAGGGCGCACAACATCCTCACCGAGGCGTGGTCGCCCATCGCGCAGGGCAAGGTGCTCCGCGACCCGACCGTCGTCGACGTCGCCGAGCAGGTCGGCCGGACACCGGCACAGGTGGTGCTCCGCTGGCACGTGCAGCGCGGCGACATCGTCTTCCCCAAGTCGACCACCCCGGAGCGGATCGAGGAGAACTTCGGCGTCTTCGACTTCGAGCTGGACGACGTGGTGATGGAGCGGATCACCGAGCTGGACCGGGGCGAGGCCGGCCGGCAGGGCCCGAACCCGGACACCTTCGACTACATCCCGGCCTGACGTAACACGGTGGCCGGCGGCGGCGCACGTAGAAGGGGCCATGATTGTGGCCCCTTCCGGCGTACGGAAGGACCTGCCCCCCAATGACGCGCCGCCGTATCCCGCTGGTCCTGGTGTCGATGCTGGCGCTGGCCGCCACCACGGCCTGCGCGCCGACGTCGGCCGTCGAGACACCCCGCTGGCAGGTGCCCCCGTCGGCGTCGGCCACCCCGACGGCGCCGACGCCGAAACCCGCCCCGGTCTCCACCGCCGAGGTCCGCAGCCGGGTGAAGGCGGCGATGCTGGAGCTCGACGCCGACTTCCACCCGGAGACGGCGGAGCTCACCGAGGAGAACACCGAGGCGTGGAAGCTGATCTCGCCGTGCCGGGACAGCCTGCCCTCGGACCGGCGCCGCACCGCCTACCGCGAGCGGGTCTGGGACGGCGAGACGATCTGGATCCGGCAGTACGTGGTCGGCTACCTCGAGGTGCCCGGACGCAAGCTCGCCGACGAGCTGCGCGCGACGCTGAAGACGTGCAAGCAGTACGAGGTGCCGGGCGACGGCCGGACGTCGGTGATCGTGCGCCCCTCGTCCCCGCCGGTGCCCGACGGTCCCGACGCGATCGCCTTCTGCGAGAAGCTGACCGGCCAGGCCATTCGGCACCAGTGCACGCTGCTGCTGGTGCGGGGCAACTTCGTGCTCCAGGTGGACGCCTCGGCCGGCAACGGCGACCTGGCCGGCGGCACCGAGCTGCTCACCAAGCTCGCCCCGCTCGCCACCGCCGCCCTGCAGCGGGCCGCCTGACCCCGCCCGTGCCCTCCACCGGCGGCGCGCCGCGAACAGCGGCGAGGTGCCAAGCAGCTCGGTGACCAGCGCCGCGAGACCACGGTCGTCCGGGTGGCGGCCGTACGCGGCGCGCAGGTCGGCGACGGAGGTGCGGGCGAAGCCCAGCGCGTCCGGATCGGACCAGTGCCCCGGAGCAGGGCGCGGAGGTGAGCGTGCACCTGGCGACGCTCCGGGCGGACGGGCCGAGCGGGCTGCTGTGGGGGTACCAGATGGACGCCGGGGGCGGGTACGGGGTGCTGCCCTGGTGAGGGCTTGACCTCGAGTGCGCTCGATGGTCGAGGCTGGCCGGCGACGCACTCGTCCCACGGGAGGACCCATGAGATACCGCAGCATCGGCACCGACCCGGCGACCCGCCGCCAGGTCAGTGTGCTCAGCCTCGGCGCGATGCTCTTCGGCACCGCCACCGACGAGGCCACGTCGTACGCCATCCTCGACCGGTACGTCGAAGCCGGCGGGACGTTCATCGACACCTCCGACAACTACGCCTTCTGGATGAACGGCGGTCAGGGCGGGGAGAGCGAGGATCTGCTCGGCCGGTGGCGGCGTAGCCGGGGCGTCGGCGACGAAATCGTGATCGCCACCAAGCTCGGCGCACGACCGCTGGCGCCCGGCACCAGCTACACGGACAATCCGGAGGGCCTGTCGGCGAAGGTGATCCGGGAGTCCGCGGACCGCAGCCGGGAACGCCTCGGCGTGGCGAAACTGGACCTGCTCTACGCCCACATCGAGGACCGGAGGGTGCCGCTGCGGGAGACCGTGGAGGGCTTCGCCGAGCTGGTGGCCGAGGGCATCGTGGGCCTGCTCGGGGCCAGCAACCACCGGGCGTGGCGGGTGGAGCGGGCCCGCTCGCTGGCAGCCGCGTCCGGTCTGCCGGGGTACGAGGTGCTCCAGTACCACCACAGCTACCTGCACCGGCGCACCGACCTGCCGAGCGAGCTCGACCCGGACGGTGATCCGGGCTCGGCGGGCGGGGACCTGCTCAGCTACCTGCGGGCCGAGCCGCGGCTGACACTGGTCGCCTACTCGCCGCTGCTCAAGGGTGCGCTCAGCCGGGCGGACAAGCCGCTGGGCCCGGAGTACGACCTGCCGAGCGCTCCCCGGCGGCTGGCCGCGCTGCGGGACGTGGCGGCGGAGACCGGGGCCACGGTCAACCAGGTGGTGCTGGCCTGGTTGATCGGGGGTGAGGTGCCAGCGATCCCGCTCGTCGGCGCCTCGTCGGTGGCCCAGTTGGAGGAGAGTCTGGCCGCCGTTGACCTGGAACTGACCGCCGACCAGCGGCACCGGCTCGACGCCACTGGTGACTGAGCCGGCGTCTCCCATCCACGGACCGTGGCATAGTGATCGCCGAGGCGCTGTGGCTGCTGACCTGCCTCGCTCAGCCGGTCAGGTCGAGCCGCCAGTCGTTTGAGCGCATCAGGTGGCCTGGCGGGTACTCGAACTCGGTCTCGCCGAGCAGCGTGAAGCCGGTCTTGCGGCAGACCGCGTTGGAGGCCGGGTTGCCCACCGACGGGTAGGCGTGCGCCCACCGACGGCTACGCCGGGCGCTGGCCGCCGCCACCGCCGCACGCACCGCCGCGGTGGCCAGCCCCCTGCCCTGGTACGCGGGCAGCACCGCCCAGCCCAGCTCGTAGACCCGCGCGCCGCGCCAGTCGCGTTCCCAGTAGCCGACGCTGCCCACCCTGGCGCCGTCGGGCAGCACCACGGTGTACATGCAGCCCTGCCCGGTGCCGGCGAAGCGCACGTAGCGGCCGTGCCGGGCGACGACCTGCCCGTCGGTCTCCGGGCCGCCGGTGTGCGCCCGGACCTCCGGCGCGTTGAGCTGCCGCAGCAGGTCGAGGCCGTCCTCGCCCCACGGCTCGATCCGCACGCCCGTCATCGCGCCCCCCTCGTCGCGGCGTCCAGTGAACCAGCCGCCACCGACATTCCGGGGACGCGCCGCCCGATCCGCTAGATGCGATCTAGCGAGGTGCCGGCCGCCGTCTCGCGCCTGCCCGGTGAGGCCCGGCGGAGACGGGAGGGGAAGCATGGCGCCGCTACAGCTTGCCGTGATCATCGGCAGCACCCGTGAGGGGCGGATGGGCGACCGGGTCGGTCGCTGGTTCGTCGACCAGGCGCGGCAGCACGACCAGGTGACGGTGACGGTCGTCGACCTCGCCGACTACGACTTCCCCGCCAGCTACCCGGCCGAGCCGACCGCGCCGATGCGGTCGTTCGCCGCCCGGATCGGCCAGGCGGAGGCGTTCGTGGTGGTCACACCCGAGTACAACCACAGCTTCCCGGCCTCGGTGAAACAGGCGATCGACTACGCGTACGACGAGTGGCAGGCCAAGCCGGTCGGTTTCGTGTCGTACGGCTGCGGTTCAGTGGGCCTGCACGCGGTCGACCAGCTCCGCACGGTCTTCACCGCACTGCACGCCGTCACCATGCGTGACGTTGTCGGTGTCGACCTGCTCTGCGACGAACCGATGCTGGCCACGGACGAGCTGGGCCGGACCGCCGGCGTCCTGCTCGACCAGCTGTGCTGGTGGGGCCTGGCCCTGCGCGACGGCCGCGCCAGGCGCCCGTACGTCTCCTGACTGTTCGCGAAGAAAGGTAGAGATCATGAGCAGACGCAGTACCGGCCTGGCCATCGAGGCCGACGGCCTGACCAAGTCGTTCGGGGACACCCTGGCGTTGAGCGGCATGGACCTCCGGGTCCCCGCCGGCACCGTCTACGGGCTGCTCGGCCCGAACGGTGCCGGCAAGACCACCGCGGTACGGGTACTGGCGACGCTGCTGCGCCCCGACGGCGGCCGGGCGCGGGTCTTCGGCCACGACGTGGTCGAGCAGGCCGACGCCGTCCGGGCTCGGGTCAGCCTGACCGGCCAGTACGCCTCGGTGGACGAGGACCTGACCGGGTTGGAGAACCTGATGCTCCTCGGTCGGCTGCTCGGGCACCGCAAGCCGGCCGCCCGGGAACGCGCCGAGCGCCTGCTCGCCGCGTTCGGCCTGACCGAGGCGGCCGACCGCCAGGTCAAGAAGTACTCCGGCGGCATGCGCCGGCGCATCGACATCGCGGCGAGCATCCTGAACACCCCCGACCTGCTCTTCCTCGACGAGCCGACGACGGGGCTGGACCCGCGCAGCCGCAACCAGGTGTGGGAGATCGTCCGGGCCGTCGTGGCGCACGGCACGACCGTGCTGCTGACCACGCAGTACCTGGACGAGGCCGACCAGCTCGCCGGCCGTATCGCAGTCGTCGACCACGGCCGGGTGATCGCGGAGGGCACGCCGGGTGAGCTGAAGTCCTCGGTCGGCTCCGGCACGGTGCACGTGCGACTACGCGACCCGGGGCAGCGGCCGGAGGCCGAGCGGCTGCTCCGGGCGGCGCTCGGCGTTCCGGTGCAGCTCGAACCCGACCCGGTGGCGCTGACGGCCCGGGTCGGCGGCGACGGCAGCGACCTGGACGCCAGCGAGCAGGCCGCCCGGGCGCTCGGTGACCTGTCCCGCGCCGGCGTCGTCGTCGACGACTTCTCCCTCGGCCAGCCGAGCCTGGACGAGGTCTTCCTGGCCCTGACCGACCACCCCGCCGTCGCGGCCGACGAGCGGGACGACGAGCTGGAGGCAGCCCGATGAGCAACGCCACCACCACGACCGGGCGGGCCCCGTCGGTCTACGTGCCGTCCGCCGAGGCGCTGTCGACCGTCCTCGCGCCCGGGGCGCGACCGCCCCGGCCGAGCGCGCTGTCGGCGTCACTGACGTTCGGCTGGCGGGCCCTGCTGAAGATCAAGCACGTGCCGGAGCAGCTGTTCGACGTGACGGCGTTCCCGATCATCATGGTGCTGATGTTCACGTACCTGTTCGGCGGGGCGCTCGCCGACAGCCCCCGTGACTACCTGCAGTTCTTCCTGCCCGGCATCATGGTGACAAGCGTCGTCATGATCACCATGTACACCGGCGTCGGGCTGAACACCGACATCGAGAAGGGTGTCTTCGACCGGTTCCGGACGCTGTCGGTGTGGCGCCCCGCCGCGCTGGTCGGCATGATCTTCGGCGACGTGCTGCGGTACGTCCTCGCCGCCCTGGTCATCCTCGGCGTCGGGCTGGTGCTGGGCTTCCGGCCCGACGGGGGTGTGCTTGGGGTGCTGGCCGGGATCGGTCTGCTGGTGGTCTTCTCGTTCGCGTTCTCCTGGGTGTGGACATTCTTCGGCCTGATCCTGCGTAGCGAGAAGTCCGTGATGGGGGTCAGCATGATGGTGCTGTTCCCGCTGACGTTCCTGAGCAACGTGTTCGTCGACCCGGGCACCATGCCCGGCTGGCTGCAGGCGTTCGTCAAGGTCAACCCCATCACCCACCTGGTGGCGTCGGTACGCTCGGCGATGGCGGGGGCGTCGGATCCGTCGAACACGATGTGGATGCTGCTGTGGAGCGCCGGGTTCGTGGTGGTCTTCGGCGCGCTCACGATGTACCGCTACAACCGCCGCTGACGGATGACGGCGGGCGCCGCCGGCGAGAACGGCGCCCGCCGTGCGGGGCGCCTGGATCGCCTCGGTCCGCCCGGCGCGAGGCGGGCCGGGTGATCCGGCTTTCCAGCTCGCTGATGATGTCGTCGCTACAGGCGCCAGCGCGGCGGCTCGGGCGGGAGGTAACGGCAGGTGCTTCCGGTCGAGACGGCGTCGCGCAGGTGGGCGGCGAGCGCCGGGTGGCGGTCATCGAGCTTGCGCAGCACGTCCCGGATCCGGGCGGTGACCGCCTTGCGGGCCCGCTCCGCCTCGTCGCCGAGACGTCGGGTGCGGCCGGCCAGCCCGGCCGCGGCCCGCAGCTCGGCGAGCAGGGCGGCGCGCTCGGCGTCGAGGGCGGCGACCTTCCGCTCGTCGGCGCGCTGGGCGGCCCGGTCGATCTCGTCGTCGAGCCGCTCCAGGTGCCGCCGGTAGCGAGCCTTCGCCTCGTCGTCGAGGACCGGGTCGCCGCCCATCCGGCGGGCGGCGACGAGTTGCGGCCCGGCGGCGGGGTCGAGCAGTTCGACCGCCGGGACGTCGACGCCGGGCCGGCTCAGCAGCAGGTGCAGGTCGTGCAGGCCCTTGGCGTCGGGCAGGTGCGCGGCCGTGCCGGCGTAGGCGAGCCGCCAGACCGGGCCGTCGCGGCGGAACTCGTACCCCTCGGCCCGGACGTCAGCGGCGGGCTCGGCACCGTTCGCGGCGGGAGTGGCGCCGGCCAGCCGGCCGACAACCTGCCGCATGCCGAGCTGGGCGGCTTCGCCCGCGGTGGCGGCGCGCAACGCGGCGGCGGCCACCGCGTCGCCCGGGCGGTCGCGCCCGATCAGCGCGTCCGCCAGCGCGACGCGGGCGAGCACCGACCACGGCCGCGCGCCCATCCGGTCGGCGGCGTCACGGGCCGCCGAGAACCCGGCCACCGCATCGTCCCAGCGCTCCTGAGCGGCGTCGACGGCGGCCAGCCAGTGGTCGACCGGGCCGCTGATGTCGCAGCCGAACAGCGCCGCCATCCACTGCCCCCGGTGCGGCGTCAGCGCCTCGCGGGCCTCGGCGCAGCGCTGCGGGTCGCCGGTGGTCGCGGCGACCTGCGCGCGCAGCCGCAGCCACAGCGGTGACACGGGGCGGGTGAACGTGGTGCCGGCCGCCTCGATGCCGGCGGTCAGCCGTACGGCAGCGGCAGCGTCACCGCGCTCCGCCGCGGTGATGGCGCGGGCCAGGTCCAGGTAGGGATAGTCCCCCGGGCCCAGCTCGTCGAGCAGCGCGTCGATCTCGTCGAAGCGGCCCTGCAGCAACAGCCAGGACCAGCGCAGATGATGGCCCATGAAGGCGAAGTCGGAGTCGTCCCACGCGTCGGAGCCGGCCAACTCGGAGAAGAGCTCGTCGGCTCTCGCGAACTCGCCCCGGAACGAGGCGATGATGCCGCCGTCGATGGCGGTCGCCACCAAATGCCGAGCCAGGTCAGCCTCCCGGCCCCCGGTGAAGAAGGCGGTGAGTTCCGCGAAGTACCGGGGGTCGCCGAGTTCCAGCAGCGCGACCCAGCGCAGCGAGGTGGCCCACAGCTCGGTCTCCCGGTCGCCGACCCGGCGTGCCACGTCGCGGATCTCGGCCGTCAACGCCGCCCGGTCGGCGGCCGTGCCGAGCCCCCAGGTGGCGTCGTGGCGGGCCCACAGGCTGAAGGTGAGCGCCTCGTCGTCATGGCCGCGGCGGGCGAGCGTCTCGGTGGCGGTGATCAGGTCGGTGACGAGCGTCCGGACCTCAACCGCGGCGGGGGGCTCCCCGATGAGCCGCCGGTACGCCTCGCGCAGCAACTCCCGCGGGTCGGCGGAGCGTCCGGTGCTGGTTTCGTGGTGCCGGTGGACGGTGAGGGCGACGCGGGCCAGCAACGCCGGCTCGTCGAGGGTGTGGGCCAGCGTGGCGGCGTCGGCGAGAAGTCGCTGGGACTCGGCGCGGCCGCCGGAGTGGTACCGCAGCTGGGCGAGCTCGACCATGATCTTGACGCGCTGGGCTGGGTCGACGGCGACCTCCAGCGCGCGACGGAAGTGGACGGCGGACTCGTCGGTGGCCAGCCGGCGGCCGGCGTCCCGCGCCGCGACGACCAGCAGGTCGGCCGCCCCGGAGGGGTCGAGGTCGGCACCGGCGAGGTAGGCGTGGCGGGCCAGGTCGGCGGGGATCAGCCGCTCGGCGAGTGCCGCCGAGCGGTCGACCGCCCGGACGACCGCGGCGTGCCGGGCGCGGCGGTCGTCGTCGGGCAGCCCGTCGTAGAGCGTCTCGCGGACGAGGTCGTGGGCGAAGGCGAACCGGCCGCCGCCGCGGGCCACCACCAGCCGGGCGGTCACCGCCCGGTCGAGCAGCCGGTCGACCTGTGCCGCCGGCGCGCCTACCGACGCGGCGAGGACCTGACGGTGGAACTCGCGGCCCAGCACCGCCGCGACGGTGAGCGTATCGGCCACCGCCGCCGGCAGTTGGGCGAGGCGCCGGCGCACGGCCTCCCGTACGCCGGGGGCGATCGTGCTCACCTGGCCGTCGGCGCGCCACAGCCGGGCGGTCTGCTCCACGAAGAACGGGTTGCCGCCGGTGCGCCGGTGCACCTCGTCGACCAGGGCGGCGTCGGGCTCGCGCCCGGCCGTACGGGTGATCAGCGCGGCCACGTCGTCCCGGGACAGGCCGGTGAGGGTGACCGTCGTCGCCTTCGCCACCAGTGGCATCAGCAGCGGCCGCAGGGGGTGATCACCCGACTCGACCTCGGCGTCGCGGTAGGTGCCGACCAGCAGCAGCCGCTCGAACCAGGTGTGCTGGGCGGCGAACCGGAGCAGCCGGATCGAGGCGGGGTCGGCCCAGTGCAGGTCGTCGAGGACGACCACGACCGGCCGGCGCTGGGCGACCGCGACCAGCGCCGTGGTCACCGCGTCGTGCAGGGCGAACTCCTCCTGCTCGCCATGGTCGTCACCGGTCGAACCACCGGCGGCCTCACCGGCCGTCGCGCCCGTGGCCTCGCCGAGCAGGACGGCGAGGCCGGGCTCGGCTGCCCCGCTCGCGACAGCCCAGTCATCGGGCGAGCGGCGCAGGGCGCGCAGCACCTGCACCCAGGGCCAGTAGCCGGGCGCGCTGTCGGAATCCCAGCAGGCGGCGCCGAGCACCAGCGCGTCGCGGCGGCGGGCCTCCTTCGCCGCCGCCGTGACGAGCGTCGTCTTGCCGATGCCGGGCTCACCGGTGACCAGGACGAGGCCGCCGTGACTCGCGGTCGCCCGGTCGACCTCGGCGCGCAGCAGGCCCGCGGGGTGCTCCCGCCCGATGATGCCTTCGCCGAACCGCGGATCCATGGCACCCCGACCGTAGCCGAACGGTCCGACAGCGTGAGGGCACCGGGCGCCACGTGGGCCGGGCGCGACATGCTGCGCCGGCTCCCATTGTTAGCGAGATTTTCCTCGCGAGCCTTGTTAGAGGGTCTTCCTCGCGTGCCGCATCAAGAACCCGTCCTCATCGCCCCACCTACCCCGTGGTCCTGGCACCTGCGCTCGCCGCTTCGATCGCCTGCGTCAGGCAGGCGGCCACGTCCGTGGCGTGGTAGACGTGTTCGCTCGGTTCGATGCCGGCGAGGAACATGGCGTACACGGCCGCCATGCGCAGCGCCGCCACCGGCCGCAGCAGCTCGACGGCCCGCTCCGGCTCGCACCCTGGCACGGCGTCCCGCCACCGCGCACACCACTGCCCGACGATCGGCGCCGCCGTGGCCGGGTCGAGCCCGTCGGTGAGCCGCAGCACGTCGAACGCCGGGTGCCCGACGAAGGCATCCCCCCAGTCGATGAACACATACCGCCCGGCGCGGGCGCGCACGTTGCCGGGGTGCAGGTCCCCGTGCACCAACGTCTCCGGCAGCCCGCACCGCCGCACCTCGTCGAGCCGACCCTCCAGCCCGTCCAGCAGGGACTCGACGGACGAGGTGTCCTGGGCGGCCAACCGCTCCCGGATCCACCGGGCGAGCGCGGGGCCGCGCAGGTCCGGCACGCCCGCCGCCACGAGCTCCGCCGCGTCCGGTACGGAGCGCAGCTGCGCCGGGTGAAACGCGGCGGACATCGTGAGCCGCTCGTCGAGGCTCGCGCCGTAGCGGTCCTCGCCGGGCACGTGGTCGAGCAGCATCCGCCCGTCGCCGTCCTCGGCGAGCATCCTGGTGGTCTGTCCCGGCACCGCGCGGCCGAGCCAGCGCAGCACGGCGGCCTCGTGCCGGAAGAACAGCGGCACCTGCTTGAGCCATGCCGTCCCGCCTGCGCCGTCGAGCCGCCAGATCGCTGACAGGTTCCAGGTCCGCTGCTGGCGGACGGTCTGCGCCGGCCGCCCGAGCCGCCGCAGCTCCTCCGTCGCCCAGGCCAGGCTGCGCGCGGGGCCGCCGGGCTCAGCGTAGGGGGCGCGCAGCGGGTCCGGGGTCAGGTCCACGTCCGCCGGGACGAGCGGCGTGGCGGGCGGGTCGCTGACCTGTCCGAGGTACGTCACCGCGCCCGCCACCCCCGGGCGGGGAGCGGTGCCGGCCAGCAGGCGCAGGACAGCCACGTCGACGCCGTACCGGCGGCGGGCCTCGTCGACGACCGGGCCGACCTCCTGCCACCAGGGCGAGGACACCTCGAACGGCGGCAGCGCGCCCAGCGAGGCGCCCGCGGCGTCGACGAGGACGAGGGTCACGGTACGGGTCACGGCCGGACGCTACCGCCGGAGGTGTGGGCAGGGCGAGCGGATAGTGAGCCGGCGCGCCAACACCGACCTCGCCACCCGCTGCCGACATCAGACGCGTCACGATCTGCACGTCGGAGGGGAGCCCTCAGCTTCCGCTCCTTCGGCGGGCACGGTGATGACGACCTTCGCGCGGGCGTGCTCGCCTTCGACGTATCGGATGGCGTCGGATGTCTCGCTCAGCGGGTAGGTCCGGTCGATGATCGGAGTGATCCTTCCGGACTCGGCGAGTTCCCGCAGCGTCGCCAGGTTCGGTTGGCTCGGTGTGGCCGTGAGTGTGATCAGCCGGTGGCGGACGAAGCGGGACAGCGCCTGTCCCCGGATGATGAGGCCGACCGGTCCGAAGAGGCTGCCGCCGTCGGAGACGCCGCCACCGGACAGGACGAGCGTTCCGGTGGGCGCCAGTACCCGCCGGCAGTCGGTCAACGATCGGTTGCCCACCAGGTCGAAGACGACGTCGTAGCGCCGACCGTCGCGGGTGAAGTCGTCGCGGGTGTAGTCGATGACGTGGTCCGCGCCGAGCGAACCGACCAGATCCATGTTGCGCGTGCTGCACACGGCGGTCACGACCGCGCCGAACACCTTGGCGATCTGTACGGCGAACGTTCCCACGCCGCCTGACGCTCCGTTGATCAGGACGTGCTGTCCCGGCTGTAGCCGCGCTGCGTCACGCAGGCCCATGAGGGCGGTGTTGGCGGCTAGCGGCACCGCGGCCGCCTGCTCGAATGTCAGGTTGGCGGGTTTCGGCTCTACCACGTCGACCGAGGCGCACACATACTCGGCGAACGCTCCGTGGGTTTCACCGAACACCTCGTCACCCGGACGGAACCGGGTCACCCCTCGGCCCACTGCCTCCACCCGACCCGCGAAGTCCGTGCCCCGGATGCTGACCCTTGGCGCGGTGAACCCGAACTGGGCGGGGGCCGTGAGGCGCACGACGTACGGGTCGCCGCGCATGAGGTGCCAGTCGCGGGCGTTGACCGCGGCTGCGTGAACCCGGACCAGCACCTCGTTGTCGGCCGGCACCGGCTCGTCGACCTGTCTGAGCGCGAGGACGTCGGGTGAGCCGTACCGGTCCTGGACGATTGCCTTCATCGGATCTCCTCGACGTGCGGGTTGGGGTAGGGAAGAGTTCGCCTGTCCGCAGGACTCGGTCCTCGTCGTCAACACGGCGTGGCGCCTTCACCGGCTCGCCCAGGCCGCCACGCGAGGGTCGGTAGCCACGCGCCGCGCCCGGCTTGGCTTGGTCGGCTGCCTGCGGATGATCCGTTCGGCCACGGCGACGTTGATCACCCACAGCCGGTGAGCATCAGCAGGGCGCGGCTGACCTCACCTGACAGAGGTGTACACCGTACACCTCTGCGTTGAGAGTAGGGTGTACGCCGTACACGTGTCAAGAGGGAGATCGGCCGGCCGCCGGTCGAACGGAGGTGCCGAGATGGCGCAGCAGGTGGACGATGCGCGCCGGCCCCCGCTGAGCAGGGACCGGGTGCTGCGTGCCGCCGTCGCGCTGGCCGACGACGCCGGCATCGATTCACTGAGTATGCGTAAGCTCGCTCAGGAGCTGGACGTCGTGCCGATGGCGCTGTACAAGCACGTGGCCAACAAGGAACAGCTCCTCGACGGCATGGTCGACGTCATCGCCGGCGAGATCGACCCGCCGGCCCATGACATCGAGTGGAAGAGCGCGGTCCGGCAGAGAATTCTCTCGGCGCGACGGGTGCTCCTGCGCCACCCGTGGGCTTCCCGGGTCATCGAGTCGCGCACCAGCCCGACCCCGGCTGTGCTGGACTACATGAATTCGATCGTCGGGATGTTCCGGACCGGCGGCTTCTCCGTCGACCTCACCCACCATGCGATGCACGCCCTGGGCAGCCGGATATGGGGATTCAGCCAGGAGCTGTTCCCTGCCTCACCAAGTCCCGACCCGGAGATGCAGGCGGCGATGCTCCACCAGCTGGCAGCCAGGTATCCCTACATCGCCGAGATCGCGGCGGCCGTGGCTCACGACGAAGAGTCGGTCGTGGGCAGCGGCTGCGACGACCAGTTCGAGTTCGAGTTCGCGCTCGAGCTCCTCCTGGACGGATTCGAAAGACTCCGCCAGCACGGGTGGACATCCACCAACCAGTCCTGCGCCTGACCCAACCGTCGGCGCCGAACGGCCGCTGCCGTCCGGCTGGTACACGCTGTGAGATCAACCGGTGTCGCCGATGGTCAGCGGGCGTCGGTGACGACGTGGGAGCAGGCGGCGCAGGCCGCCGCGCCCTGCTCGGCGTACCACCGGCAGCTCCGGCGGATCGCGCAGCGCGGCAGCTCCGGCGCGGTCGGGCCGGCCGTCTCCTGGTATGAGGCGACGAGGCGTTCACCCAGGCCGCAGTGCTCGCCGGTCCAGAACCCGCACGACGCGGTGACGCACGGGCCGGCGAGGCGGTACCGGGACTCGACCGGGGCGTCCGAAGCGGCGGACGCGGCAAGCGCCACCTCGGCCGGCAGCTGCGGCGTGACGTAGGCGACCCGACCCGCCGGAGTGATCATGCCGAGGAAGACCGTGGCGTTGGCCGCGGGGGTGCTCGGGCACATCCGCTCCGGCGGGTCCGGCCGGTGGGCGGTGTCGGTCACCGCTGCATCCAGAAGCCGAGGTCGTTGATCTTCTGGCCGAGGTCGTCGGCGAACGGGCCGTCGATCACCCACAGGCCGTACCACTCCGGGCGGAGCTTGAGGTTGGCGTGCCCGACGGAGAGCGGGTTGGTCAGCTTGCTGCCAGCGACGGAAAGGGCGTTCAGACCCGCCTTCTGGATCTCGCTGGCGATGAGGCTCTGCTGGTCGGTGGTCAGGTCGACGCCGTCGACGACGAACCGGAATTCGCTGCGTGCCATGTCCTACCTCGATTCATTCGGTCCGCAGCCCGCGCCGCAGACTCGCCCTGGTGAATGCCGCCCAGCCGGACCGGGAGGCGGCGTCGGTCCCGCCCACGTACGCCCGCCAGGTGGTCGCGTCGGCGGCGCGCCACCCCCAGAGTTCGCGGCAGGCGGCGACCGCGAACGCGACCTGCTCGGCCGAGCCGGTGAAACCGGCGGGCCCGTCGGTCACCCGCAGTGCGCCGCTGGCGCCGACGCGGACCAGCGGAAAGTGGTGGTGCAGGCTGGCGAGGGTGGCCAGGTGCGCGGCGTCGGCGCGGCCGGCGGCGAAGGCATCGCGCACCTCGTCGTCGCGGCTGACCCGGATGGCGTGCAGCGTGAACGCGCCACCGTCCGCGCTGACCTGCCCGTCCACCTCGACCGGGGCGCTCCAGGCCCGGGGTGAGTTGGCCGACCAGAAGGCGAGCCAGGCGGTGAGCCGTTCGTGGAAGTCGACCTGGAAGCGGGCCGGCCCGCCGGGGAGGGTCGCGATAGCGATCCGGTCCCGGACGACGAGTGGCTGCGCCGGACCGGTGGGGGGCGCCCCGGCCGCCGGTGGTGCGGCGTGGGCGGCGGTCGCGCCGGCGACGGTGACCGCCGAGGCCGCCGCGGCGCCGGCGAGGAGTCCCCGCCGGGAGAGGACTGGGAATGTGTGGTTCATCGTCCGCCTTTCGTCGACGGCCTTTGCCCAGACGCTATCGACCGACGTAGATCACCTGAATCAGCGTTCTATCGGGACCACGACACGAATCCCGGCGATCGACGGCGGCGTGAATCGCGCTCTTGTGCTGTCCGTCGCGCATCGGACACAGGAGCACCAGGCGCTCCACGCCGGTGATCGCGCGAGCGAGCAGCGGCGGCCGGTCACCGACATCCGCGCCCGCCCAGACCGGCCGATGACTAGTCGCCCACCGACCGGGTACGCCCGACGCATGGGTAGCCATAAGCCAAACAAACACGACCCGGGCGGCGAATCGGCGCGCGGACGCCGACACTCGGGCAGCGGCGCCCGGGGCCGGCAGGGCTCGGAGGTGGAGCACTCGCCGGACCGCCGGCACCTGCGGGCCGCGACCGGCACCTCGGGCACCGAGCGCGACCACGGCCGGGCCAAGGTCGAGGGCGACGAGCGAATCCAACGTCAGGGGACGCGGTGAGCGCCCCGGGCAAAATCCCCGTCTCAGCCGGGATCAACCGATGCCCCTCGCTGAGATCACCTCATTCGCGGTAGTAGGTGGCATCCCCGCGTTGGGTCGGGTGGGATATCACGTGGATGTAGAGCAGGGAGTTCACCTGCCGGATGTAGCGCTCGGGGTAGTTGTACGACCGGAAGGAGACGCCGGTCGGTTCGGCGAGCCCGTCCTCGAGGTAGAAGCTCGCGTCGCTTCGGAACAGCCCGGAGCCGTCGTTCCGCTCCAGCCACACCTCGAAGTTCTTGTGGCGCAAATAGAATCCAGGGAAGTTCGCTGACTCCAGTGACACCGTGCCATTGCCAGACAGGCCGGTCACGACACGGAACCATGCGTCGGAAAGGCTGCTGACGTTCGCGTCAAGACGGGCCCGGAACCAGTAGTGACGGATGTAGTGGTTCGGGAAGGTGTACGACCGGAACCGGCACTCCGTGCAGGGCTGGGCAACTGTCGGCTGAGTAGTCTGGGGCGGACGCGGCGAAGAAGTCCTGCGGGGCGTTTGCACCCGCGTCCGGTCAGGGTTCGGCACCGGGCTGTACGAGTTGAGCGAGCCGTTGATTCCGGGGATCGGCTGTCTGCTGATCGTCAGGTAACCCGGGTCATCGGTCGGCAGAGAACTCGCCGAGGCCGAGACGAGCGGCAGGTCGTCGCCTTGTTGATCGGTGCGGTCGACAAGTGCTACATAGCCGAAGGATGCTGCGGCCAGGAGGACGAGGAGCGCTGCCGGAACGGCGATCACCCTGAATCTAGCTGCCCCGCTGGGCAGGTGATGGCGGCCGGAGCCGTTGATCATCTTTGACCACCGTGCGCGCGCACCGTCCACTTTCGCTGTTCCTCATGACTGTCTTGACGCCAAGATTCGACGGGAGTCTGGCATATGACCGCCTGCGGGCGTAAGCCCCCAAAGGCCGAGCGCACATGGCCGCTCCTACTGCCTGCCAATTCAAGGAGCATCGCGAAGAGCATCGAGGGCCGTGGTCTTCTCGCCTGGCTGAGGTTCGGGCCGTACGTCGCCCTTCAGGTGCCCGCGGCCCTGGCGCGAGCGGCCGGTGGAGCCACCCCGCTCGACGGGGTGGCTCCACCGGCCTGGCAATTACGCCGTCGCGCAGATGGCGTACGCGGTGTTCGTCCAGTTGCCGGCGAACGGGTCCTCCTCGTATGCGCCGGAGGTGACGGAGGTCGGCGCGGTGGCCGGGCCGCCGCTGGGCCGGAAATCGTCGACCACGCCCTCGCCGGTGACGCCGTTCAGCTCGTAGCCGGCGCCGGTGAGCACCTTCCCGACGGGGCAGGTCGCGGTGATGCCGCGGAAGTCGTTGGAGTTGCTGGCACTGGTCGCGGAAACCCGCACCAGGCCGGCGAGGGGGTTCGCGCAGATCGCGTACGCCGTCGCGAACCAGTTGCCGGCGAAGGCGTCCGCCTCGTAGGCGCCCACCGTGACCGCCGTCGGCGCGGTGGCCGGGCCGCCGTTGGGCCGGAAGTCGTCGACCACGCCCTCGCCCGTCACACCGGTCAGCTCGTAGCCTGTCCCGGTGAGCACCTTGCCGGCCGGGCAGGTCGCGGTGACGCTGCGGAAGTCGTTCGAGTTGCTGGCACTGTTCGCGGAGACCCGCACCAGGCCGGCGACGGGGTTGGCGCAGATCGCGTACGCGGTGACGGACCAGTTGCCGGCGAAGGCCTCCGCCTCGTACGCCCCAACGGTGACGGCGGTCGGCGCGGTGGCCGGGCCGCCGTTTGGTCGGAAGTCGTCGACCACCGCTTCGCCGGTCGCTCCGTTGAGTTCGTAGCCCGCGCCGGTCAGCACCTTGCCGGCCGGACAGGTCGCGGTGACGCTGCGGAAGTCGTTGGAGTTGCTGGCACTGGTCGCGGAAACCCGGACGAGGCCGGGGACCGCGGCCGACGCCGGGGCGGCCGGGACGACCACCGCGCCGGTGACGGCGAGGCCGACCACGAGGCTGAACGCGCGGGGTCCGAACCGCCGGGGTGCTGGCTGACCTGACATGTGACTCTCCTGTCTGTCCCGCCCGCGGCTGGTTCCGGGTGACCGCCACGGCGCTTCGTCAATGACGCGCTCACGGTAGGTAGTCGCCCGACCAGGCATTATCTCCAAACCGACTACGTCAGGTAGTCGACTGATGACGCCTTCGGGGTTGGGGACAGTCGTTGCCCGACACCCGGCCCGGCATGGGTACCTGGCGGTTGAGGCGCGGCGGGAGAGCCTGGCGTGGATCGGACCAGCAGGTCCTCATACGTGGCGTCGGACCTTCCCGGACCCCTACCGCCGGGCCCTGTCCTGACCGGCGCCGTCTTCACCGATGGACCGGGTCTGTTGCGGACTCTGTGGAGCTGCCCCTTCTGTGCGGGCGGCATCATCCATGGGACGCACAGCGTCGAAGAAACCGTTTGTGACATCAGGCAACGCCTACCTAACGTGCCGGGGTGTGAAGGGCACCGACTGGTCGGACGTACGCAAGCGGGTCGCCGCCCTCGCCGAACGGTGGGCGCGCTTGGTCTGGGGGCAGCTCCAGCTGGAGGCCCGCACCGACCAGACCTTCCTGCCAGCCCTTCGCGACGGTCTCCTATCGATCTGCTGACCGGTCCCGCCGCAGCGGCACGCGCAGCTGCGCCGCGCCTGCGAGCCAGCATTCATCCATTTGATTCCCGGAGGCGAAGCAGGTGGCCGACGAGGATCTTGGTGTCGCTGGCTTGCCGCCAAGACCTGCAGCAGCTTTGGCACCTGGCCGAGTGCCTGGCCGATGAACGGGAGGTTTCCTGACGGTTTGTGACGATAATGCGGCTCGGGCGATCCAGAGGCGGAATGACCACGTCCTCCTGTCTGAGAGGGCGCCGGCCGACGTTGGCGTTCGTGCCGTGCGGCGGCAACGTCAATGACGTCACCCCCGTTTCACCCAGATCCTGGCCGGGTAACCGCATCGCCCGGCCAGTTCGCTGTCCCGGCACGGCGGGACTCTGGTCGTCCGGGACGACGGCTGACGCTGACCGCGGCGGCGACGCCAGACAAGCCGAGGTGCGGATGGTCGGTTCGGCGGCCCCAAGCGGCGGTTGTCGCCGTGATGTCGGTATCAGCGCACGTTCGGGGGAGGAATGGGCGCACTGCTGGTCGTCGTGGCCTGGGTTGTTGCCGCCTTGCTCGTGGCCTGGCTCGTCAGGCTCTTCTTTCGGTGGGCGGCCAAGACCCGCTACGGGTGGATCGTCGGACCGATGTATGACGCCTGCCGCCTGCCCGCAGTAGCTGTCCTGGTGATCTGGGCCTTGTTGGCCTCGGTGCCCGCCCCGACGGACGGGTTGCTGTCGGCCTTCCGGCACGGACTCCTGTTGGCGTTCGTGGCGGCGTGTGCGTGGCTGGCGATCAGATTTCTGCAGGTCACCGAAAGCCTCGCGTTGGGGCGCCTCGCCCACGAACCGACGGCGAACCGGCGGCAACGGCGGATACGTACTCAGGTCCGGTTGATCCGGGGCCTGACCGCCGTGATCGTGACGCTGACCGCGATCGCGGTCGCGTTGATGAGCTACGAGCAGGCGCGGGTGGTCGGAGTGTCCCTGGTCACCTCGGCCGGTGTGATCGGCGTGCTCATCGGTGTGGGCGCCCGAACGTCCCTGACGAACGCCTTCGCGGGCATGCAGATCGCCTTCACCGACGCGATACACGTCGATGACGTGGTGGTGGTTGACGGCGCGTGGGGTCGCGTCGAGGAGGTGAAGCTGACCAGCGTCGTGATACGGATGTGGGACGAGCGCCGGCTGATCCTGCCGACCACCTACTTCACCGACCGCCCCTTCCAAAACTGGACCCGGCACGAAGCCCGGGTCGTGGGCGAGATCCGGCTGCACCTTGACTACACCGCCGAGGTGGATCAGCTCCGGCGCGAGGCGCGACGGCTGGTCGAGGAGTCGCCGCTGTGGGACCGTGCGCTCTGGACCCTCCAGGTGGTCGATGTGACGCCGCAGACGATGGAGGTCCAGGTGCGCGTCTCGGCCGCCGACGGGCCAAGCGCCTGGGATCTGCGCTGTGACCTGCGCGAGGGCTTGGTCAAGTACGTCCGCGACCAGCACCCGCAGTGGCTGCCGCGTACCCGCAGCGAGTACCAGCCCTAGCCTGGACCCCTGACCTTTCCGCGCCCGCCTCGCCGAGCCGCGCCCGGATCGCCGCCGCTTGGTCGCGATGCGGCGCGCCGACGGCGATCCGGGCCGGCGTCACCGGCGGTCCGCGGGCACCTGCTCGGAGACGATCAGTTGCCGCTGCGGTACGGGCCGTCCACGTAGACGAGCGCGTCGCCGACGGCCCGCTCGGTCGACCCGCTCGGCCGGTTCACCAGGGCGCCCTCGACGGCCATCGCGGTGGATCCGCCGCCGTCCAGGTTGACCGCGTGGTCGATGGTGAGCACGTTGACCACGCACGGGCCTCGGGTGGTGGTGTTGATCTGGTCAGCCGGCGCAGGCTCGGTGCCCCGCTCGATGCGGGTCAGGGTGACGCCGGCGGCCAAGGCACGACTGGTGCGTACCTCCGTCAGGTCGGCGTCGCCGAGCGGAAGGGTGCCGGCGGCGGCCTCGGCGCGGGCCCCCCGGAACGACCCCGAGCGCTACCGCGGCCAGCGCGGCCGCCGCGATCGCCCCGGCGCAGCGGGAGCGGGACAAGCGAGGAGTAGAAGCAGTCATGCCCGTGACCCTGCGGTGCCACAGAACGACGTACCCGGCGTCACCTCACACCGAGCCGAATTGTGCGGCAAGGAAGGGTTTACCGCGGAAGGGGCAGGCGCCAGGGCCGCGGACGAGCCGCGAACCCTGGCGCCATGACGGGTCACGTTGGAGCGTGCGGCAGGCTCAGGCGTCGATGTAGCGGGCGTTGAAGATCCAGCCCTGCTCGGACCCACCATTGGCACGCCACTGGATGAGCTCGGCGCCGTTGGCGGTGCTACCGCCACCCGAAACGGAGAGAACCTTGCCGCTCTTACCGTTGACCAGGTAGCCGTTGCTCGAGTACCAGTCCTGCTCAGGCCCGCCGTTGCAGGTCCACTGGATGGCGTTCGCGCCGTCGGCGGTGCTGCCGCCACCCTCGATGGAGAGGCACTTGCCGCTCTTGCCGTTGACCAGGCTGTCGCCCGACCAGCGCCACAGCTGCTCCGGGCCGTCGATGCAGCTCCACTGGATGGCGCGGGCACCGTTGCTGAGGCTACCGCCGCCCGCGATCGAAATGCACTTGCCGCTCTTGTAGTTGATGACCTCGTACCAGGTAGCCGCCTGGGCCGGGGACGCGACAGCAAGCGACGATGCGATGGCAGCCCCCGTGACGGCCAAACCCGCCAGGATCCGCCGAGCCTTCCGTGGCATGCGCACCTCCAATGTGTTACGTACTGTTGGTCACTGTGGACGGAGCGTCGCCCACGCGGATGACCGTAGTACGGCTTGATCATCCGAAGGAACGGGCGCAAGATCAGTTTCAGCCAGCATTCACGCGCTCGTAACAGGGCGGTCTCGTGTCCTCACGCACACCCGACTGGGTGTTCTATCAGCCGCAGGGTCCGTCGTGGTCGTTGCGGCGTCGGCAGCGGTCGGCCCCGTCGAGCCTGGCGTCACACCGACTCGGGTACGCAGGAACTGGCGGTCCTCCTCGCTGAGAGTCGTCTCGCCAAAGTCGATGGCCATGACGCGACCGAGCGAGTCGTGCAGCGCCACGGCGAGGGCGATGGCCGCGTCGAGGCTGGTCAGCGTGGTGGGCAGGTGGATGATCCAGCGGGGTGCGGTCATCGCGCCCACCGGCTGTTCGGTGACCCTGGATCGGTATGGCGCCAGCCGGTGTGCCGGGACTGCCACTGCCGCAGCGCCTGGCGGATGCGTTCGGCCTCCGTGTTGGCTGTGGTCAGTTCGCGGTGCAGGCGGTCGAGTTCGTCGGCCACCCGGTTGAGGTAGTCGTGCACCTGGCCGGGGTCGAGGCCGCGCCAGCGGGTGTCGAAGACGGCGGCGCGGATGTGGTGCGGGTGCAAACGCTCCCCCGTCACGTAGATCATCGCTGCGACGCATCCTGCTCGGCGATCAGTGCCTGGATCTGGCCGTTAGTGAGGCCGCGCTGGTCGAGGACCCGGCGCCCCCAACGGTGCAGCCGACACGGATGCGGCGCCCGATCGTTACGACACCGCAGACCGTCCGGCCACTGCTCGGCGGCATGCACGGCAACCGCCTTGACCGCGAAGGTCACGTCTTCCGCGGTGACGTACGGCGGCATCGGTAGTTCACCGAGGACCTCATCAATCGACTGCATGACCCTCCCTTGCTCCGCATGAGGTGGCACCGAGGCGGGCCGGGTCGGACGGTACGACCGCGTCCGCACCGACCGGAGCCCAGCACCCGCCCCGGGCCGTGGTGTAGATGGTGTGGGCGGATCGGAGGCGGCAGAATGACTCGTGGCCGATGAGGCGTATACGGAGAGCTCATAGGTCCCACAACCTCGACGATTCCCGATGCTGATCAGCAAGCCGGTCTGTTATGCGGGAGGTTGGCCGTGTTGGCTGAAGCCGAGGAGATCTCCTTCGAGGTGCCGGGATGGCCGCCGACCAAGAACGAGGCAAAGTCAATGCTGGCGGCCGGCCATCAGCATGCCGACCGGGTGCGGTTGCTGCTGGAGGCTGCTCGCACGGCCGTAAGCCGCGTAGGGTGGCCCGTGGTTTCGGGCGATGTCGCTCTTGAACTGGTTGTTCGAGGCCCGGGACGGCCACCATCGGACGCGACGAACTACCTCGGTGGACTCGGCGACGTCCTGCAGGCCAAGAGCGCCCGCCCTAACCTGGATCTATCGCACCTTGGTGAGCTGAGCGCAGTGGCGCTCTTTGCCGATGATCGGCAGATAACGCAGATCAGTTACTCACAGGAGCACGCAGAGCAGCCCTCCTACAGCGTCCGGATCCGTCTACAGCGATGAACGCCGACTCGAGCAAGAACATCGCATCGGCCCGCATCGACGTTACCTGCCCCACGACTTACCGTGACGCCTAGAAGGGAGCCCCTATGGGCTGGGACCAGCCTCTACTCGACCAGGTTTCGACCGATTGGCCGAGAACAACGTGGCCGATGAGGTGGTCGACCTCGCGCTGGTGGCCTACGTCGGCGATGACGCGCACAACCACACCCATGCCGAAAGCCCGTCAACCTGGCGGAGCGGGATCGAGCCGCGAGACCGGAGGTGCAGCTCGGCAGACTGTCCGGCATCCGACACCAAGCGCCTCATTTGCTGGACATGAGCGGATGTTCCACCACGGAAGGTGCGGCTGCCTAGCTGGCGAGCGCATGTCATCCTGCTGACGCACTGGCTAGGGTTTCGGCTCCGCACCCCATCTACCCCTTTAGGACACACGCGTGGGATCCTCAAGGAGATGCAGCGGGCGCACGCACGTCAGGTACGCGCCCAGCGGCAGGCTCAGGCTGCGACGTACCGGCCACCACCAGCAGCTGCGCCGCGAGGCGGAACGAGCTATGAAGGCAGCGCAACGTGCCGCTGCGGTGGATGAACGGGAACGAAAGCGGCTCTATGTCGAGGCGCGTATCGCCGAGGTGGCGGCCGCCAACTCCGACCTCCAGGTCCACATCGAGGAACTGGACAACTTGCTGGCTGCGACGCTCGACGTCGACGATCACATCGACTTCGGCCGGTTGAAGAAGACGGTCACTCACCCACCCTTCAACCCCGAGCACGCGGAGGTGAAGGCCAGAATCGACCCGAGCGAGCTGGACTGACGGATGTCGGACACGATCGGCCAACCGAAGCCAACCCTGATCATGCACTTCACTCACATCGACAACCTGCCGGCGGTCCTGAAGGCCGGCAGGTTGTTTTCAGACGGCAGCGTGGGCCCGCAGTTAGCGACGAACGTGGGTGCGGCGGAGATCAAGGCGCGTCGACGAGAACGACGCGTACCGTGCCCCCCGGGCGGGGTCGTCGCCGACTACGTGCCGTTCTACTTCGCCCCTCGCTCACCGATGATGTTCCGGATTGCGTGCGACCATCGGGACGGGAAGTCGGGTTGCTACCCAGGAGGGGATGATCCGCTCGTCTACCTGGTGAGCTCGGTAGAACGGGTAAGTGACGCCGGGCGCGAGTGGGTGGCGAGCGACGGGAACTGCGCTGTCGGACTAACAAGCTTCTCGGCCAGCCTTGACGAGCTCGCGACCCTCGTCGACTGGCCTCTGCTGCGGGCGAAGGTCTGGAAGGACATCCCCGAAGACATGGACCGCATGCGCCGACGGGCAGCCGAGTTCCTGGTGCATCGTGAGTTTCCTCTCGACCTGCTGGCCGGTTACGCCGTACGGACGGAGGAACGACGGGAACAGGTGAGGCAGGTCTTCCGTGACGCTGGCATGATCGAGCCATACGTCAGTGTCAGACCGAACTGGTACTACGGCTACACGCGGAGGGAGGTGCGTGAATGATCGTTCTAAGTCGTGGCAACCTGCTGACCGCCGACGTCGACGCGTTGGTCAACACCGTCAACACGGTCGGAGTGATGGGCAAGGGCATCGCTCTCCAGTTCAAGCGCGCCTACCCGGCTAACTACGCAGCGTACCGAGCGGCGTGCGCGGCCAACGAGGTCCAGCTAGGCAAGATGTTTGTCTTCGACTCGGCACGTCTCGGCCCGCGCAGATACGTGATCAACTTCCCCACTAAGAGTCACTGGCGGGCAAACTCAAGCTTGGCTGACATCCAGGCCGGCCTTGCCGATCTTGTCCGTGTTGTACGGGAACGACGGATCAGGTCGATAGCAGTGCCGGCTCTGGGCTGCGGCAACGGTGGACTCAACTGGGACGAGGTCCGGCCCGTGATCGAGCGCGCCTTCGCCGACCTGCCCGATGTACGAGTGCTGCTCTTTCCGCCAGAGGGGGCACCGGACCCGGCCGATATGCCGGTAGCCACTAAGAAGCCCTCACTGACTCCTGGGCGCGCCGTCCTGCTGCAGGCTATCGACCGCTACCTGGAACGGGCACGAGCACTCGAACCACGTGACGGTGTCACGGTTCTGGAAATCCAGAAGATCGCCTACTTCCTCCAAGTGTTGGGCCAGCCGCTACGCCTGCAGTACGGTCGTGGCCGATACGGCCCGTACGCCGAAAACCTCAACCACGTCCTCGACCGGCTGGAAGGGCATTACCTCACCGGCTTCGGTGACCGGTCGGCGCGAGTCGAGGAGCTTCAGCCAATCCGGCTGACTGCCGGTACGGCCGAGGCTGTCGGGACCTGGTTCCGGGTCCACGGCTCGACGTCATCGGACGCGTTGGAGCAGCTAGCCCGTTTGGTCGACGGTTTCGAGGCGCCCTACAGTCTTGAGCTACTGGCCACCGTGCATTACGCCGCCGCGTTGCATCCACCGACCCGCGATCTGAGTGAGTTGACCGAACGGGTTCGTAGCTGGAGTGGCCGCAAAGCGCGCCTCTTCACGCCTGCGCACATCAAATTGGCCTATGACCGGCTGCAGGCAGCCGGCCTGCTCCCCGCATTGACTGTTGCGTGAGTCGGCTGCTGGGTAAGAACCTCCCGCCTCCTGCCCGCCACCGGAATGGGACATCGGGAGACGGTGGAACCTGGTTAGGTCTACACGGTGACGGATCTTGAGCGGGGCGTCTACGAGCACCTGATCACCCACGAGCTTGCCGGCCGCCTACAGCACGTCGACGGGGCCCTGATCCAGCACGCCAAGCTCGACCCCGCCGACGCCCACGAGGCCCTGGCCCGGCACATCGCCGCTCTGGCCCACCGCGCCCTGCACGCCGTCCCCGGCGGCGGCGACAAGCTGGCCCGCCAGGTCGAGCTGGCCAACCGCATCGCCGAGGCCATTGCCGACCTCAATCCGCAGGCCGCCACAGCACACGATCAGGTAGCTGACGCCAAGCACCTCCTGCACGCCATCGCCGCCCCGCCAACTCCACCCGCGCAGCCCACGTTC
>NZ_POUB01000003.1 GCF_003236335.1 Micromonospora deserti
GGTCAGGTGCCGGGGCGCCGGCCGATCAACACCACCCGGGACCCCACCTTGCCCAGCTTCCAGTAGCGGACCGCGTCGGCGTGCAGCAGGTTCACGCAGCCGTGCGAGCCGATGGCCTTGTTGTGGAGGTACGTGGTGGTCTCGTGGAAGCCCATCCCCCGGGTGAAGTGCTGCCAGTACGGCAGCCAGACCTCGTACGGGTCGGACCATTCCTTGATGTTGCGGTAGTTGATGGTGAAGGTGCCGGCCGGCGTGCGGTAGCCGGGCATTCCCGTCCGGGTCACCGTCGGCTTGACGAGCACCTCCCCGTTGCGCATCACCCAGGTGGTCTGCCGGGTCAGGTCGATGCAGAAGGTGGTGCCGGCGCCGGCCCCGCACCGGCTGGTGTCGGTGGTGGCCAGACGCTTCGCCACGTCGTACGTGGTGGGGCCGGCCCGGCCGTGGGCCGGGCGGATGTCGTACCGCTTCTGGAACTTCTTGATCGCGGCGCAGTCGGCGGCGGACTGGCGGCCGTCCACGCTGATCGTGCCGAACCCGCCCAGCCGGGCCAGGTACGCCTCCACCTCGCGCTGGCGCTCCCCCTGCGGGCAGCCCGCGGCGGGGGCCGAGCTGCTCGGCTTCGCCGCGGGGCGGGTCGGCTTCAGCGTGCTCCGGGTGGGCTTCGCGGCCGGGGTGGACGGTGGCCCGGTGGGCCGGACCCGCTGGTCCGGCCCGGGCGTACCGCTCGCCCCCGTTACCTGCTCCGCGGCACCGACCGGGACGGCTCCCCCGCCGCCACCTCCATCGGCCCCCCGGTCGAACGCGCACGCGCCGGCACCGACCAACGTGACCAGCGCCAGGGCGACGATGCGGACCCCGAACCGGACATGCATCATGAGACCTCCCCTGGCAGGCCGCTCTTCTGCTAGACGTCCCAGACGGCGCCACGGTTGCATCCCGTCGGCACTTTTCTCCGTCTGCGCGACATGCGTGCAACACTGGATGGTCGGCCAGGCGGCGGTTGAGCTGCGGGCCGGCATCCCCGAGGCGGAGGAGAGGCGCTGGCGTGAGCGGTGGACCCCTGATCGTGCAGTCGGACAAGACCCTGCTGCTGGAGATCGACCACCCCGACGCGCAGGCCTGCCGGATGGCCATCGCGCCCTTCGCCGAGCTGGAGCGTTCGCCCGAGCACGTGCACACCTACCGGCTGACCCCGCTGGGGCTGTGGAACGCCCGGGCCGCCGGGCACGACGCGGAGGGCGTCGTCGACGCACTGATCACGTACTCCCGCTACCCGGTGCCGCACGCGCTGCTGGTCGACGTGGCCGAGACGATGGACCGGTACGGCCGGCTCCAGCTCGCCAACGACCCGGCGCACGGGCTGGTGCTGCGCGCGCTGGACCGGGTGGTGCTGGTCGAGGTCGCCAAGAGCAAGAAGCTCGCCGGGATGCTCGGCGCGAAGATCGACGACGACACCGTCGCGGTGCACCCGTCCGAGCGGGGCCGGCTCAAGCAGGCGCTGCTGAAGCTCGGCTGGCCGGCCGAGGACCTGGCCGGGTACGTCGACGGCGAGGCGCACCCGATCGAGCTGGCCGAGGCCGGCAAGGACGGCGGGAAGCCGTGGACGCTGCGGTCGTACCAGCGGGAGGCGGTCGAGGCGTTCTGGGCCGGCGGGTCGGGTGTGGTGGTGCTCCCGTGCGGCGCCGGTAAGACCCTCGTGGGCGCGGCGGCGATGGCGGAGGCGAAGGCGACCACGCTGATCCTGGTCACCAACACGGTGGCCGGCCGGCAGTGGAAGCGGGAGCTGATCGCCCGCACCTCGCTGACCGAGGAGGAGATCGGCGAGTACTCCGGCGAGCGCAAGGAGATCCGCCCGGTCACCATCGCCACGTACCAGGTGCTCACCTCGCGCCGTAAGGGCGCCTTCACCCACCTGGACCTGTTCGGCGCCCGCGACTGGGGTCTGGTCGTCTACGACGAGGTGCACCTGCTGCCCGCGCCGATCTTCCGGTTCACCGCGGACCTCCAGGCCCGCCGCCGGCTCGGCCTGACCGCCACCCTGGTCCGCGAGGACGGCCGGGAGGGCGACGTGTTCAGCCTGATCGGCCCGAAGCGGTACGACGCGCCGTGGAAGGACATCGAGTCGCAGGGCTGGATCGCCCCGGCCGAGTGCACCGAGGTCCGGGTGACACTGACCGACGCGGAGCGGATGGCGTACGCGACGGCGGAGGCGGAGGAGCGCTACCGGATGGCGGCGACCGCCCGCACCAAGCTGCCCGTGGTCAAGGCGCTGGTCGACCGCCACCCGGGCGAGCAGATCCTGGTGATCGGCGGGTACATCGACCAGCTGCACCAGCTCGGCGAATACCTGGACGCGCCGATCGTGCAGGGCTCGACCACCAACAAGGAGCGGGAGCGGCTGTTCGACGCGTTCCGCTCCGGCGAGGTGCGCACCCTGGTCATCTCGAAGGTCGGCAACTTCTCCATCGACCTGCCCGAAGCAGCTGTGGCGATCCAGGTCTCCGGCACGTTCGGCTCCCGGCAGGAGGAGGCGCAGCGGCTCGGCCGGGTGCTCCGCCCGAAGGCCGACGGCCGGCAGGCGCACTTCTACACGGTCGTCTCCCGGGACACCATCGACACCGAGTACGCCGCCCACCGGCAGCGCTTCCTCGCGGAGCAGGGGTACGCGTACACCATCGTCGACGCCGACGACGTCCTCGGCCCGAAGCTCCCGACGATCGATTGAATGGGGCCCCTCGGCTCCTGGGCTTGAGGTGAAAGGGGGGCGTCGTTGATGAAGTACACCGCCAGATGCGTACGCTCGGGCGACTGGTGGGCGATCAGCGTGCCGGAGATCAAGGGCGTGTTCTCCCAGGCTCGTCGTCTCGACCAGGTCGAAGAGATGGCACGTGAAGCTATCGCCCTCATGCTCGACGTCGACCCGCACAGCTTCGACGTCGACGTACAGCCTGACCTGCCGCAAGAGGTGACCCGCGCCCGCAAGGCCCGCAGCGCCCTGCGCAAGGCCGAAGAGTCCGCCGAGGAGGCGACTGTCACCGCCGCACGCGCACTACTCGCAAAGGGCTACACGGTCCGCGATGCGGGCGCGCTCCTTGGCATCTCCCCGCAGCGCGTGTCGCAGCTTGCACCGCAGAAGGCCGCAGCCGGTGATGCCCGCAAGATCAGGAAGGGCGGAAAGGCCAGGCTCAAGCAGGACCACGGGACCGTCGCCGCTTGATGCGACGATCTCCGGCACCGAAACGCCCTGCCCGGCAGGCGCACTTCTACACGG
Source organism: Micromonospora deserti (assembly GCF_003236335.1). Lineage (GTDB taxonomy): Bacteria > Actinomycetota > Actinomycetes > Mycobacteriales > Micromonosporaceae > Micromonospora > Micromonospora deserti. The sequence continues at coordinate 3,272 of NZ_POUB01000003.1, forward strand.
TCGTCTCCCGGGACACCATCGACACCGAGCACGCCGCCCACCGGCAGCGCTTCCTCGCCGAGCAGGGGTACGCGTACACCATCGTCGACGCCGACGACGTCCTCGGCCCGAAGCTCCCGAGCGTCGACCGACCCGCGTTGGTCAGGCAGCCCTGAGCTTTCGCAGGACGTACTGGTTGAGGCTCATGCCATCCTCGGCGGCCTGGATGGCGAGCTCGCGATGCAGGCTCTCTCCGACGCGGAGGTTGAACTTGCCGGAGTAGCTGCGCTCAGCGAACGGCTGCGGCACGGGCTCGCCCTGCTCCTCCATGTCCGCGATCACTTCACGCAGCAGGTCCTGGAGCCCTTGCAGAGCCTCGATCTGAGAGGACGCCAGCCACGAGAGAGACGGGAACTCGGCGCAGGTGGCGACGAACTCGTTGTCCTGGGCGGACCACGTAACGCGGTAGGTGTAGTGGGACACCTCAGGATGGGGATCGGTCTGCATCACATGGCCTCCTTCTTGTCGATCGCCTTGAGCACTTGCCGCACCTGGTATGCCTTGGCCTTGCCCTTGTCGTTCTGGATGTTGACGCGTGGGTCGCCCGCCCAGGGCATCTTGAACACCGCATGGGAGGTGCCGGCTTGCCGCGGCTTCCCGAAGTAGTGCTCGCACACTCCGTAGAGATCGTTGTAGGCGATGTTCTGTTGGTTCTTCCGCATCGCTGCAACGAGCTTGTCTATGGAGGGCACACGGCTAATGGTACTGCCGGCAGTACCATAGCTGCAACGCTTCACCCGGCTCGGGCTGACCGCGACGCTGGTCCGCGAGGACGGCCGGGAGGGCGACGTGTTCAGCCTGATCGGCCCGAAGCGGTACGACGCGCCGTGGAAGGACATCGAGTCGCAGGGCTGGATCGCCCCGGCCGAGTGCACCGAGGTCCGGGTGACACTGACCGACGCGGAGCGGATGGCGTACGCGACGGCGGAGGCGGAGGAGCGCTACCGGATGGCGGCGACCGCCCGCACCAAGCTCCCGGTGGTCAAGGCCCTGGTCGACCGGCACCCGGGCGAACAATCGGCGAATACCTGAACGCCCCGATCATGCAGGGCTCCACCACGAAAGGCGGCTGATCGACGCGTTCCGCTCCGGCGAGCTGCGCACCCTCGTCATCTCCAAGGTCGGCAACTTCTCCATCGACCTGCCCGAGGCGGCGGTGGCGATTCAGGTGTCGGGAACGTTCGGGTCGCGGCAGGAGGAGGCGCAGCGGCTCGGGCGGGTGCTGCGGCCGAAGGCCGACGGGCGGCAGGCGCACTTCTACACGGTGGTCTCCGGGGCACGATCGATACCGAGTACGCGGCGCACCGGCAGCGGTTCTTGGCTGAGCAGGGGTACGCGTACATCATCGTGGACGCCAACGACATCTTCGGGCCGAAGCGCCCGGCATGGTGCGGGCACGCGCTTACAAGTTGCACGCCTCTAGGGCAGGAAGCTGATCATTCGGGTGGCGGCCGGCGGCCAGCGCGGGTCAGCGCCGGCCGGCCTCCGCGACGAATACGCCGCGGCCTGGCCGGCCGACCAGCACACCCTGCTGCCGTAGCCTCGCCACCGCCCGACTGATCGTGGACTGCGAGACGTCGTACTCATCTGCCAGCGCCCGCCCGGATGGCAGCTGAGAACCGGGCGGATACGTCCCGTTCTTGATCTTTCCTAGGAGATCGTCGAGCAGCTCGTCCATTGTGGGCGGAATAGGCACGTCAGGCCCCTTGCAGTCGGTTGGCCCGCCCAGTATCGATCAACTGCTGCGGAACAGGCAACGCACGTAGCACGGGTGACATAGGTGGGTAGATGACTCGGAGACATGCTTGACATAGGTGACTCGATGGCAATAGCGTCGCTCTCGGTGATGCGGTGCCGCTGCGGTCGGTTGGCGCCTCTCGTACCGGTTTCGCATCGCCGCCGAGACCTCACCCTCCGCGCTCCCCCGGCGCGGCCCTGCTGCCGTACCGCCGATCGAGGCTGCGGTGGCAGGGCGGGGTGGCCTCCGCCGACCGCAACCGGCGGAGGCCGCCCCCTCCATTTCGACGCGATCCGACGAAGGGCGGTCACCGTGCGCAACCTGATCCGTCGGCTGAGGGGCCGACACGAGGAACGACGTCCGATGAGAGATGTCCGCCCGCCACAAGGGATCCGGCCCTGGCAGATCCGCGACCGGTGCTTCAACGTCCGCCGTCGCGGCCTCGACCCGGTCGAGATCCGCGCCTTCCTGCATCAGGTGGCCGACGAACTCACCGTCGCGCAGACCGCCCTGGCCTCGGTGCGGGAAGAGAACGTACGGATCAAGAACGCCCTGCGCGCGTGGCAGAGCGCCCAGTCGGCGAACCACCGCTACCGGTGACCGACCGCTGGGTGATCCACCTGCCGGTCACCGCGCCCGACCTGCACCGCGCGCAGATCTTCGCCCGGACCGCCGCGCGGTTGCTGGCCCGGCTCAGCACCCGGGTCGAGCCGGGCGGGGTGACCGTCTCGGCCGAGGACCAGCAGGGCGTACGCCACTGGGTCTTCTGCGACCGGCCGCTGCCCGGCGGCGCGCGGTGTGCCCTGCCGTCCGACGACACCGCGCCCTGCTCGCGGCGCGCGCCCTGGCTCGACCGCCGATGAGGACGGGCGGGTTGGCGGATGTCCTGCCAGGCACGCCCGGCCCACAAAGGAAAGGGGGTGACGGGCCGCTCACCGCGACCCGTCAACCCCAGCAAGGCTTGGTTACTTGACGCCACCGGCGCGGAACGCCACCCAGGCGTCGCTCATCCGGTCCGCCTGTCCGGCGGTGAACATGTTCATGCAGGAGTCCTGCGTGTAGTCCATGAAGTTGTGGATCGGGTCCAGCCCGGGTGCGGTGCAGGTGTCCGCGCCCACCGGGCAGTTGAACTGCGGCGCCGCCTCCCGCGGAGTGTCCGCGACGAAGTCGCCGGAAGCGGAACACCCGTGCGCGAACGTGTGCTCCAGCATCAGCCAGTGCCCGACCTCGTGCGTCAGCGTGTCACCGAGGGCGTACTTGCCCGCCGTTCCGCCCGGCATCGACTCGTCGAGGATCACCACGCCGTCGATGTAGTCCCGACCGTTGTTGTAACCCTTCGGGAAGTACGCCCAGCCGAGCAGACCTCCGCCGATGTTCGCCGCGTACACGTTCAGGGTGCGGGCGTCGCCGGTGTACAGCGCCTTCTTCATGTCCCGCTCGTTCTTCCCCGGCACGACGGTGTACCAGTCGCTGTTCGTCGTCCACGTGGTGTCGACGAGCTCGAACCGGAACGGCGTGTCGGAGGCGTCCGGCGCGGTGCGGCCCGCGAAGGAGTCGTTGAGCACCTCCATCTGGTCCGCGATCATGGTGTTCCACCTGGCCGTCTCGGCCGCGGTGAGCGGGTGGTCGGAGATCATGTGGAAGACCGTCGGCACGGTGACGCTGCCGTTGGCCAGGCGCGGCGCATCCTTGATCACGCCGTAGGCGTTCGCCTCGTTCTTCGAGTACAACTCCGGCTCTTTGGCGGTGGCGCCCTCCGCCACCCGGGCCACGCTGTGCTCGTCGGCACCCGGCTCACACGCCTCGACACCCGGGGAGACGGTCACGGGTGCTGCCGCTACCGCGCCGTAGGCGCCACCGGACGCCAGGAACGTCGCGGCGGTGGCGGTGAGGAATGCCAGTCGGAAGGTCGGTCTCCTGTGCATCGGTGCACCTTTCAGGGGATGGATGCCGGTGCGGAAACGACGCGGGGTTTGCCATGACCAGGTCAGGGCGTCGTCTTCCCGGTATGAGACCACGTCGGTGACGCCGACAACAGACCTGGGGATTGTGCGCTGCCAGCGGGTCACGTGTCGCCCTGCGCCCGCCCGGGTCCGTCGCCGAGCACGTGGCCGGACCGGTCAGGAATCGAGAAGCACCCGGCACCGGGCCGCACCTAGCGTGGCCGCCATGGACATCCCACCCGGCAGGTCGCCGGGGCCTGGGGTTGCTCGTCGTATGAGGAGGTCGCGTTGAACGCGAACAAGTGGGTTCGGCAGATCCACCGCTGGCTGGCCATTGCCTTCACGGTGACCGTCATCGTCACTTTTATCGCCTTGGCACAGGAGAACCCTGTCGTCTGGGTGTCCTACGTGCCGCTGCTCCCGCTCGCCCTGCTCCTGTTCACCGGCCTGTACCTGTTCGCGCTGCCGTACGCCGCCAAGTGGCGCCGTGGACGAACCGTCGCTGGCGGGAGGTGAGTGTGCTGACGGACCGCTTCACCGACTCGTCCGGGTTCGCCGCCTGCACCGGCACCGACGGGAGACCTCTGACCGGAGGTGCCCGCGACCGTCGGGCCGCGGGCACCTCGTCGCCGTACGGGAAACCACCAACCGGTCAGGGGTCGTCCCTGGTACGGGACTACTTCTTGACCATGACAACGTCGATCGGGCGCTTCACCGTCACCGTGACGCCGTAGTCGAAGAGTTCGAGCTTCGAGGTGATGGTCCCCTTGTCGAGCCGGCCCTTCGCCGTCGTCTGCCACCTGACGGTGAGCGCCACCTCCGCGATCCGGCCGTCGCGGTCGAGCGTGACGTCACCGATCGTCGTGCTCGACCCCTTCTCCTGCTCCGTGGTGTACGTGAAGTGCAGCGTGCCGTCCGGATTCTCGGTGATGGTCGCGTTCGCGCTCTTCAACGCCTTGAACAGGGCCGCCGGGTCGGGTGCGGCGGCACCCAGGACTCCGCTGCCGTCGTCGTGGAGGGACAGCCGATCGTACTTGCCCGGGTATTGACCGTAGCGGCCGTACGTCTCGCCCGGGCCCTTGTCGGCCGGCAGCTTGCCCAGCGGCGGCTCCCCGCCGACGTACCTGATGCCGTTGATCAGGAGCTCGGTCATGACCGAATCGTCCTGCGGCGCGCGGACGTACCCGGTGGCGGTCTTCGGGTCGAACGCACCCTCGTACGTCAGGCCGCCCGGCCCCGAGTAGGTCAGCCGCATCCGGTAACTGATGTTCTCGCTGGCGGTGACGGCCGAGACCAGCTCCATCGCCGGCGAGACCGTCCCCGGCTGCGACGGCCCCTCGGCGGTGACGCCCGGACGGCCCGACGTCGGCGTCGTCGCCACGGTCGCCGCCGAGGCGACGCCCAGCGCCAGCAGCGCGCACGTCGCACTGACCAGCGTGGTCGTCCGGCGCCGGCGTGCCCGCCGACCACGATCCAGCAGCGCATTCACCGGGGGTACGGACTCCGGTTCGCCGTCGACGATGTCGTGCAGCCGGTGGGCGAGCTGCTCATCAAGCATGTTCATGACTGGTCACCTGCTTACCGCGTAGGAGGGTTCATCGAGAAGGTGGCGAAGCTTGTCCAGTGCCCGGGCGTTCTGGCTCTTGACCGTGCCCAGCGAACAGCCCAGCACCTGGGCGACCTCGCGCTCGGTCAGGTCCTCGTAGTGGCGGAGCACCACGACCGCACGCTGCTTCGCCGGTAGCGACATCAGCGCCCGGCGCAGGACGACGGCGTCCGGGCCGACGTCGCCCGGGGCGGCCCGGTCGGGGACGTCCGCGACGAGACTCTCGCGGCGACGCCGTCGCCAGCCGGACGTGTGGTTGTTGACCAGGGCGCGACGAAGGTAGGCGTGCGGGTCGTCCAGCCGCGACAGCCGCCGCCACCGCTCGTACACCTTGACCAGGCTGTCCTGGAGCAGTTCCTCGGCCCGCCACCGGTCGCCGGTCAGCAGCATGGCCAGCCGGATATGTCGCTGCCAGGCCACCTCGACGAACGCGACGTACGACCGGTCCGCCGCGGACAGTGGCTGCGTTTTGTCGGTCACGCCCCTAACACGTGCCCGTGGCGCAGAAGGTTGTCTGGGATCGCGGGATCACCGGATTCGCTCCCTGGGAGGTCCGGCCCAGGTTGGCGCGGATCAGCAGACGCGCCGGCGGCCGAGCGCGAGCAGCCGCTGAAGTGGCTGCTCACGCTCGGCCGCGTAGACCAGGGGCCGGTCGCCGGCCCGCAGGTTGAGCTGGGCGGGCCTCAGCTGGTGACGATCCGCAGGCCGTACGCGGTGAGCGCCTCGTTGACCGGCTGGAAGTACGTCTCGCCGCCGTCGGTGCAGTCACCGGAGCCGCCGGAGGTCATGCCCTGGGCCTGCCCGGTGCCGGTGATGAACGAGCCGCCGGAGTCACCGGGCTCGGCGCACGCGTCGGTCTGCGTGAGCCCGCCTACCGCGCCGCCGTTGATGTAGATGACGGTCCGGTTCTTGGCCTTGATGGTGCCGCAGTGCCAACCCGTGGTCGACCCGGACCGGCACACCGACGCCCCGATCGGCGCCTCGGTGGATCCCTTGACCGCGATGTCGCCACCGCCGTACCTGTTCACCGTGCCGGCCAGGGTCCACGCCGCACTGGTCACGTCGACCTTTCCATAGTCACCGAACAGGCTGAACGTGCTGCCGCCGAGGCTGCCCATCTGCTCGTCGTTGTAGCCGTAGGCCGGGCCGGCCCCCTGCGTGCAGTGCCCGGCGGTGACGAAGTGCCTACTGCCACCGCTGCCAGTCGCGCTGAACCCGACCGAGCATCGCCAGGCCAGGGTGGTCCAGGCATCACCGCCGCGTACGTTGTACAACGCCCTCGGTGAGGAGGTCACCTCGGCGACCCGCACAGCCGGACCCAGCGCCCGCAGCCGGTCGAGGTACGCGCTGGTCTCCCGGGTCGCCGCTGCCCGGTTCACCTCCACCACGACCCGGTTGCGGTAGACGTCGACGTACCAGCCGGTCACGCCGGCAGGCGCGTCGGTTTCGTCCAACATGGACTTGATCCCGTCCAGCTCTCGCTGGGAGTAGCGCGCTTCGGTGGCTTCCGCGCCGGCAGCCCGCACCACAGCCGTCATGGCCGGATCGGTGACGCCCACCACCAGCTTGCCGGTCGACGGATCGAAGTGCGCGCCGCCAAATGCCGCGCCGAGTGTGTCACGCAGCCTGCTCTCGATGGCCGAGGCGTGGTCCTGCTGGGCGAACCGGGCCTCCGCCTGTCGCGGGCTGAGGCCAAGGTCGCGCTCCACCGCGACGTTGAAGGGGATGTCGGCCGAGGCGGGCGGCCCGACAACCATGGACGCGCCAACGATGAGTAGGGCCACGCCGGACAAGCGAAGCGCTCGGGTCTTTGTCATCTGCTCTCCCTCTGATTTGCCGGCGCGGGGGATGCGCTCGATCGCTCAGCAGCTGGTTGGCGGATTGAGACCTGGTCGTTCGGGGGATGACGCAGTGCAATCACTCTATGTCCCCTGTTATAGGACATCAATCCTTGTACATGCATCACTTGGGATCGAATGCTGGGCCGACTCCTCGGGACACGCCCTCGGCACGCTCGGGGCCGAGTCAAGCCCGCCGCTCTATCAGGCCACCGTCGGCGACGCTCACGAGCGGCGGCGCAGGTAGCGGGCGCGGCGGCCGGCGTCGCGGAAGCCGAGTCGCCGGTACAGCCCGGCGGCCGGGTTGTCGTCGTTCACGCAGAGCCACGCCTCCCGGGCGCCGTCGGCGGACAGCGACCGCAGCGCCGTGGCCACCAGGTACGCCCCGACCCGCCGACCCCGCCAGTCGGGCACAACGCCCACCTGGTCGACCCAGTTGTCGATGACGTTGAGGAAGCCGACGGGGACGCCGTCCGTCGCGCGGGCGATCAGGGACAGCTCCGGCCGGTACCCGTCGTCGTCCCGCAACTCGGCCAACCACTCCTCGGCCGCCGGTTCCACGAAGCCGGGCCGGTCCGCGAAGGACGCCCGGTACGTGGCGAACAGCTCGGGACCCGCCGCCCAGGTCACCGGTGCGGTGCGGATCCCGTCCGGTTGGGCCGCGTCGGGGAGCGCGTCCAGGTCGTGCCGCAGCACCCACTCCAGGAAGATCCGTGCGAAGCCGCGTGCCGTGAACAGCTTCTCGCCGCCGAGGCTCCAGGACTCGGTCGTCATCAGCAGGTCGGCGTCGCCGGCTTGCTCGCCCGCCCAGCTCAACAGCCGGCTGCCCAGACCCCGCCCGCGCCAGTCCGGATGCACCAGGCCGGTGCCGGTGGCCGGTACGCGACCGGCGCCGACGCTGACGGCCGCAACCAGGCCGCCCCCGTGCCAGGCACCGAGCGTACGGTTCTGGAGCAGCCGCGCCCGCAGCAGCGGCGGACGGGCAAACAGCGGCAACCCACCGTCGGCGGCCAGACACGCCTCGGCCAGCTCGGTCAGCGCCGCAAGGTGGTCCTCGCCGAACTCTTTCCAGGTGAGGTCGTCCACGCCCACGTCTGTCCGGTCCACCATGATCCTTCGTCGCACTTGTCCGGTGGCCCAGTAGGCCGCTCCAGCGCTGGCAACGTCAAGCGGATTCAACCAGGTGTCCAAGATCCTGACGGCAGGCTGGCCGGTCAGCGGGCGGACGCTGCTGTTCGCCCTGTGGGCACACCCAATCCCCGCGATGTCAGAGCAGGCCCCGAACTGCCCGGGCCCCGCTCAGGAGCCGGGCAGTTCGGGCCCGCCCTCCAGCAGGGGGGCCAGCAGGTCGCCCTGCTTCTCCACGCGCTTGAGCACCTCACCCGCCGTGTACGGCTTGCTCGACGGGCGCTTGCCCGCCGCGCCCGCCTCGACCTCGTCCCAGGTCAGCGGGGTGGACACCGACGGCACCGACTGGGCTCGCAGCGAGTACGGCGCCACCGTGGTCTTCGCCGCATTGTTCTGGCTCCAGTCGATGAAGACCTTCCCCGGCCGCAGGTTCTTCGCCATCTTCGACACGATCGACTTCGGGTGCGCCCGCTCCAACTCCTGGGCGATCCGCTTCGCGTACGCCGACACCTCGTCAGAGGACTGGGTGCCGGCGACCGGGCAGCAGAGCTGCATACCCTTCTTGCCGGACGTCTTCGGGTAGCTGTCGATGCCGTCCTCGGCGAGCCGGTCCCGCATCAGCAGCGCCACCTCGCAGCACTGCCGTAGCGCCGCCGGCACGCCCGGGTCAAGGTCGACGACCATCATGTCCGGGTGCTCGCCGATCTTCCACTGCGGCGTGTGCAGCTCCAGCGCGGCGAGATTCGCCAGCCAGACCAGGGTGGGCAGGTCGTCGGCAACGACGTAGTCGATGGTCTCCCGCCCCTTGCTCGATCCGGGCGCGGGCAGTGTCTCGGTGCGTACCCAGCCGGGGGTGGCGGCCGGGGCGTTCTTCTCGAAGAAGGAGCCGCCGTCGACGCCGTTGGGGAACCGGATGCGGGTGACCGCCCGGTCCCGCAGGTGCGGCAGGAGCACCGGGGCGACCCGGGTGTAGTAGTCGATCACCTCACCCTTGGTGAACCCGGCCGCCGGGTAGAGCACCTTGTCCAGGTTGGACAGCTCCAGGGAGCGCCCCTCGACGTCGACCCGGAACCGCTCAGCCGGCATCCTCGACCTCCTCGACGGGTTTGTCCGGGCGCAGCCGGAGCACCCGCGGGAACCGCAGCCGCCCGTCCGGGGTGCGCTGGCCGTACTTCACCTCCACCACGACCCGGGGGGCCACCCAGGTCGCGCCTCGGGCATCCTCGCGGGGCACGTCTCCGGCGAATGGCGACCCGGCGACCCGCAGCGGCTCCAGCTCGCGCAGCAGTTCCCGCTCGATGGCGGCGCCGATCCCGCCGCCGACCCGGCCGCGGTAGGTCAGCCGGCCGTCAGGGCGGGGGACCCCGACCAGCAGGCCGCCGATCCGCCGCGCCCCGGGCCGCCAGCCGCCGACCACGAAGTCGCCGGTGACCTCCAGCTTGACCTTCACCCAGTCGGGCGAGCGCACACCGGGACGGTAGACCGAGTCGACCCGCTTGGCCATCACCCCTTCCAGGCCGTGTTCGCCGGCGGTCTCGTAGGTGGCCCGGCCGTCAGGGAAGACCGGCGACACCGCCCACCGCGCGCCGCCGAGGGCCAGGGCGTCCAGGGCCTCCCGCCGCCGGGTGTACGCCCAGCCGGTCAGGTCCGCCCCGTCGAGCCGGAGCAGGTCGAAGATCATGTACGTCACCGGCATGACCGCCGCCAGCCGGGCCGCCTTGTTCCGGTCCCGGACGTGCATCCGCTCGGCCAGCGCGGTGAACGACGGTTGCCCGGTCTCGCCGAGCAGCACCACCTCGCCGTCGAGCAGCGCGTCGTCCACCTGCCGGTGCAGGGTGGCCAGCTCGGGGTAGGCGACGGTGATCTCGACCCCGGACCGGGCGTAGAGGTGCTGCCGGCCGCCGGAGATGTCGGCGAGCGCGCGGACGCCGTCCCACTTGAACTCGTACGCCCAGCCGTCGTCCGGCGGGAGCTGCCCGGTCATCGCGAGCATCGGCTTGAGCGGCGCGCCGGGCACCTCCTGACTGTACTTGCGCACGGAAGCGCTCGCGCGGCCTTCGATCATTTGGGATCCTGGGCTGTACCGGGGAGAGGAGCACGGGATGCGGGCCATCTGGAAGGGAGCGGTCTCGTTCGGGCTGGTCTCGATCGCGGTGAAGCTCTACTCCGCCACCGAGGAGAAGGACATCCGTTTCCACCAGGTGCACCGGGACGACGGCGGCCGGATCCGCTACAAGCGCACCTGCCAGGTCTGCGGCGAAGAGGTCAGCTACGACGACATCGCCAAGGGCTACGACATCGGCGGCGGCGAGATGGTGATCCTGACCGACCAGGATTTCGCCGAGCTACCGCTGTCCACCTCGCACGCCATCGACGTGCTGGAGTTCGTCCCCGCCGAGCAGGTCGACCCGATCCTCTACAACAAGGCGTACTTCCTCGAGCCGGACGGCGCGGCGACCAAGCCGTACGTGCTGCTGCGCGACGCGCTGACCGATTCGGAGCGGGTGGCGATCGTCAAGGTGGCGCTGCGCCAGCGGGAACAGCTCGCCACGCTGCGGGTCCGTGGGGGCGTGCTGCTGCTGAACACGATGCTCTGGCCGGACGAGATCCGTACCCCCGACTTCGGCTTCCTCGACGAGGACCTGAAGGTCCGGCCGCCGGAGCTGGCGATGGCCAGCTCGCTGATCGACTCGATGGCCGGCGACTTCGAGCCGGACGCCTTCACCGACGACTACCGGGCCGCGTTGCAGGAGGTCATCGACGCCAAGGTGGAGGGCCGCGAGGTGGTCCAGCCGGAGGAGGTCGAGGAGGCCCCGGCCGCGGCGGTCGACCTGATGGCGGCGCTGAAAGCGTCCGTGGAGCGGGCCCGGACCGCCCGCGGCGAGCAGCCCGAGGGCGGTCGCGGCGCCGAGCCGACCCCGATCTCGGCGGCCCGGTCGGCGCAGAAGAAGGCGGCGGAGAAGAAGGCGGCGAAGGCTCCGGCCAAGAAGGCCGCCGCGAAGAAGGCGGCGCCGAAGAAGGCGGAGGCCGCGAAGAAGGCGGCCCCGAAGAAGGCCGCCGCGGCGGAGAAGAAGACCGGGGCCAAGAAGGCCGCCCCGAAGAAGGCGGCCCGCAAGACCGCCTGACCGTTCCGGGTCTCCGCGGGCCCGCGGAGACCGCTGACGTACGCCTCGCTGGAGCCCCCGCCGTCAGCCGCGGCCGAGCCTGTGGGTGGGGGTGATCCGGACGATCACCCGTTCCTCGCCGGCCTGCCGGAACGGGTAGGTGTCCTGCCCGAGGTACTTCTTCGCCATCCGGTCGATGTGCTCGTCGGCGCCTTCGTCGATCAGCTCGGCGGTGCCCTTCACCCAGAGCGTGCGGAAGTCGTTCGCCTTGTCCACCACGGACACCGCGACGCCGGGGTTGCGGCGGATGTTCTCGTACTTCACCCGCCCCTTGGCGGTGTTGAACAGGATGTGCTGGCCGTCGGTGTCCACCCAGACCGGGGTGACGTGTGGGCTGCCGTCGGCCTCGACGGTGGCCACGTGGGCCAGCTGCGGCTCGCTCAACAGGGCAAGGTCGTCATCGGTGAGGATCGCCATGGCCGGAATCTACCGGCGCGCGGGCGGGACCGGGGCCCTTCTCCCGCGCGCCACACCCAGCAGCCGAGCACGCGGTCCCGCCCGGCTGGTCGCGGCTTGCCTTGACGTCGAGGGCAAGGTCTGGTGCGTCTCCACCAACATTCACCGGGTCCCGGTGAATGTTGCCTCACCGGCCGGCTGACACACCGCCCGCCGGCGACGGCCGGCGCCGAGCGTCGGCCGCTCCGGGTACGCTCCGGCGGCCCGCCGCGAGAGGAGACCCATGCCGTACACCCCGGACCTGGACCGGTTGCTGACGCCCGGCGCCCGCTTCACCGACGAGCACGGCGCGTACGTCATGGAGGCGCACCCGGTGGGCGAGATCGTGCTGCCGACCGGCCGCGTGGCGGGCTGCGATCCGCTGGTCTGCCCCGACGCCGAACCGTTCACGGTCGAGCTGCCCCCCGGCCGCTACCCGGCGCGGGCCTGGGTGGCGGTGGTGCTCCGCGACGGCGCGGAGGCGGACCGGCGGGTGGCCGCCCTGGAGCTGATGGTCCACGACGGGCAGGCGACCGGCTGGGAGATGGCGTTGGTGGGCGGCCAGGACGTCAGCACCCTGGAGGCCGACGGCTACTTCGGCTACGGGGTCGACGCCGGCACCGGCACCCTGGCCGACCCGGTCGCGCTGTCGGCCCTCGAGTCGTGGGACTACGAGCAGGTCGAGGACGTCTTCATCCCGGCCCAACTGCCCGAGGCGCCGGTGCCGGGGCTGATCACGGCGGTGCTGGACGAGGCGACGGGCGCCAACGTGGTCACCGTCTCGTCCGGCTGGGGTGACGGCTGCTACGGCACCTGGATCGGGCGTACCGCGGACGGCCGGGTCACCTCGTTCGTGACCGACTTCATGGTGGTGCCGGAGCCTGCGTGATCTCTGCCGTCGATTGGGCCGACGGGGCGAACGGCCGAGGCGGCACGGTGGGCGGCCGGCCGGGTACCGTGTGCGTCTGCCTTCCCGTCCCGGCACCGATGCCGGCCACACCTTCGCAGCAGGGAGTCGACGCCGTGAGCGAGCGTACGCAGAACCGGTCCCAGAAGTCGGAGCGGCGGCTGGCCGCCCAGTTGGCCGCGCGGAAGGCGGCCGAGGCGAAGCGGCGCCGGCAGGCGTGGGCCGGCGGCCTCGCCGGGCTCGCCGTGGTGGCGGTGCTGATCACCGTCTTCGTGCTGGTCGGCCCGGGCGACGACGACTCGACCGAGCCGACGGCCGGTAGCCCCTCGGCGGGCGCCTCCGCCACCGCCCCGGCCGGCGAGGCCCCCGCCGGGCAGCTCCCGGCGAACGCGGACCCGGCGCTGGGCAGCAAGCCGACGGTCGAGGCCGGCAAGGGTGAACTGACCAAGCTCACCGTGACCCCGCTGATCAGGGGGACGGGCCCGGCGGTGCAGACCGGCCAGACGATCACCACGAACTACGTGGGTGTGTTCTACAAGGACGGCAAGGAGTTCGACTCCTCGTGGAGCGCCGGCCAGCCGGCCTCCTTCGCGATCGGGGTCGGCCAGGTCATCCCCGGCTGGGACCAGGGCCTGGTCGGGGTGACCGTGGGCAGCCGGGTGCAGCTCGACATCCCGGCCGAGCTGGCGTACGGCGACGACCCGTCCGGCGGGCGTCCGACCGGCCCGCTGCGCTTCGTCGTCGACGTGCTGGCCGCCCAGTGACAGCCGGCCCGGTTCGCCCCGGATGTCACCGGCAGCCGGTGCGGTAGCCCACAGCGGGCTTCCGGCCCGTCACCCAGCGGCAGTAGGTTCGGGGGCACTCGGGGCGGCCCACCGCCCGGAGTGACCACCGGAGTGGACGCGGAGGTGCACGTGACGGCGCTGGACGACCCGGGGCGGACCGCCCGGCTGATGTGGACGCACTTCGAGCCGGTGCACGCCGTCACCTACTTCCACCCCCGCTCCCGCGCCGCCTACGAGGCGGTCGGGCTGCGCGGCTACTGGCGGGGCTACTTCGCCGGCCGGGCCGCCCCGCTGGGGCCCACCGACGCCGCCCCGGTGATCGCGGCGTTCTTCAGCTTCGCCCCGCACATGGTGGCCCGGGCGCTGCCCGCCGTGTGGCGGCTGGCCACCCCCGAGGAGGCGCTGCGGGCCCGCCTCACCGGCGCCGTGCAGGCGCTGGCCGAGCTCACCTACGAGCTGCCGGAGTCGCACCTGGCCGAGGCCGCCGAACTGCTGGAGGCCGCGGCCGACACGGTGGAGCCCGCCGGGCGGGTGCTCGGGGCGGCCAACGCAGCCCTGCCCCGCGGCGAGTACCCGCTGGCCCGGCTCTGGCAGGCCGCCACCACGCTGCGCGAGCACCGCGGCGACGGGCACGTGGCGGCCCTGGTCGCCGCCGACCTCGACCCGGTGGAGACGCTGGCCTGGCGGGTCGCGGTCGACATGTCCCCGCAGAACCTGCTGGGCCGGGGCTGGTCCGAGGAGCAGTGGGCGGCGGCGCGCGGCCGGCTGGTCGAGCGGGGCTGGCTCACCCCGCAGGGCGAGCCGACCGGGCACGGGCGAGCCGGGTTCCGGGCCGTCGAGGACGCCACCGACGCCGCGGCCGCGCGGCCGTGGCGGGCGCTCGGCGGCGAGCCCATTGAGCGGCTGCGGGAGCTGCTGGAGCCGATCGCCCGGGCCGGGCACACGGTCATCCCGGCGGGCAGCCCGATCGGCCTGCCCTCGTTGCAGGGCTGACCGCCCCCGTCCCGTCGGGCAGGATGGGCACGTGGCGGATGCGGTGGTCTTCGACCTGGACGGCGTGATCGTGGATTCGGAGCCGGTCTGGGAGGAGGTGCGGCGGGCGTACGTGGCGGCGCACGGTGGGACGTGGCAGGCCGACACCCAGCACCGGCTGATGGGCATGAGCACCGGCGAGTGGTCCCGCTACCTCAGCGGCGAGCTGCGCGTCGACCGGGGCCCCGAGCAGGTCGCCACCGAGGTGGTTGAGGAGATGACCCGCCGGTACGCGGCCCGCGTACCGCTGATCGACGGGGCGGACCAGGTGGTGCGCCGGCTGGCGGCGCGGTGGCCGATGGGGCTGGCCAGTTCGTCGCCGACCCGGCTGATCGCGGCGGCGCTGGCCGCGACGGGCCTGACCGACGCGTTCGGCGCGACGCTGTCGACGGAGGAGACCGCCCGGGGCAAGCCGGCGCCCGACGTCTACCTTGCCGTGGCGGAGCGTCTCGGCGTCGCGCCCGCCCGCTGCGTCGCGGTGGAGGACTCCTCCAACGGCGTCCGCTCGGCGGCGGCGGCCGGGATGCGGGTGGTGGCCGTGCCGCACGGCGCGTACCCGCTGGACCCGGACGCGGAGCGGCTGGCGGCCGTGGTGCTCGGCTCGGTCGGCGAGCTCACGCCGGAGGCCGTGGAGCGGCTCGGATAGCGGCTGGCCCTGGCTCGGGCCGGTCAGATCGCCCGGCTCCGGCTCGATCTGGGCAGCCGGCGCCAACCGGCGCCGGCGTCTGGCCGCTCTGGTGGCGCCCCGAAACCGGCGCTGGCGTCTCGCCGCGCCGGTGGTGGCCGGAGACCGGTGCCGGCCGGCCCGTCGGCGGTGCCCGGCTCCGGCCGGTCGCCGTCGCCGTCCGCCCCCGATCGTGCCAACCTGGTCCCGGCCGCCTCGCACGCCGCCGCTCCGCCGGGCTCCCACCCGGTGCACGGAGGCTCCCCGTCGACCGCCACGGTGTCCCGCATGACCGCTCCCTTCCGCCGGCTACCCGGTTGTACGGTTTCCGGGGCCGCCGGGATCGGCATGAGCGCGGATCGGTCGGGTACCGGACCCGACGGCCGGCCGGCCGGGTGTGGCGAGGGTGAGGAGACGGCGATGAAGGCGATCGTGTACGAGCGCACCGGCGATCCCTCGGTGCTGCAATTGGTCGACCGGCCGGAGCCGGAGCCGGGACCGGGTGAGGTGCTGGTGCGGGTGGCCGTCTCCGGGGTCAACCCGACGGACTGGAAGGCCCGCCGGCAGTCGCCGTTGCCGGCCGGGTGGCAGACGCCGGGGCAGGACGGCGCCGGGGTGGTCGAAGCGGTCGGCGCGGGCGTGGACCGGAACCTGATCGGCGAGCGGGTCTGGCTCTGGGAGGCCGCCTGGCAACGGCCGTGGGGTACCGCCGCCGAGTACACGCTGGTGCCGGTCCGCCAGGCGGTACGCCTCGGCGACGCCTCCTTCGACCTCGGCGCCTGCCTGGGCATCCCGTTCCTCACCGCGCACCGCTGCCTGACCGCCGGGGAGTACATGCCGGACAAGCTGCACGCCGGGGCGCTCAGCGACCACACGGTCCTGGTGCAGGGCGGTGCGGGCGCGGTCGGCAACGCCGCGATCCAGCTCGCCCGGTGGGCGGACGCCTGCGTCATCACCACGGTCAGCAGCCCCGAGAAGGGGCAGCTGGCGGCGGCGGCCGGTGCCTCCTTCGTGATCAACTATCGGGAGGAGGACGTGGTGGCGGAGATCCGCAAGATTGCTCCCGGCGGGGTGCACACGATCGTCGAGGTCTCGGCCGCGCGCAACGCCGCCACCGACGTCCAACTGCTCCGCGACGGGGGCGCGGTCTGCGTCTACGCCGACGACGGCGGTGCCGAGGTGACCCTGCCGATCCGGCCACTGATGGTGCCGAACGCGCGCTGGCAGTTCGTGCTCGTCTACACCGAGCCGACGGCGGCCAAAGCGCAGGGGGTGGCCGACGTCGCGGCGGCGGCCGCCCAGGGCGGCATCCGGGTCGGCGAGGAGGCCGGCCTGCCGCTGCACCACTACCCGATGTCGGCGGCCGTGGCAGCCCACCGGGCGGTGGAGGACTCGGTGGTCGGCAAGGTGCTGATCACCACTAGCGGGCAGTGAGTCTGCCGTCGATCACACGAATCGCCGCCGACAACCCCGAAAACGGCCCGAGCTGGGCAGATTTGCCCGTACTCGGGACGGAGGCGAACAACTTTCGCAAGAATGGCAGTGCGGGTCGCCCCGCAAAGGAACGGGCGGCCCCGGCGCGGTGCGAACGCCGGGGCCGCCCCTGGGGAGGGATGTCTCAGGAGTGTGTCCCTACCCCTAACGGCGACAGTGCGGTGGAAAACGTTACGAGGCTGTCAGCTCCCGGACAGTCAGCTCGCCCTGGGCGTACCGGGACCGGACCACCTTCTTGTCGAACTTGCCGACGCTGGTCTTCGGCACCGCGTCGATGACCGCCCACCGCTCGGGCACCTGCCAGCGGGCCACCGAGCCGGACAGGAACTCCTGCAGCTCCTCCGCGCCGACCGGCGCCCCCTCGCGGAGCACCACGGTGGCCAGCGGCCGCTCGCCCCAGCGCTCGTCGGGCACCCCGACCACGCACGCCTCCAGCACGTCCGGGTGGGCCATCAGGGCGTTCTCCAGCTCCACCGAGGAGATCCACTCACCGCCGGACTTGATGACGTCCTTGGCCCGGTCGGTGAGGGTGATGTAGCCGTCCGGCGAGAGCCTGCCGACGTCACCGGTGCGCAGCCAGCCGTCGCGGAACTTCTCCTCGTCCGGGGCCTCGTCCCCGACGTACCGGGCGGTCACCCACGGCCCCCGGACCTCCAGCTCGCCCACGGAGGTCCCGTCCGCGGGCAGCGGCTCGCCCAGCGGGCCGACGATCCGCGCCTCGACCCCCGCCGGCACCCGCCCCTGCGTGTAGCGGTAGCGCCACGCCTGTTCGCCGCTCACGCCCGCCGGCGGCCGGGAGACCGACCCCAGCGGGGACATCTCGGTCATCCCCCAGGCGTGGATGACCTCGATGCCGTGCCGCTCGGCGAACGCGTGCATCAACGCCGGCGGGCACGCCGAGCCGCCGACGATCACCTCCCTCAGCGAGGAGGTGTCCACGTCGTGGCTGTCCAGGTGGCCCAGCAGGTCGTTCCAGATGGTCGGCACCGCGCCGGCCAGGGTGGGCCGTTCGGCGGCGATCATCTCGGCGATCGGCGCGGCCTGGAGGAACCGGTCCGGCATGATCAGCGACGCGCCGGAGAGGAATGCGGCGTACGGCAGGCCCCAGGACATGGCGTGGAACATCGGCACGATGGCCAACTCCCGGTCGGTCGGCCCGAGGGCGAACCCCTCCGGCATACAGACCTGGAGCGAGTGCAGGTAGATCGAACGGTGCGAGTACGCCACGCCCTTGGGGTTGCCGGTGGTCCCGGAGGTGTAGCACAGGGCGGCGGCGTCGCGCTCGTCCACCTCCGGCCAGTCGTAGCCGTCCGGCCGGCCGGCCAGCAGCGCGTCCCAGTGGTGCACCGCGATCCGGTCGCCGGTCGCCGCCACCAGCGGGGCCGGGTCGCCGCCGCCGATCACCACCACGTGCCGCACCGTGGCCATCTCGCCGATCACCTTGGCCAGCAGCGGAATCAGCGTCGAGTCGACCAGCACCACCCGGTCCTCGGCGTGGTTGGCAATGTAGGCGACCTGGTCGGGGAAGAGCCGGATGTTGAGCGTGTGCAGCACCGCGCCCATGCTCGGCACCGCGAAGTACGCCACCAGGTGCTCGGTGTTGTTCCACATGAAGGTGGCGACCCGCTCGTCGCCGGTGACGCCACACTCGTCCCGCAACGCGTGGGCGAGTCGGGCGGCCAGCCGGCCGACCTCGGCGTACGTCGTCCGGCGGGGCTCGGCGCCGGTCCACGTGACCACCTCGGCCGTGCCGTGCACGGTGGAGCCGTGATCGAGGATCCGGGAGACCTGGAGGGAGGCGTCCATCATCGTGCTACGCATGAGTAACAAGCTAGTGTCGGCGGTCACAGCTTGGGAACCCCGGAAATCCGGTCCGGCCCGGCGAACCCTCGTAAATTGTCCGGGTGAGCATCTCCTGGGCCGACTCGTACGTGGGGCAGCTGCGCGCCCTCGCCGGTGACCGGACGCTGATGTTCGTCGGCGCCCGCGCGGTGGTCCGCGACAACGCCGGGCGGGTCCTGCTGATCCAGCGGTCGGACAACGGCCAGTGGGCCATGCCCGCCGGGGCGATGGAACTCGGCGAGTCGATCGCCGACTGCGCCGTCCGCGAGGTACGCGAGGAGACCGGGCTGCGCGCGCTGCGGGTCAGCGCCTTCGCCCTCTACACCGGCCCGGACCGTACCCACACCAACATGTACGGCCACACCTACCAGATCTTCACCACCGCCTTCCGCGTCGAGGAGTGGGACGGCGAGCTGGCCAGGATGACCGACGAGACCGTGGACGCCGGCTTCTTCCACCGCGGGCAACTGCCGGCCCCGCTCTCCGCGAGCGTCCCCGAGACCCTCGCCGACCTCGACGTCTTCGAACAGACCAACCGCCTGATCCTCAAGTAACCCCACCGAGGCCGGCCGGGCGCGGCGGGTCAGAGCATCGTCTGGGACTTGGCCTCCATCTCGGCGGCGGCCTCCTCCTTGGATTCCCGGGTCAACGGCTTGCCACCCGGGGCCGGGGCTGCTCCGCCGAACCCGTCCGCGCCGCCGGTGGTGGTGCCCCGCGGGCCGGCGCCGCGCAGCTTCTCGTTGGGCAGGGCCACGGTGACCAGCACCGCCACGATCGCGATCAGGCCGGTCGTCACGAAGACCCGGTCCAGCGACTCGACGAACGCGCCCTGCACGGCAGCGCGTACCGGGCCGGGCAGGGCCAGGATGGTGGCCGGGTCGTTGACCGAGATGTCCGCGCCCCCGCTCGCCACCACCTCGGCCTGCTGCTGCGGCGGCAGCGCCGCGATCGCCCCCGGCAGCCGGTCGGCCAACGCGGCGGTGAGCCGGGTGGAGAGCACCGCGCCGAGGATGGCGACGCCGAACGAGCCGCCCAGCGAGCGGAAGAACGTCGCCGAGGAGGTTCCGGCGCCCAGGTCCCGCATCGAGACGGCGTTCTGCACCGCGAGGATCAGCGACTGCATGCAGAGCCCCAGCCCGACGCCGATCACCACCATGTAGCCGAACGCCGCCCACAGGGAGGTGTCCACCTGCAGCCGGCTGAACAACAGCATCCCGACCACGAGTACCCCGGAGCCGGCCACCGGGAACCACTTGTACCGGCCGATCCGGCTCATCGCCCGCCCGGTGAGCACGGAGGTGACGATGATGCCGGCCATCATCGGCAGCATCAGCAGACCACTGCGCGTCGGCGAGGCCCCCTTGACGATCTGCAGGTAGAGCGGGATGAAGATGATCGACCCGAACATCACCAGGCCGAGCACGAACCCGGCCGAGTTGGCCAGCGCGAAGGTCGGGCTGCGGAACAGCCGCAGCGGCAGGATCGGCTCGGCGACCCGGGCCTCCTGGAGCACGAAGAGCACGCCCAGCACCGCGCCCGCGACGAAGAGCCCGATGATCACGCCGGAGTCCCAGGCGTACTCGTTGCCGCCCCAGCTGAGCGCCAGCAGCAGGCAGCTCACCCCGGCCACCAGCAACGCCGCGCCGAGCCAGTCGATGGCGTGCCGGCGCCGGGTGAACGGGATCAGCCGCATCACGTGGTAGCAGACCACGAGGGCGAGGATCGCCAACGGCACGTTGATGTAGAAGATCCACCGCCAGTTCGTCTCCGCGAAGTAGCCACCCACCAGCGGCCCGGCCACCGAGGAGAGCCCGAAGACCGCGCCGAAGAGGCCCTGGTAGCGACCGCGTTCCCGGGGGGACACCACGTCCGAGATGATGGTGAACGCCAGGGTCAGCAGGCCGCCCGCGCCCAGGCCCTGGATCCCTCGGGTCACGATCAGCTGGGTCATGTCCTGGGACAGGCCGGCCAGCAGCGAGCCGACCAGGAAGGTGCCGATCGAAAAGAGGAAGACCGGCCGGCGCCCGTACAGGTCGGCCATCTTGCCGTACAGCGGGGTCGAGGCGGTCGAGGCGAGCAGGTACGCGGTCACCACCCAGGAGTAGTGGTTGATCCCGCCCAGCTCACCGACGATGGTCGGCAGCGCGGTGCCGACGATGGTCTGGTCGAGCGCCGCCAACAGCATGCCGGTCATCAGCCCGAACATCAGCAGCCGGAGCTGGCGGCCGGTCAGCGTGGGCGGATTGCTGTCCTCGATGGTCACCTCGCCTCTTTTCCCCACCGACCCCGAACATGCCCGTACACCGGAAAAACCCGCCTCCGGCGCGATGGTGACGGCTGGACGTACTCGATCTCCCCCACGCCGCCGGCGCCAGGAACCCGTGCCCGACGTGTGGTCGCCGCCGTCGAGGTATCTCCGGCGCGGTACGTCCGGTTCTCTTCCGGCCGAGGGGCCCGAGACGTGACGGCCACGCCCCGACGGCCCCAACCCCCGCCGCCCGGCGCCAGGTTTGACCCGGCGGACCGGGGGGACCCCGAAGGGCATGGCAGGAGCAGCAGCGGAACAGCGCCGGCTCGCCACCGTCGTGGAGAGCTGGCGGGAACGTCCCGTCCTGGTCGTCGGCGACGCCATGCTCGACGAGTGGCGGTTCGCCGAGTCCGACCGGCTCTGCCGCGAGGCGCCCGCCCCGGTCCTGACCCTGCGCCGGCGGATCTCCGCGGCCGGCGGGGCGGCGAACACCGCGGTGAACGTGGCGGCGCTCGGCGGCCGGGCCATGCTGGTGGCCCCGGTCGGCGCCGACGTGGCCGGCGACGAACTGCACGACTGTCTGGACCGTGCCGGCGTCTGGGACCGTACGGTCAACCAGCCGGGCCGCCCGACACCGGTGAAGCGGCGGATGCTGGCCGGCAACCAGATCCTGCTGCGCGAGGACTCCGGCGACCCCGACGACACGCTCGACGACGACGGGCTGGCCCGGCTGCTCACCGCACTCGACTGCGCCACCGAGGAGCTGAGCGCCGCCGCCGGTGGCGAGGCTCCGACCCTGGTGGTCTGCGACTACGGCCTCGGGGCGCTGCCCGCACCGGTACGCGCCTGGCTGGTCGCCCGGCGGGAGCGCTACGCCACCGTCGCGCTGGACGCACACGACCTGGCCGACTGGCGGGGACTCGCCCCGACCGTGGTGACCCCGAGCTTCGCCGAGGCCACCCGGCTGCTCGCCCGGGCCGCCACCCGGCCGGCCGGCCGCAGCGAGCTGCACCTGGACCACCCCGACGGCGACCCGGCCGACGGCCCCTCCGAGCTCACCGTCGGCGCCGCCCCGGGCGGCGCCGACCGCACCGGCCCCTACGGCACGACGGCCGGTGCCGCCGGCCCGACCGGGGAGCCGACGCCCAGCGAGGACCGGGTGGCGATGACCGGCGACGGGCTCAGCGTGACCGGCACCGGGGTGACCGTGAACGCCAGCGCCGGCGAGGGGGTGGACCGGGCGGTGCTGGCCGAGTCCCGCCTGGCCGAGCTGCGCGCGCACACCGGCGCCGACGTGGTGGCGGTAACCCTGGACACCGACGGGGCGGTGGTCGCCGGCGCCGACGGTGAGCCCCGGCGCAGCCACAGCACGCCCGTACCGGCCAGCCACGCGGTCGGGGCGGGCGACGCGTACCTGGCGGCGATGACGCTGGCCCTGGCCGCCGACGCGGCACTGCCCACCGCAGCTCAGCTGGCCCAGCTCGCCGCCACGATCACCGTCTCGGACACCGGCACCTGCGTGTGCCGCCGGGAGGACCTGCTCGCCGCGCTGGACGCCCCGGTCGGCGGGGCCGACCAGCCGGCACTGATCGACGCCGACCAGCTGGCGGCCATCGTGGCCGACCACCGGCGGGCCGACCGCTCGGTGGTGTTCACCAACGGCTGCTTCGACGTGCTGCACCGCGGGCACGTCCGGTACCTGGAGCAGGCCCGGAGGCTCGGCGACCTGCTGGTGGTGGCAGTCAACTCCGACGGCAGCGTCCGCCGGTTGAAGGGGCCGGACCGGCCGGTGAACCCGGTCGAGGACCGGGCCGCCCTGCTCGCCGCGCTGGCCTGTGTGGACCACGTGGTGGTCTTCGAGGACGACTCCCCGGCGGGGCTGATCGAGCGGGTCCGCCCCGATATCTACGTCAAGGGCGGCGACTATCCGCCCGAGATGGTGCCCGAGGCGCCGCTGGTCCGCCGGCTCGGTGGCCAGGTGCGCACCCTCGGGTACGTGCCGGACCGCTCCACCTCGGCGATCATCGACCGGATCCGGGCCCACGGCCAGGAGCGGGAGACGGGTTCCTCCATCCCGAGCACGCCGTCGTGAGCCGGCCACTCGACCTCGGCACGCCCGAGCAGTTCCGTGCCGGGCGGCTGCTGGACGTGCTGATCCCGACCCGCAACCGTCCCGCCGAGTTGGCGGTCACCCTCTCCGGGCTGGCCGCCCAGGAGGGCGTGCCCGGCTTCGGCGTGGTGATCAGTGACCAGTCCGACGGCGAGCCCGCATACCTGGATCCGGCGGCGGCCACCATGATCCGCGCGCTGCGCCACCGGGAGCACCCGGTGCTGCTGACCCGCCGGCTGCCCCGCCGCGGGTTGGCCGAGCACCGGGCCTACCTGCTCGCCACCTCCGCCGCCCGGTACGTGCTCTGCCTCGACGACGACGTCTGGCTGGAGCCGGGCGCGGTGCGCCGGCTGGTCACCGCGATCGAGGAACTGGGCTGCGGCTTCGTCGGCAACGGGGTGCACGGGCTGTCCTACGTCGACGACGTCCGGCCGGAGACGCACCGGCACTACGAGGAGTGGACCGGCCGCCCCACCCCGGAGCGGATCCGCCCGGGCACGCCGGAGTGGCACCGGGCGTCGATCCACTCGGCGGCGAACCTGCTGCACGTGACGCAGAAGCTCGACCTGCCGCCGGGGGCGTGGCGGGCGTACAAGGTCTCCTGGATCGGCGGCTGCGTGCTCTACGACCGGGCCAAGCTGGTCGACTCGGGTGGCTACGACTTCTGGCGGCGGGTGCAGGAAAAGCACCAGGGCGAGGACGTCGCCGCCCAGCTCGCGGTGCTGGCGAGGCACGGCGGCGCGGGTGTGCTGCCCAGCGGGGCGTACCACCTGGAGTCACCGACCACCGTCACCGACCGGGACGTGGAAGCGTGGGAGGTCGTCCTCGCCGAGGAGGACGCGGCCCAGCCCGCCTGACGACCGGCGCTCACACCGCGGCCCGGCGACCGGCGGCTCAGCCGGCGCTCGACCGCGCCCCGGCGCCCGGCGGTTCAGGGGCCCCGGGCTGCGGGTGCAGCAGCTCCCGGGCAGACTCCAGCACCTCCACCACCGGCACGTCCGTGACGAACGAATCCCGGTGCGGGCACTCGCCGTCCCCGGGCCGGTGCGGGTAGATGCCGGGGGTGCAGTCCACGCCGCAGACCGGGCAGTGCACGGCCCAGGAACTGATCGGCCGGTGCCGGCCGCGCAGCGGGTTCCCCGTGTTGATCAGGTTGCCCACCCAGTAGATGCCGACGGTCGCCGTGCCCACCGCGGCGGCCAGGTGCAGCGGGCCGGTGTCGTTGGAGACCACCAGGTCGCAACCGGCGTAGCAGGCGGCCAGCCCGCCCAGGCTGAGCGTGCCCACCTGCGGCCGGACCGGCACGCCGGCCGCCGCGACCACCCGGTCCACCACCTCCTGCTCCGCGGGGGTGCCGGTGACCAGCACCTCGTAGCCGTCGCCGGCCAGCTCGCGGGCCACCTCGGCGAAGCGTTCGGCGGGCCAGCGCCGCCGGGTGTCGGTGGCGCCGGGGTGCAGCGCCACCCGGGGCCGTTCCGGCGGGCCGAGCACCTCGGCCGCCTCGGCCCGGTCGGCGTCGGTGACCGCCAGCGCCGGCACGATGGTGGTGGCCGGGGCGCCGACCAGCGCGGCCACCTCCAGATAGCGGATCACCTCGTGCTGGTAGTAGACGTACCGGATCCAGCGGTCCAGCGGCGGCGCCTCCTCGGTACGCAGCCCGGCGGTGATCCGCGCCCCGAGACCGCCGACCACCGGGTTGGAGTTCGCCCCGCCCCCGTGCAGCTGCAACGCCAGATCGAAACGTTCCTTGCGGGCTGCGGCCAGGAAGTCCTCCATCGCGGACTGCGGCTCACCGGACTCCGGTTGACGGATCCCGGGCGCGGGCGGCACCACCAGCACCCGGTCCACCGGGCCGGGCCGGTCGCGCCAGAGCTTCGCGTGCCACGGCGCGCCGAGCAGCACGATCTCCGCCGAGGGGTACGCGGCCCGCAGCGCGTCCAGGGCCGGCAGGACGAAGATGAAGTCGCCGAGGGCATTGGCCCGCAGCACGGCGATCCGCTCGACGTCAGGCACGCGCTCGGCGGTGGGGCCGAGCAGGCTCGGGATGACCACGGGCCCCCGCTACGGCTGGTCGATCCCGCCGGCGGCGGTGTCCGGATGGTGCAGTTCCCGGTCCGCGGCCGGGTCGATCGGCACACGCCCGGGCTGGCCGGCGGCGCGGCCGACGGTGATGGTGCGCGGCGCGGGCCGGGCCGCGCGGGGCAGCCGGACCCGGAGCAGGCCGTGGTCCATCACCGCGTCGATGGCGTCCGGGTCCACCCGGGACGGCAGGTCCACGCGGTACTCGAAGCCACGGGTCTCGAAGCCGCCGGGAATGCCGTGGTCGGCGTTGACCTCGGCCTCGGAGCGGGCCCGCACGCAGAGTTCGCGGTCGTCCAGCTCGACAGCCACCTCCTCCGGCGCCACCCCGGGCAGCCGGACGACGGCCTCCCAGCCGTCGGCGGTCTCGGCCAGCTCGACGTCCGGCGGCCCGGACCGCCCGCCGACCAGCCGGCGCAGCTCGGTACGGAGCGACTGCAGCTCAGCCATCGGGTCCCAGCCCTGCTGCCGGCCGCGCCAGGCCCGGCCGAACCCGCCGCTCAGTTCGCTCATCACACCTCTCCGATCCGCTGGGTGGCCGCCGGGGGCCGCAGTGAGCTGGGCGCGTCCAGGCCGGCCTCCCGGTCGACGCCGACGCCGAGCCGGTCGACCAGTTCCCCGCCCAGCCAGGCGCTGACGCTGAGGATGGCCAGCGCGACCACCTCGATGGCGATCAGCGCGCCGCCGGCGGCCCGGGAATCGGCGTTGAGCCGGACCACCCAGACCGCGGCGAAGAGCAGGACGACGGCCACGTTGGCGGCGGCGTGGGTGAGCGCCACCCGCTTCGCCCGGGTGCCGGACGGGATAGCCAGCAGGTCGAACGCCCCGGCCGCCGCGGCGAGCAGGCCGCCGACCAGGCCGACGGTGATGTTCCAGTACGCGACCTCGCCGAGGAAGTCCGGGCCGCCCACGGTGTCGACGATGTCGAAGAGCACCGCGGTGACCAGCAGGCCCACCGGGAACATCACCAGCATGGGGTGGACAGGGTGGCCCAGTATCTTGAGTCGGCTCTCCATCTCCGGGCCTCCACTGCTCGGTCGCTCCGGGCGCGTCGGGTGAGGCGGTACCCCCGGCTCGGGAGGGCAAACCTCGCGCTGGTGACGCCCGCCTAGGCTGGTGGGCGGCGGCTCGCCCGTCGGGCCGCCCCGCCCGCGGCGCGGCTCGCCGCCATCGGGGTCAACGGTCGGGGGAGGATCACGTGACGGTGGAGATCACGTCGCACGAGGAGTTGCGGGAGTTGCTGGGCACGCCCACCGCACGGGCCGTCGACAAGGAGCGCACCCGGCTGCACGTGCGGGACCGGCAGTGGCTCGCCGCGTCACCGTTCTGCCTGGTCGCCACCGCCGGCGCGGACGGCACCTGCGACGTGTCGCCGAAGGGCGACCCGCCCGGCTTCGCCCTGGTGCTCGACGACCAGACCATCGCCATCCCCGAGCGGCCGGGCAACCGGCGCGCCGACGGCTACCGCAACATCCTGGACAACCCGCACGTCGGGCTGATCTTCCTGATTCCCGGGCGCACCGACACCCTGCGGATCAACGGCCGCGCCCGGCTGGTCCGGGACGCCCCCTGGTTCGATGACATGGTCGTCCGGGGGCACCGGCCGGTGCTCGCCGTCGTCGTGGAGATCGAGCAGGTCTTCTACCACTGCGCCAAGGCGTTCCTCCGCTCCGAGCTGTGGCAGCCGGAGACCTGGCAGCCGGACGTCCTGCCGACCCGGGCCCGGCTGGTCAAGGAGGTGGAGGCGCCGGCCGAGAGCCTCGCCGACCTGGAACGCCACTACGGCCCGGACTACGCCAGGAACATCTACGTCTGACCGTCGCCCCGGCACGCATCTCCCGTCAGGCCGGTCCACTCTGGCGACCGACTACCTGCCCGGGCCGACGAGGTCGTAGCCGGCCTCCTCGACCGCGGCGCGCACCTCGGCGACGGCGAGGTCCCGGTCGCTGGTGATGATCACCGTACCCGCCTCGACGTCCACCGCCACGGCGGTGACGCCGGCGAGGCGTTCGATCTCGTCGGTGACGAAGCCGGCGCAGTGCCCGCAGGCCATGCCGCTCACGGCGTACGTCTTCGCGGTCATGCCCCCGCCTCTCGCCCGTCGGGGGCCGGCCGCCCGTTCTCGGCTGCGACGTCCACGCCGACGCCGTCGCGGGCGGCGGGGATGGTGCGGGTGAGCATCTTCGCTCGCCGCATCCGGCCGTCGGGCGTGAACTGCCCGAAGAAGTACACCTCGACGGCGAGGGCTCGCTTGCGGTCCCGCACGTGGAGGGTGTAATGCGCGGCAATCCGGTCCCCGTCCGCCAGCGCCTCGTGCACCTCCAGCCGGCCGCTGGGCCGGTTCTTGCGCACCGGCCGGGTGTGCGCGATCAGCTTGTCCCGGTCCATCCGGTGCCCGTCGGCGATCTGGACCACGTCCGGCGTGTGGTAGCGGTCGACGATCAGTGCGGGGTCCCCGTCGCTGCGCAACAGCTCGCCCATGTAGGAGGTGAAGAAATCGGCGATGAACTGCTTCGGATCGGAGGCGTTTAGAGATCTCATGGCGTTCCCGTCATGGGCGCGGATCAGGTAACTCTTACAGCCTGTAAGATATTCGTCGTCGACAACTTTGGCAAGATGTCAGAGATGACTCCATCCCAAGCCCCGAACCGGCGCGCCGACGCCCGCCGCAGCCAGGCGGCCATCCTCGACGCGGCGGTCCACCTCCTCAACACCCACCCCGACGCCAGCGTCGAAGCCATCGCCACCGCCGCCGGCGTCACCCGGCAGACCGTCTACGCCCACTTCCCCTCGCGGCAGCGCCTGCTGGCCGCCGCCCTCGACCGGGTCACCGAGGAGACCGTCACCGCGATGGACACCGCCGACCCCGCCACCGGTTCGGCCGCGGACGCACTACTGCGCCTGCTCGACGCCGGCACCCGCACCGCCGGGCGCTACCGGGTACTGCTCCAGCAGATCAACTCGATTCCGGTGAGCCCGCAGGCCGACCACGAACGCCACGTACCGGTCGCCGACCGCCTGCGGCGGGTGATCCGGCGCGGCCAGGATTCCGGCGAGTTCGACGACCAACTCCCCACCGACTGGCTCATCGCGGTCACCATCGCACTCGGTCACGCCGCGAGCGAGGAGGCCGACACCGGGCGCATGTCCGCCGACGAGGCGACCAGCGCGCTGCACACCAGCCTGCTCCGCGTGTTCGGCGCGACCGCCACCACGCCGCCTCCGCCCGCCGTCCGCGGGCCTCTTGCCGACTAGATGCGGGCCGTTCACCTGTCGGGAGGTACGGGGCGTCAGCGGCAGGGATGGTAGGCGGGCCAGACAAGCCGACCTGCCCCTCACCCGACGCGGCCCCACCTCACCCCTGGACGTGTCTGGGCCGACTCTCCAGCATCAGGTGCGACGCATCCGTCCAGCATGTGGCGGGACAGCGGGGGTTCCTGCGGAACACCACCTTCTGGTCCCGGATGTTCCGGCGGCGTCAGTCGGCCTGGTCGGGGTGATTCCACACGACCTGCGGCACGGCAGCGAGTTTGGTCATGGCGGGCGCCAACATCAACACGTGCAGCGGATGCTCGGACACGCCTCGGCGTCGATGACGTCGGACGTGCACGTCGGCCTACTCGGTCCTGACCCGAACGCGGTGACGCATCGGCTGGGTCAAGTGGTCGCCGCGTGCGATGTGTGGACCATTCGAGGATCGCTGGCGGCGCCGTGGTCGATCTCGGAAACGGCGAAGCCCAGGTCGCTGACCTGGGCTTCTTTACCGAGCCGCCTGACGGAATCGAACCGTCGACCTACGCATTACGAGATCAAGTTGCCCACCTCGGTCTACCTGCCCTAACCCCGCCTGGCCTGCGGAAATCCCTCTCGGCATCTCACAGTGTCGGTGGTCGCGGTCCGGCCTCTTGAGGACTAAATGAGGACTGACGCAGTGCGATGCCGCCATATGATCCGTAGATTCCCAAGAGCGGGCCACAACCGTTCGGCAAGGTTCGACTCCCCCTGGTCCTTGCGATTTCCGCAACTCGATCGGTCCGGTCTCGTCCGGCTCAGTTCGCCCCGGTGGCTCCCACCTGTGGCTCCCAAACCTGTCCCCTGGGGACCCTGGTCGCCGCCGGCCTGGCGCGGAACGCGGCCCGGAGGGAGCCTTCCGCGCCAGGCCCAGCGTGGGTCGTCAAGCGTCGGTTCAGAGAGCCTGCTCGGTGAAGAGGCGCTGCACGTCCGCCTCGTTCAGCACGCCCTGGTACACGCCGAGGTCATCGACCTGTCCGTACAACCATCCGTCGGGTCCTGCGGGTGTGGTCGACCGGCCGACCAGGAGGGCACCCGGCGCCTGTCGGGGCTGCCAGGCGGCGTTCAGTCCGACCGCCCCGGCCGCCGTCCCGTCCACGTAGAGCCGCGCCTGCCGGTGAGTGGCGTCGAGGACCGCCACGAGGTGGTGCCACTGGTCGACGGCAGTCGCCGGTGCGGTCGCGTAGGTAGTGGCGGGGTCGTCAGCCCCGTCGGCCACTGCGAACACCCACTGGCCACCGTTGTTCGGTTCGTAGGCGACGCGGAAGGCGCTACGGTCCACATCGTCCTGCGACAGGACCGTCTGCGCGCCCTGAGCCGGGTCCAGGCGCACCCAGGTCGAGACCGTGAACGACTGGTCGGTGCGGAGCACGGGTCCGTCCTGCCACACCGGGTTCTGCGGCTCGCCCAGGTTGGTCTGGGTGCGGGCGTACTCCCGGGTCGCCTCGCCGTAGTGCGGGTCAGACGGATCGTCGATCCAGTGGGTGCCGTCGAGCGCGAGGGCGCTGCTGCCCCGGTGGCCGTCGGACGCGATGAAAGCGCCCTGGGTGAGGGCGAGCTGGCGTCCGAAGGCGGTGGAGTCAGGTGCGGAGCAGAGGGTCGGGTCGAGGTTCTCCTCGTAGCACGGGGTCGCCGCCTCGAAGTTCCATCCCCCGACCTGCCATGGCTGCAGCAGACCCGGCTCGTTGAACCCTCCGGAGTCCGGGTCGGAGGCGAGCCAGCCGGTAAAGTCCTTGCCGACCAGCACTCGGTCGTACGCCCGGACGTTGGCCAGGTTGCCCTGCCACCAGGTGGTGTCGCCGCGGCCCAGCCGGACCTCGCCGGACGGGTCGTTGACTGCGGTCACGTTGCCCACCGTCGCCTCCGCCACTCCGTCCACCCAGAGGGTGAGCGTCCGTGCGGTGACATCGTGCACGACCGCCAGGTGCGTCCAGAGCCCGATCTGGGGTGCCGACGTCGACCGAGCGATGGACACCTTGCCGCCCTTGCCGGTCTTCGACGGCATCTGGACCTGCCACCGGTCGCTGGTCTTGTCATAGCCGACGGAGAGGGTGGCCTGGCCGGCGCTGGCCTTGCTGGCGAAGACCCGGCTGACGGACGTGTCGGTGAGCCGCACCCAGGCAGCGAGAGAGAAGGTCCCGGCGGTGTTCAGGGCCGAGGGTGACGCCGACAGGGACGACGAGGTGCCGTCGAAGGCCACCGTCTGGCCACCGACAAACCGGGCGTCGTCCTGCCAGGAGATGCCCGAGCCGGTCAGCGGGGTGTCGCCGCCAACCGCTGGCTGCCCGTCGGCGAGTCCCTGCGCCTGGGTTATCCCCGGATATGCCTCCAACCCCCACATCGCCGTCGCCGGGGACGGCCGGTCGAGGGTGGTGGCGCGGGGCTTTGCGTCCGCCGTGGTGGCTGCGGCAAGGGGTAGCAGCGCGGCGGTGAAGGCCACGGCCAGGCGCAGTGCGGCCTTGCGGGCAGGGCCGAAGAAGTAAATGTGGTTAGTCATTGCACCTTCCCCGTGAAGATTGTGGAGAGGAGCGGCTAGGAAGACGATCATCTAGCCGAGTCGCCGGGACAGTGTCACAAGACGGCCGGCGGACCGCTACCCCCTATCGGTGCTGTAGGCGCGACCCTAGCGGGTGGGCAGCGAAAGCGGGCTAGGCGGATCTCCTCGTCGGGCAGTCGTAGACCTTCCGGCCTCCCCAGACGGGGACAAGGTGGAGCGCCTCATCAGCCGAACGACCTTGGCCCCGTCCGGGGAGGCTGGTAGCCCTTGTGGTGCCCGGCGAGGTGATCCGCCCCGGCATCTCTGAGGAGGGCCGGGGTTCGGGGCGGAGCCCCGAGGTCTTCGGGTCTTGGTCGTCCCCAAGCGTGGCCGGCCGGCCCGGCCGGTGCCGGCCGGAGGTCGCCAGCAGGCCGGGGCCGGGCCGGCGCGGCCCGCTTGCGGGCCGCCTTGATCCCTGAAAGAGGCCAATTCGGCAGTGACTTCGGACTCCACTTCGGCACTCCGGCACTTCGGGGCACTCCCGGCAATCCAGAGTCGCACCAGCTGCAGCAGTGAGTGGTCTCGCTCATCGCGTGGAACGCGAGCACGGGCGAGACCACTCAGTGCTGTGGGTCTGAGGGTGTTTGGTGGTCGCTGTGGGACCTACGAGCGGTGGATCAGTTGTGGGGTGTGGTTCCGATCTTGTTCACGGTGCTGGTGCTGACTGCGGTGTAGGCGATGGTCGTGCCGGGCTTGATGGCGCCGGCGGTGCGGGTGATGACTTGGCGTTCGCCGATGAATTCGCCGGTAGCGGGGTCGATGAGGATGTCGTGTCGTTCGCCGTCGGTGTCCATGCCGAGTGCGGTGCCGGTGCGGCCGTCGAGGTTGACGGAGTGCTCCACGACCTTGAGGGAGGGCACGAGGGCGAGAGCGCGGTACAGAGCGGCGCGGAGGTCGGCGGGCAGCAGGCCGGTGCGTAGCGCGTCGGCGGCGTAGACGAGCAGTTCGACGTCGCCGCGGTCGTTGCCCTCGTCTGCACCGGGTGCGTCGGCACGCAGCCGCTCGAGCAGCTTGTGCGGATCGCGGGGCAGGCCAGCCATCCACTCCTCGGTCGGCATCTGCCACCCTGCGGGCATGCCGACGCAAGGTTCGCGGCCGTCGTCCTTGGCGTTGAAGTCGCCGCACGGGGCGACCTCGGCCGGGCCCTGCTGCGGCCCCTCAAGCGGCAGGCCGACGGCCTTGGCGTCCTGCTCGGTCCCGGCGATCCACGTGCGGTTTCCGGTGGTGCTGGTTCGCTTCATCCACTGCTGGGACCACACGGTGGGCACCCACAGTTCCTGAAGCCCCTCACTGAGGTACTCGATGTGCTTGCCGTCCGGGCCGGCGGTGCCCCTCCCACTCCAGCCGTGGGTGGCGATGTAGCGGTACTGGCCAGGCTGAATCGCTGGGTCGCCGGTGCCGGTCTTGGCCGCGGCCGCGGTGAGGACGGCGGCAGCGGCGCTGTCGATCGGCGCTCGGCCACCGAGGGGCAGTGACGGTGCCACGAGGGCACCGGTGGCGACCGCGGCTGCCGCGGCGGCCGCGACCAGCCACCGCCGGGTACGGCGGCGGGCCTGGGTACGGTGGGTCCGCGGTGGGTCGGTGATCGTGGGGGTGGACTGTTCGGTGACGGTCATCGGTTTCCTTTCGTGATGTGGTGCTCCTACGGCGGCCATCAGGTCGGCGCGTGCGGCGGCCAGTGCACGTCCGTCGGTGGGCACGTCAGAGCGAAACGCGGCCAGCGCGGCGTCCAGTTCGTTTTCTGGCCACATCCGGTACAGGTTGTCGTGTTCGGGCATTACTCAGTCCTCCTTCCGTGCCTGGGTAGGCTCGCTGTGACCGCCAGGTGCGGATAGCTGGGCTTGGAGTTGGCGGCGTACGCGGTGCAGCCGTGAGCGGACGGTGCCGACCGGGATGCCGAGTGCCTCGGCGATTTCGACGCTGTCCATCTCGGCCCAGGAGGCCAGCAGCAGCACGTCGCGGTCGCCGTCGAATAACGCGGCCAGCGCACCGGCGAGTCGGCGTGCGGTTACCGCAGCGTCGACCCGCTCGACCACGCGGCTCTGGTCCCCCGGGTCGTGGCGTTCGACGGTTCCCACGGCACGGGCGGCAGCGTGGAGTCCACGGACCTCCTGCCGCACGTGTCGGCGCAGCAGGTTCGTCGCGATCCCGTACAGCCAAGACCGCACCGTGGCGCGAGCCGGCTCGTACTGGTACCGCTCGCGCAGGGCGACGAGGAAAGTCTCCGAGACCAGGTCGTTGGCGGTCTCCTGACCCACCCGCCGTGCCAGGTACCGGTGCAACGGCCGGGCGTATGCGTCAAAGAGCACCCCGAACACCTTCGCCGGCTCCGGCCCGTCCAAGCGGGGCCGGTCGACGCCGGCCGGTGGCTCATCGGCGACGAACCCGCTGTCGTCAGTCATCGCGTACACACCTGTTGTTGCCCGATAGCCAGCCCGGCGTTCACCCAGCCAGCGTGACCCCCGCCACAGCACCCCGCCGCAGGGCCCGACCCGAGCTCTTTATTACGGGGTGTCGGCACCGCTGCTTGGGTAGCTGCCGCTTCGGCGGGCTAGCAACCTAACCGTCGGGGGTGCGGATCTCTTCGTAGAGGTCGTCTGCGGCGCTGGATCCTCGTTACGGCTCGCGGCGGAGTGTCGCGGCGAAGCGGCCGAGC
This sequence comes from Micromonospora deserti, assembly GCF_003236335.1. Lineage (GTDB taxonomy): Bacteria > Actinomycetota > Actinomycetes > Mycobacteriales > Micromonosporaceae > Micromonospora > Micromonospora deserti. The sequence goes on from NZ_POUB01000003.1 coordinate 36,807, forward strand.
GCTTCTTGATCCGAGAGATTTGGCGGTCTGCTGGTAGGTCGAGGATTGGCCGGATGGCTGCGGTGGCGGAGTCAAGGTCGCCGATTTGGAGGTAGGCGGTGCCTTGGTAGACGTGGGCTAGGTGTACTGCCCAGGGAGGTTGGTCAACCTGGTGATGGGGGGCCGGCCTCCTATGGCGGTGTGGGGCCGGTGGTGATTGTAGTGATGAAGCCAGGCGGGCAGGGCTGCTCGGCGGGCGTGTTCGGAGCTGTAGAAACGTCGTAGTGACCAACCGTCGGTCATGGTGCGGTGGAAGCGTTCGATCTTGCCGTTGGTTTGGGGTCGGTAGGGGTGGGTCTTCTTCGGCCGGATGCCGAGGTGGTGGCAGGCGTCGAGCCAGGCGTAGGACTTGCGTCGGCGCTGCGGGTGTCGCGGCTGGATCTGCTGCGGCGGGTGACGGTGGCTGTGGCGTTCGCGGAGGTTGGCGGGGAACTGGTGGAGGGCACGCCGAAGAACCACCAGCGCCGGTCGGCGCCGATCCCGCGCTTCCTCGTCGACGAGCTGGCCGCGCACGTCGCCGGAAAGCGCCGCGACGAGCTGGTGTTCACCGCACCCAACGGCGGACCACTGCGCAACACGAACTTCCGGACGCGGGTCTTCGGGCCGGCGGCGGCATCGGTCGGGCTGGCCGGGCTCACGCCGCACGACCTGCGGCACACGGCGGCGAGTCTGGCGGTGGCGGCCGGCGCGAACGTCAAGGCAGTGCAGCGGATGCTCGGGCACGCCTCCGCGTCGATGACCCTCGACGTGTACGCGGGCCTGTTCGGCGACGACCTGGACGCCGTCGCGAACCGGCTGGACGAGGCGGTCGCGGCGCGGGATGCGGACTATTTGCGGACTGGGACGGCCGCCGGCGGCGTCGTCGATCTTGGGAAACGGCGAAGCCCAGGTCGCTGACCTGGGCTTCTGTACCGAGCCGCCTGACGGAATCGAACCGTCGACCTACGCTTACCGAACGTCACGGCCCTGAGCTTGTCATTGACCGCCAGAACCCATCACTGACCTGCACAGACGCAATCGTCAGCTTGTCAACACTCGTCACTGATAGTCGACCCTTAGCAGGGGTTTTCGGGGGGTAAACGGGGGCACCGTTGACCCGTTGCCGGGACGTTCACGGCCCCACCAGGCACCCTTTCCAGGCACCAGTCGCCCTGCCAACGTCGCGCGCGCCTGGCAGGTCACTGATCCCAGAAGCTGGCTTCGCCATCACGTCGGCGGTCACGTCGGGTCTACTCGTCGTCGGCGTCTGGGTTATCCACCGCATTGATCTGCATTGGATCCGGTTTGACGGGAGCAGGGGTAGGCATCGGGCCTAGCCCAATCTGCTCGAGCGCATCGTGCAACGTTCCTCGAAGCTGGGTGGCGGCATCTCGCTTGGCCTGAAGGTAGGCGAGGTGCGCAGCAGCTCCCCCAGCCGAGCCCGCGTTTTCATACCCGCCCCAAACCTCCGCTTAGTGGTAGTTCCCGCCGGTGTTGTCGATGCGAGCTACCCAGAAGACCTTGCCACGCTTCCGCACGGTCCAATACGTACCGTCAGCGGTGTAGTTCCTGTAAGCCATGGATCTACGCTAGACATGGCATCGGAGCCTGCGGATACCACAAAGGCTCCGAAAGCTTGACGGACGGGCGCTATCGGTGTTCCTACCGATCCGATATGCCTCACAACCTGTCCCGGCGCCTTGGCATGGACGGTCCCGGTGGCGGGCCCCGCAAGATCGCTACCGTCCCGGGCTCCTCCAGGCCACGAGGGGCGACACCGGTACCACAGTGTCGCCGCACGGAGATCCAGACCCGGCAGCTTAGAGTCACGGTCGAGGCCCGGAACCGTCGCTGCCGCCGTGAGGAGATAGAGATGACTAAATTTATCTGGGTGAGCGTTGCGCAACCGCTATACGTTGCCCGCACCGGCATGGAGCGCAGTCTCCTCGGCGGCGGCCCCAACAAGACTGAGGAGGAGTGGCAAGACACGCTGGAAAGCGCGCAGAGCGGGTTGGACCACTTCTGCCGACCCGAGCGCGTCTACGGCCTCGGCACGAGCGACGACGCCGGCGAGGACGCCCGTCCGGCGTACCTGACCGCGTCCGGGATCTACCACGACACTGGGCGCAAGGACAGCGAGGTCTACGTGACAGGCGACGATCCGGCCACGGCGGAGGCCGACGCCCGGAAGTGGGTCTCGAACTGGCTGGAGCGGGCGAAGACAAGGGTGAGCGACCTGGACGCCGACTGAACTTGCGGATGGGATTGGCGTCGTCGCCGACGCGAGGAACGAACGGCAACCTGCTGACCGTGGAAGCCAGCTTACCGTTGTACGAGCGTCTGTACGACGCCCCGGCATGATGCCGGGGCGTCGTTCGCGCCTACTCGAACATCGAGTCGCTCCCCGATTGTGTGGCTGCCCCGGTGAACACTGTTCCCCGTCAACACCTCTCACCCGGCGAGCCACTGGATGAGGATGACGCGGCGTCGTACCGGTGTCCTAGAGTGCCGCCATGGCCGACCGCACCTACGGCGACATCCCCGGTTTCCCTGCAGGCACAACGTTCGTCAACCGGAACTCGACGTCGGACGGGCTGGGCAACAGCCGCAGCCCGTGCGGTGCGGGAAGCGGCGGCGGGAACGGCGCACGGCGGTCGAAGCTGTAGACCAGCAGCGCGACGCCGTTGACGACCAGGCAGCTGTCCAGGATGCGCCGTGGCTCCTCACCTGGTGTCGGCGGGCTCGTGCGGTCGTAGGTCACGTGGGCCTGAAGCTGCTGGCACAGGTCGAGGTCCCGGCAGGACGCGAGCCACACCCAGCAAGCGGCCGGCGGCTTGTTCTCCTCGCCGAGGCATCGCCGCATACCCTGAGGCATCCAGGCGTGCTCCAAGTTTTGGTCACCGAGCCCGGCCAGCTCCCAGGTCCACGAGGTCTTCACCGCCCAACGGGCGAGCACCGTAGCCTTCTACAACCGACAGAGTCCCGCGTCTCGTTACGCCGACGGGCGGCGAACAGATCCTTGAGGAAGGGCTTGGCCGACGTCTCCAGGCGGCTCATCCACCCGTTGTTGCACGCCGTGCACACGGTGCGGGTTACCTGGTGCAGCAGCGAGTTGCGCGACACCTTCATCGTCTGGCCGACGCTGGCGTACGCACGCCCGTCGTCCATGGTGTCGAAGCCGGACCCGTAGGTGGTCCGCTCCATCGGCAGCGGGCCAACGACGTCGCGCATCCACTGGGCGAGCACATGTTCGCGTGACGCCCAGCCCGGCTCACCGCAGAACGCGCCCCGAAAGCCCACCCTTGGTGTGACCATCCCGCCCCCTACTGCCACCAGCGCGCGACGGGCAGCGGTGGAACGCGCTCCGCGTTGGCCCACCGGGATGGACGGTATACGCGATGAACAGTCTGACCGGGTGATCCGATGCCGGTAAGCGGGCCTTCCATGACGGTGGCAGCAGCGGGCAGCGGCGGCACGGTCAGCGCGAGCGTCGCGCGGCGCGAGCCGCGCTCGAACGCCCACCGGCTGGCGTTGGCGATGATCTCCCGGTTCACCTCGGCGGTCTCGGCATGGTCTAGCTCGAGCGGCGGCTCGACCTGCGTACCCTGGCGGAACAGGGCCAGCAGCGCGTTGGGGGCCAGCGGATACAGAATGACGGCGGCAGACTCCACACCCGCGCGTTCGGCGCGATCGTGATCCGGGCCGCCCAGCACGACGACGGGTTCATCGCATGTCACCAGCACGTTCGGGGTCCGCACGACGTACCACTCGCGGAACAGGATGTGGCGGCACAGCTCGCTAGCCGTGGTCGCCGCGTTGCCGAGGATCATCGCGGTCTGCGGCTGCGCGACGATCTTTCCGGCCTGGACCTGGCCGATAAACTCCCTGATCTCGGCGAAGTCGGCCTCGGCGAGGTCGCGTCCGAGCCGTGTGGCGAGCTGCTGGTCGGTCAGGTCCTTCGTGTCCATGCGAAAGAAGTCGGCGGCGGCCTGCCGCTGCTGGCGGCGAAACGCCTCGCCTCGGGTGAGCTGGAACGCCAAGAACCAGGCGAAGCCCATCATGAGCTCGGGGTCGATCTGGCTCGGGTGCTTCACCAGCAGCTCATCGATCGCGCGCTTGCCGTATCCTTCGGCGCTACCGAGCATCGTCTCGAAGATCAGCGGCGGGATCTCCGCCGGGTCGAGGTCGTCGGACTCGATGCGGTAGTAGTCGGTCTCCCGCGCCGCGTTGGCGGGCGTCGCGTGGTAGCTGTATCTGTCGTCGGCCCGGGTCACCCGGACGGTGCCGCCGTCAGCCCACCGTTCCAGGTACGAGCGCGGCACTAGGTGATGCTTGCGCTGCCGGGACGGCCCGGCCTCCGACGCGGCGGCCTGGGCGATCAGCGTCTGCATGCCGGGCGGGAGAGCCGAGTGGCTCGGGTGAGCATGAGGCACCCGGCAAACGTTACTGCCGCGCGGGCGCGGCAGCGATCGAATTCCGTGCCGGTGCGGCTCACAGTTATGCGCGATGTCCACGCGGCCGTACCGCGTCACCGGGCTGGTCAGCGAATACCGGGCCCGGCGGTTCCAGATGGAGGAGTCTACTGAGGTTTAGGTCGGAGGCCCCGGGGCCACGCATCGAGGGCTTCTTCGGGCTGGTGTCGTTGCATCCATTTGCGGGCGGCCGCATGGCTGAACCCGCGCTGTTGAAGGAGGTCGAGGGTGGCTGCCCGGACCTCCTGACTTTGGTCCTTGCTGTCAAGATAGTCCCTCATCCTGGTCACGATGTCGTCGTAGTCGACCTGGTAATGGCCGTTGACTTTCTGCGCGAACAGAGGCAGGAGCTTGTAGTAACGCCGCTCGCTGATGCCGAGCTGTGTCCACGGATAGCGTTGCGGCGATTCCCGCTTGTGGTGCTCCATGACGACGATCCTGGCCTTGCGGCGGACATATCGACGAGTGAGTTCTGCACCTTGCGCCGGGTCGAATCCAGGCTGGATCAGCTGCTCCAGCAGCATCGCCGCAGCTGAGCCCGCGTCCGGTGCATCCGTTTTGCGATGAATCAGCCCGACCTGCTTCGGATAGGCCAGCGCGACCACGTTCCTCAATGCCGGCTCGTCACCGCGCAGGTACCCATGCCAGTATGCCTTCAACACCACCTGGCAGGCGAGCTCGTACGGAGTCGATTTGTCGTCGACCGTGATGGTCGGGATACCGGAGCCGTGGATCGCCGACGCTAACCGGCGCCAAGGTCGGTCCTTGGGCAGCTGCGCGCCTTCTGGCCATATGCGCGCGGTGAAGGCCCAGTCTGCGGGCTGCTTGGTCATCGGGGCCACGATCAGTGTGGGCTCGGCGGCGGCAAGAGGAATCCAGCTGTCGTCGGCCGATCTCTCGAACAGCGGTTCGACGAGCCTTCCGTCGTTCTGTGTCTCGTGGGTTATCCACATCAGACGACGGGTGACCTGAATCCACCAGCCGCCGATTGCTTCACCAATGACCGGCACGTTGAATCTGGTGTTGGAGTCCATGACGCGACGGAAGAGATCCTTCCGCTCCTCATAGCCGACGAAGGTTCCTAACCATTCGATGACGTAGTCTCGCGTCAGGGCGCCCTGGCGCGCTGCGTGGGCGACCAGTTGACCGGCGAACCCGAGGCCGTCAGCCACGGACATGGCAGTAGGGCTGGGGTACGCCAACGCTCGAACCTGAAGTACCGCGGCGAACTCCGGCCGCACTGGATCGGGTACTTGCCACACAGTGTCCGTGGTTTCCATAGATCCCAGATGCATGTTGGGGACCTCGATGAATGGCAGCCCGTTGGTCTCAAACACGGCGGTGGATCGCTGCACGGGGTCGAAGGTGCGCCCCGACAAGGTCTCGATCTCCTGCGCGGACTTTCGCAAGATCCTTCGCAGCTCCTCTGGGTCCGCGTCTCCGCCAACCTGACGGGCGAGATCATCCACGAGGCTCTCGGACCAATGTCCCACCGGGGCAGTATACGAGGGCGTGAAGCACGTTTCCGTTCCCATCACCGCCTGGTCGGCCGGTTGGCGATCCTTAGCGCCCGGTGCGTCGGCCCGTATGCCCACACTGCTGCCAGGTAGGAAGCCATGACAGTCCTGCTGTGGATTGTCGTGCTCGCACCGACCATGCTGTTCCTTGTCTTCGGCGTAATGTACGTCTTTCTGGATTCGCCCAGAGACAAGAAAGCGCTGGCAATCCTGAAGCTGCTACCCAAGGCTCCAACCCAGGTCCTCAGCCTGATCGTGGATATGATCCGGTCGAGACTCGAGAACTGAGCAGTGCCAGTTGTCCAAAATCCAGCACCCCGCCAGGTCATGCCTTGTCCATTTGCCAGACCAGTGATGACACCCGGCCCGTCGTCCGACGCGAGCCGTTCCCATGCTTGACGGCTCCCGCCGGGGGCATGTCACAGGCGGTGGACCTGCGGCTGGGACGGTACGCAGCCGGCTGTTCCGGTGTTACGGAGGACGAACCTGCCCGTGCTCTGACGCTCCAGCCGCCAGCATGCTGCCGCCCCGTGTCGGCCCTGAGCTGCTGCCGGCGGTGGCTGGGTCCGCGCTCCGGCGCGCAGGTGTGCGGATCCACAGCCTCAGTGGCGTGGTGTCGTCTGGGACGTTCACGACGGGAAACCAGTCCCTGGTGTCGGCGATCGTACCGTCGCCGACGAGGTCGGAGTCAAAAACCTGATCGGACGCTATGACGATAACGGCGACGTCGTCGTCCCCCACCAGCGCGTCCCGGACGGTCATCGACTCGTTGTGCGCGTGCAGTGTTAGCAAAACGGCGCCGGTGCACTCCGTGCCGTCGTACTCGACTTGGCCGGCATGTGTTACGAGCCGCAGCTGTGGGTACGGCCGCCGCCGGTAATGGTTGGCGCGCCGCTCGGAGGCGAGCAAGTCGTCAAACGCTGCCATCAGCCGGGCGAGGACCCCCGGATACGACCGACCGTCACCCTGCAGGACGAGCAGGCTGCCGTCGGTGCTGTCCCGACGGTTGACTACAAGCGTGTCGGATGCCGAGTCGGTGAGGGCAGCATCGACAAGTTGCCGGATGCGCTGGGTCGCCGGGAACGGCAACAGTGGCGCGTTCACCCATTCCACTACGACCAGCAAAGCGTCGAGCATGCTAGGGCCTGGCTGCGCGCTGCCCACAACTGGGATGTCCGGTCGCAGCCAGCCACAGCTGGTAAAAGCGGCGCACTTCGTCGCCCGGATCCGGACCCGCCGGTACCTTATTGGCAAGCTGCTCGACTAGGACGTCCAGCAGTCCCCAGTCGGGCACCCGGGCACTGATGAACGCCTCGTGGATGCGGCTGCGGCTTGCGACACCGGCGCCGATCCAGCGGACCATGGTGGTCAGCGAGGGACGGCCGGCGCGGGCGTGCAGGTCGTGCAAGGCGTCGTTGAGCGCCCGCGCCTCATCCGGCAGCGAGCCGGGACGCTTGAGCCCAGCCACCCTTCCTCCTTCGCACGCTGAATCTCGGCCTACGCGCATTGCATACCGTCCGATTTCGGTCTCTGTCATCCTGTCTCGTCCGGCGTCGTCTGGATTCGTCCGCGCCACTCGAACCTGCCGCAGGGTTGGTAGCGCTGGACCGACCGAATCGATGGGGGTTGTCGTGGAGACGCTGAATCCGGCCGCGCGTCTGGTGCTCGAAGGGTCCTTCCCCTGTGGATCGGCGCGCGACGGGTTGGCGGACAATCGCTCCGTGACGTTGCCCGAGCCAGTCGGCGCTACCCACCAGGCCGCCCTCAACGCGATCTGGGACTTGCTGCTGCGCGGCGGACGCTGGCCGACTTTCCAAGAACTTGATCAACATCTTTACCGGGTCTATGACCTCGACGCGGCCCGTCTGCTACCGGAGTTGCCACCAGGTCTGCTTCACGGCGTCGATCCCGGCAGCATCATGCCGATCGCCCAAACTACGACGATCGGGCTGACGGCCGCAGGTGCTGGCGCGACCGGACGCGCGGAGCGCGAACTCGATCTGTTTCTCACCGTCGTACACCACGCGGTCGCGTTGGAACGCGACTACGATTCGCCAGCTGATCAGCCGTACCTGCAGCCAGGTTTGGTCTCGGCCGATGTCGCGGCGCTTTTGGAGCTGACCTTGCCCGAAGACGCCGCGTTGCTGAAGCGGCTCGGGGCAATCTTGTACACAGAACGGTGGGGTTGGACCAGCTTCGGTGGCCTGGGCACCGACGTGTGGGAGGTGCGAGTAGGACGGGAGGTTCGCCGGTTCCGGCACGCTCCTGACATTGCCACCTACTGGAAACTTCGCCCAAAGCATTGGGTGCCGGACAAACCCGCGCCGGCAGCAAAGCGCTCCGTGGTACCGAGCACTCCGACGATGGCGTTCCTTGAGCCGGTGGCAGAGTATGGGTCGGCGCCTGAGCAGCAGGGTACGGCTGCACACGCCGCCCGCGACAGCGCACTGAATCACTACGGGGGAGACATGGACCGCGTTGATGTGCTGGTGATTGCGGCGTTGCCGGAGGAGTTCGATGCAGCCAAGGCGGCTGGTCTGGCGAGCGCTCCGGCGGGTCCAGGAGTGCTTCGGTGGGAGAACCGCGACCTGGACGGTGTCCCGCCGTTTTTGTGGGGCGAGTACCACGTCGATGGGAAGCCTCGGTTTACGGTGGCGTTGGCCCGGCCGACGCAGATGGGCGGTCGCGCTACAGGCCCATTCGCTGCGTCGCTGGCCGATCGGCTGCGCCCGGCATCCCTGGCCATGTGTGGCGTATGCGCCGGTAACGCCACAGACACGGCGCTGGGTGACGTCGTGGTCGGTGAGCCCGTATACGAGTGGGACGAAGGCAAGCAGTCGGCCTCCGGGTTCGAGGGTGATCACCGGCAATTCCGGCTGCTGCCCCGCTGGCTACGCGCCGCACAGGACTTCGACCCCACCCGTTTGGCCAGCTACGGCGACGCCAGCGAGGGCGAGGCCTCGCTCTGGTTTCTCGAACAGCTACACCGGGGGCAGCAACCACGCAGCCACCCTGCACGCGACGCCTACTTCCCGAGAGGCACGTGGCAGCGGCGCTTGGCGCAGCTTGAGGAGCAAGGTCTGATCCGGCGCGAGCCGACCGGCGAGGCCGTTCTGACCAGCGACGGGTCCGACCTCGTGCAGCGACGGCTCTACGACGACGCCGACGGGCCACAGCGGCTTCCGTTTCGCGTGCTCGCCGCTCCCATGGCCAGCGGCAGCGCCGTCGTAGCCGATCCCGACGTCTGGGGCCGGTTGAAGGCGATGGGCATGCGGAAGATCACCGCTGTCGAGATGGAATCCGCTACTATCGCGACCGTCGCCCATGATCGGGAACTTGCCTGGCTTGTCGCCAAGGGCGTAATGGACCATGCCGACACCAGGAAGGACGACCGGTACAAGAAGTTCGCCGCCCGCGCCTCCGCGCAGGTCATGTTCGCCTTGTTGGAACGCCTCCTGACAAAGACAGAAGCGGTCACGCAACGCATCACCGAGATGGTCGGAACAGCCGAGATCTCGAATGCGTATCGCCGCGGAGGCGCAGACGAGTCCCGCGCGCGGGTCACAGAGCCGGCCCGGGTGGATGTCGTGCCGTTGCTCGACGAGCTGGCCGCCGACGACCCTGTGCCGGACAACTCCGCGCGCACGAACGGCCGCCTCTACCTCGTTGCTCACCCGGTGGACGCTGCGGCTGACGCTCTCGCTGGCGTCAGCACGATGTCCGCGAGCGGAGACCTGGACGCCCTGATCCGTCAGGCGGTCGCCGCGCGTGGAGGACAGCCCTTTGCGCCTGACCTTGACAGCGGTATGTGGCGACGCCGTAGCAGCGGGATGGCCAAGGAGAACGGCATTCGCGATGACGGATCGGTCCGGGAGGACTCTCTGCTAGTTCTTAAAGTGCGGGAGAACGGGACTGTTGGTGTGCTCTGCGGTCGTGCAACCGCAATGGCGAGATCCCAATGGCGCCCTCTTGGCTCCGCCGCCGAACCCGCCGAACACCGGGTGATCTTTCCCAGTCTGGTCCTCGGACTCGTGCACGGCGCGCTGTGTGTGGCCGGCGACCTCGCGAACCGCTACGCCGGGTACGACGGCCGTTGGGTGATCGGCCTACGCCTCACCGGCGTCAAGACGGCGATTGCCTATGAGTACGTGCAAAACGGCGACGCGGACATGGTGCAACCCTACGACGCAGACACCTACCAGAGGACCGCGACAGCAAGTACCGCAGACCTGATCAGGACACCCGACGTCCTCACCGAGCAACTCGTCGGAGCACTGCTGCGCGGCCTCAGCGTCGACAAGCGTTACCTGCCGTACGCGAAATCCGCAAGTGACAAGTAACTGCAGTGAGCGCTCAGCAAGGCGGTCAGCGGGGAGGAGGCCTCCCGTCAAGGCCGCCGGTTACTCCATGGGAACGACGAGATTTGAACCGACGAAAACCTCTTGTCGAGCATCCCTTCGTCGCTTGTCATTCGTTGTCAGAACCTACGCTTACCGAATCTGACGGTTCCTGGCTTGTCAACGTTCACTACGAACTGCCACTGAGCTGCACAGACGCGATCGTGGAGTGGGCATCGATTGTCACCGACAGTCGATGTTCAGCAGGGGTTTTCGGGGGGTAAAACGGGGGCACCGTTGGCTGCTGCCGTGACGTCTGGCGCGGTCCTGGCCGCCTACGCAAACCGCTAACGGCAAGCACGAGAGCGGCGAGCAGGCAGTCTCAAGCTACTCGCGGCCTATCGAGAGACGATCAGCCTCAGTCGCGCGGCAGCAACGAGGTCGGTAGCGTCGTCTCCTCCATCTCATCCGATTCATCTGGAGCCTGCGCCAGTCCTGGGACATCCGAGTATTCAGCGTCCAGATCGACAACGTCCCCTGCCGGATTTCCGATGATGATGCCAAGCGCATTCTCCAACACTTCCGCCCTGTCGACTCCGTCCCGAACCTCAGCTTCACCGTCGGCCCCTTCGTCGGCTACGGTCGGCAGCACATAATGTTGCGCCAAGCTTGCTAGGTGTAGCGGTAGCGGCATGGACAGGGCATCCAGATAGTCGGGGGCCTGACGAAGATGGTGGACAGCCAAGGCCAACGCCTCCGGCACGTCGCCCTGTTGAGGGTGACACGCCAATACCGTGATTTCGATCAAAGCGGGGTTCCACGCCGGGATCTCTGTGTCGATGGTCGGTTTCCCCTTGTTCGCGCCTTGGCGCAAGGGACGAGGGGCCAGCTTGTCAGCTTCGACCGCGGACTTCTTGAAGGTGCCGGCTTTCGCTGTTGTGCTGTAGAAGGTGCGCCCGGTGCCCTCCGCCTCGGCCCACATGCCCGGCGGTAGGCCGTGGATCCCGCCGGTCGTTGGATTGCCCCACCACTGTGGAGTTTCCCGCCCGTCGGCGTCACGCACGCGGACGAGCCGCAGATCGGCGTCCACACTGGCTGCCGGCGCGTGGCCCGTCTTGATCAGATCGGGCTCCGCGTTGCCGTCCTGAAGCCAGGGCCAGTGCATTCGGCTGTTCTGCGAGTGCGTTAGAAGCATGGTGGGATGGCCGCGCAATGATCTGATCATTTTTTGCAAATAGCGACCCGTCTCCTTACGTTGTTCCTCCATATCCTGCTTCCATACCCGATACGTCACCCGTTTCATTGCACCGGTCGAGCTGCCGTCGGCGGCTACACGTTGTTGGGGAACGGTACCGGGCGGCACTGCGGCCAGGTCGAACGAGCCCGGATCCTGCTCATCGTCGACCTCTAAATCAGGAATCTCTGCAATCTTGACCAGTCTCAGCAGGAATTTCGGGTAGGAAATCCACTGAAGGGAATTCGGGTCCCAGCCAGTAACCGCCGCGAGCCCTGACCCGCTCCCGAGAGGGCTGACCATGACCGCGACGGGGGTGTGCCGCGGCAGTCGAGTCGGGCCGTCCTTGCGTCGCTTCACCATCCAGGTAGCAACGTAGCGCAGTTTGTTGGGCAGGGTTCCCGCGACCGCGTGTTCCGGCAGGACCCGGACGCCGAGTTGGCGAAGCCCGTCCTGCCAGCCTGAGCGGACTCGGTGGTCAACGTTCTTTTCCGAGTTGTAGGACTTGGCCTTCTTCGGGACCAGCACGAACTGGGTCAGCACGCCGGCGTCAGCGCAGCCTAAGCGGAGGGCGTACTTCGGATCGTCCAGGTTGTGGGCATAGTCTTGCCGCCGATCGATCTCGACCAGTGCGAGTTCCGGGTGGTCGGCATGGGCGCCGTCGGCTTCGAGGAACGACCGAATCATCTGGCGGCGGGCGTCGATGGCGTCGGCGAGGGCTTTGCCCTTTGGGCGTGCCTTGGGATCTATACCAAGGGTCTCGGCGAGTCCGTTGACCAGCCGTAGGCAGCGCAGTTCGAGCGTTAGCTCCGGGGTACGCCACACCAGGAGCGCGGGGCTTCCGGGTTTGGCGCGGTCGAACGCCGCCTGAGTGTAGGCCGGTTCCGGCCAGCGGCCGTCCCCTTCCAATCCGAGGATCTCGGCAATGGCACCGATCGCCGCGTCACGGAGGGAGGAGGTTTGCCACAAGAGTCGGGCCTTCACCGTCGGTGGCATCGCATCCGAGGCGAGCTCTGCGGGTAGGACTGGGACCGGATTTATGTTCACTTTCATCGCTACGGCTAGGGCGATCCGGCGAGCGTGCGCAGCCCTGGCTTGCTCGGCCTTCTTCCCCACGTCGGTGGACGGGGTGACCCGTTGGTTGGAGGGGGCGCTGGGGCCGGCATGGCTGCGGGTCAGCTTGGGTACCCGGCGTAGTCCTTCGGGCAGTGCCTGTTCAGCCCACTCGGTGATCTGGGAGCGTTGGTGCGACATCAGGCCGGAGCCGATTTCGTGCGCGCCCATCCGGGTACTGTGCACGATCGCGGCGCGTACTCCTTGCCCATCGCCGATCCAGTCAGCTGGTGCAGTGAGGAGCCTATCGGGGTCGGGGAACGGTTGACTGAGGCTGAGGCGGCGAAGAATCCGCGCGGGTCCGTTGCCGCCCCACACATATTCACGGCTGCTTCGGTCGTAGGCGAGGCGGACGACCGCAAAGCGGTCGCTGGTGGGAGTTCCGCTGAGCCAAGGGATGGTGGGTCTCAGGTAGACCGACGTCGCGGTGCGGTAGGGCAGCCGGACTCTGTCGGTTCGAGAATCCACGTGAGTCACCCAGCGCCGAACGCCGGTATGCAGGTGGAGACGTGGTCGCGGATCGAATGGAACCGTGTGCAGAGACACGGCGATGTAGATTGAGAACCACCAGTTCCGGCCTTTGACATCGTGCCAAAGGGGCTGAGAAACCAGTTCTGCGCCCTGTTGGCGAGGGCCGCGGGGGACGGCTCGGAACCGTAACGTTCCTGCTCCACTGTCGTAGGGGTCGAGCGCGAGGATACGCCGCGCCAAGGCGTCAGTGGCCAGTTGGTATTGGCGAGCTAATGGGGCGGCGGTACCACCGTCGGTGGTTGGACAGCCGAGCAGGTCGACGGTGACCTCTTGCCATTGCGGCGGATCGGCGAGCAATTCAGTATGCGTAGATTGGACTTCCCGCAGATACTCTTCCTCTGGTCGTAGGTCACGTAGCCAGACGCCAAGCAACCGATCGAGGGTGTTCGAAGGCAGCGGGTCAGGGGCGTCGGTCGGTACATAGAGCCACGCGTCTTGCGCGCGTTGGATGGGGTCGGTTGGTCGGCCACGCACAACCAGGTCAGGCGCCAGGCATTGAAGCACGCCGTCCATCCGGCGAGTCGGCACGGCACGGTAGGGCTCCTGGTCGGGACCTCGGCCGAGGTTGCAAAGGGCTAGGACGCTGGGATTCCAGGTCTCGGGGAATGCCAGCGCGCGATACTGCCCGGTCAGTGGGGGGTACTGCGGGTCAAGGATGTACGCGGCGCGGCTGATGTCGTCATACCTGGGGGCCATGGATACCTTCCGCGTCGTGGATGGCTGCCGGTTCGGATGGCGGGTTCGCCGTGGACCGCAGCTGGGTGAGCGCGTCGTACAACGGCTCGTAGAGAGTGCGAACAAGAGCCGGATCTGCTGGATTCGGAAAGGTTTCCGGGTCGTTGGTTGGGTCGAAGTACGGAGCAAGAACCTGGTGCAGCTTGGCCAGCAGCCCTTCGTCGGTCCGACGACGACGGCGCCCAGCCGTTTCGGTGGTTGGGTCAGGCGTCGGGCTGCGCGCTTCAGCGAGGGCCGGGGCGAAGGCGGCGTCGACGAATACGACCCTGGCGGGGACGCCGCCACGTACTAGGCGGCCGATGACCTGCCAGATCGTGACCATCTGGTCCCAAGCGAAGGAGGTCTGTTCGGTAGGGCTGAGTCGTGAGTAGGCGTAGCGGCGTGAAAGCAGCCGACGCCACTCTCGGCGAGCTAGATGCCGGAAGGCAAGGCCGGCCGCGTCGAGTTGTCCGGCCTCGCTAACGAGTTTGCTGAAGGTGCCGGTGAGTAGGCCGGGCTGATCACGGACGAAGCGGGTGACCCAGTCATTGATAGCAAAGACTGCCAAGGAAAGATCGTCGGGGCGGGGGTGTGGTCGGGCGAGGAAGAAGACAACGCCGAATGCCGCGGTTCGTTGTGCGTTGAGGATGTTGTGGCCCCGTTCGATAGCCAACAGTGGGGCGACAAGCAGCTCGGCATCAGGGTCTTCAGCGAAGGCAGCGAGGTCGCCTCGACGCACCGCGGTGGCCTGGGCGAGTTCATCGTGGCTGGTAGCGCCCGAAGAACTGGAAGTTTCCAGCTCGGCGTCGTCGGCGACGACCACCCGCACCCTGCCGGACCAGCGTGGGATCTCTTGGAGGAGGTTGGCCGCTGTGGTGGCTTCCCGGTAGCTGCCCACCAACAAGAGAGCACGTCGGCGGCCTTCGTCCTGGATCTGGCGCAGTTCCTGATCGAGTGGGCTGGGCTGCCCTGCAATGGATTTTCCAAGTCGCGTCACAATTTGACGGAGCACACCGGCGCGTGCGTCAAGGCGGGTACCGGACAGGGTCAGAGGCCCTGTGCTGTCGTAGAGGAAGTGGGTCCGGAAAGTGGTTCCCCGGATTGCCTGGAGCGCAGCCTCGTCGGGTTTGAGTACCGCTTTCACTGGTACCAGAATGTGAGCACGGGTGGAGGTGCCTGCCCAACTGGTCCCGGACATCAGCAGTACATGCGGGCCGGGCCGGCCGTTCGCCGGGTCAGCGCCCAATGACGGTAGGTTCAGCAGCAACTCTCGGCCAACGCCGGCGCAGCGGAAGAAGCGCAGGGTGCCACTTCGCCGGTCATCGCCCCCCGGTCCAGGCTCGTCGGGTAGGTATTGGAAGCCGAGAACGTTTCCCATGGGGGCTTCCGGCACGACGGGAGCGTAGTCGAGGGGTGGACGGCGGGAGAGCTCGTTGTCGGCGGTGTCGAGATGCATGGCGGCTTCGACCTGCGGCCACATGAACGACACTCGATCCAGCCGATGGTGCAGGGTGGCGAGGAGGAGGGTGAATTCCAGGCGGGTGGCGGTGCGCTCACGCCATGGTCGCGTTCCCCAAGTGTCGACCTCGTCGCGGCGCGCTCCGTCGGTGGGTTCCGGTTGGCAGACAGATCCATCAATGATCGGGGATCCGGCAAGCAGCAAGTCCAGGATAGCGTGGACACGCTCACGGGTGCCCCGTTCGTTGAGTGTGTGCAACAGGTCGCGAGCTCCGGCGACGAGCGCGTTGGTGTCGTCGTCATGGGGACCGCGGTCGCCGAGCGGATCGTCGCGGAAGTCGTCGAAGGTCGAGACTACGGCGCGACGACGCTCGGCCCACGGCTCAGCACCAGTGTTGGCTGGAGTGGGTCTGCCAGCGTCAGGATCGAGGGCCTCCTCATCGTCGTACACATCGGTGTCGGCACGCACCCCTTCTGGCGTCGATGCGGCACTGCCAGGTTGTGGGTACCAATCAGCGATGAGCTTCTCCTGGAGTGTCCATGCACTGAAGTACTCGATGTCAGCCCAGTTCCGGAGGTCAGCGTTGCTGATCAGCATGGCGTAGAGACGATTCGTGGCCGAACTGACCACGTCCAGGGCTGCGCCCCACCGTTCGACGTCACGCTCGGACAGCGGCAATCGCCCTTGGCGCGCTAGCTCATCGATCTTGTGAGTATGCAGTCGGTCCAACCAGGACTCCGGACCCCGGATAACGAGCGTCGCGGCAGGTGCGAACGCGGTGTCCAACTGCATCTGGACGCGGTCTGCCTCATCAACGACGATGATGTCGCTGCGCAGACAGGCAAGTTCGAGGCGGCGCAGACGTTCCTCGTTGAGGTGCTGCGGGACGGCGCTCTGTACAAGGCTGGCTGGGTTGGCTACCCAGATCAGTGCGTTGACCATGTCGCGGTCCGCGCTGTGCCGCGGGCAGATACTCCACATCGGGCAGCCATGTGCGGGTACCGTCTCGTCGTCACCATTTGGCGTGGACTGCGTGTCCGCTTGGGCTCCGGTTGGATATCGGTCGGGCAGTTGTATCCGGTTGATCTCGAGCGGGGCCGGCTTGTTGACGGGACGCAGATTGACGCAGGGGGCATCGGCGTAGCGAAGCGGTTCGGTGGCCTCCATCCCACGCAACGCGTCGACGACGCAGACGGTGCTGAGGTCGTCGAAGCCCGAATCATTGTGAGCGAGCAGGGAACCATGGCCCCGGGCGGCCAGCCGCCGGTGCAGGCGTGCCGCGTGCCGTTCCCGAGTTGTTCCGCCCAGGATCGGCACCGCGGTCAAGCCGAGGCAGCGGAAGAGGCTGGTCAGGGCGAGCTGCTCGGCGACATCGCCAACGATCAGTGTGGTGCGCAGACCTCTACGCGCGCCCCATACTGCAATCAGGGTCATGATGGTGCTCTTGCCAGCACCGACCATGCCGACCATGTGTAGCAGCCGATCCAGGCGAAGGACAGTTGCGGCCTGGAATGAGCGGCCATCGGGCGACAGCGTGTCCAGTCGCAGGTCGCCCAACCGCTTAGCCCAGGAACCTGGCCGGAGGTCGAGATCCCGCTCGACCTGATCCATCCATTGCGCGGTATTAGCGAGTTCTTCCAGTGGTATGTCCAGTGGGATCCCGGCGGTACTGGGTACCGCCGTGAGGTCGTGGCCGAGTGCCGGCTCCAAGCAGAGCTCTTGGGGAATCGTGACCGCGGCCGGCCGGCGTCGCTCGACGAAGCGGCTCGGTCCCGCCCCAGCCAGGGGCAGCGCCCGCCGATCAAAATCCGGTAGTGCCGACAGTGCCTGGTCGAAAAGCGCATACCGGTCACCCGCGATAGTGGGCTCCACTCTGCGAACGGAAACATCTTCAGCAGCGATTCGGTAGCCACGCAGCCGCTCAGGTAGCAGGTTGTACGTTTCCAGGCTTTGGAGCCAGGTCCGGCGGCGCCGCAACTTCCACAGCAGGTGACGCGCTGCGTTGAGCATCACCTGCTCGTCCGCCGTCGCAGCGATTCCCGCGGCGGCGGCGAAGGGATAGCCACCGAGCAGCGTGTAAACACCGCTGGCGCTGGCTGACGGGTCCAGGCGTTCGAGTAGCCGCAGGCCCAGCTCAACCTGACAAAGTAGGGCCGGTTTCACGTCGGCGTATTCGATGGGCCACGCCTTCGCAAGGTTCTTGGCCAAGGGCTGGTACCAATCACTGCTATTACGCATTAGGACCTTTCTTCCCGCCGTAGGCCGCGACCAGGTGGACGTCGGTGTTGCCGCGCAGCCGTGTCCGGACGAGGTCCACGAGGTGCCGGTCGGTCAGAAGCGGCAGATCCTGCGCTGCGGGGGCAAGGTTGCGGTAGTACGTGGCGAGGTAGTCGCCATGGGCGTCCACCTGCTCTTGTGGGACGACCCAGCACGACTCGTCGTACGGCGGCTGCGCGGGTACAGCCTTCGCCGCCTTGGCGAGGAGCCCGGGGTGTTTCCAGTCCTTGACGTCGACAGCCCAAACGAGTCCGTCAGGGAACGTGATTCGCACGTCGTACGCATCGAATCCAGGCCACATAGCAACGTCGAGCCGCTTTGCGCCGGCTCGCAATGCGGTCAGCCGCCCTTCTAGATCGACCTCGGCCCGACCGGGGCCGGTCACGAACTGGCGTAAGGGCCTCACGAGCTGATAGACGACGTCCGCATCGGCCTCCTCCGTGAGCGCCCGACCCGTTGGCGCAGGTCCCCGTCGACGGCATGCATCACGCTCGCACCACCAGTCCCCGCCGGGAAGCGGAAGGAGCAGGGTCCGGCAGCGTCCGCACGTGGTGTAAACGCCGTCGCGCCGATGGCTGACCGGAGCTGGTTCGTAGCACCGATCGAGCAGCTCAGTCACCGGGTCGAGGTAAAGGTCTGTGCTGATCTCGAACTTCTCCGCGCTGCTCAGCACCGGTTTTTCGACTAGCAGACGACGGAAAGCGGTGTAGGACTCCGGTGAGGAGACTTGCTGGCAAAGCCGCATTGCCGAACGGACGACGTCTCGGTCGAACTGGGCGGCGGCGCTGTCGCGGGAATGAACCCACCACTCGTGGCACAGCTGTGTGGGTACGAGCGCCACGGGATCGACGAGTAGGTCGTCGGGTCCAAAGGCATCGGGCGGCAGGTCCAGTGGCCAGTCCTCCAACGGCCGTGTATGGCACCAGGCGAGCAGGTCCGGCACGCTGCGAGGCATTTCGTCAATGCGGCGCAAAAGGCAAGACAGGACCAGCCGGTCCACGGCCCGTTGAGCCTCGGCCGGATACGGCAACGTGAAGGCGTCCAATCCCCGTATGTCGGCCAGCCGGATCACTGCGCTAGCGATGGTATGCAGCAGCAGAACATCGGAATACGCGGCCCAGTCGGAGAACCGGGTCGCGGTGGCGGTTGGAGGCATCAGCGATCCTCTGGCTTGGCAGCGGTAGCGGTCAGGTGCGCTTGGCCTGGGCGGCACCATGCACGGACTTCACAGTCCGCACAGTGCCTTCCCGGGGTGGGTTCGAACGAACCGTCCTGCAACCATGGGCGCAGTAGGTCTTCAAGGACGTCATGCGCCTCCCGGACGACGCGTGGCTGAGAAGGGTCCAGCTCCTCCAGGGTCACGTCGTCGGCGTTCAGCAGTTCCAGCTCAACCCGTGACCGCGTCACGTCTCCACCAAGCACACCGGCGTGGAGTATCAACACGGCAAGAGCGAGCTGTGGATACTGCCGAAGCAACGGTTGGCCTTCGTACAGCCGCCCAGTGGAAGTCTTGGTCTCGCGCCAGGTCCAGCCACCAGCCCGGGTATGCAGCAGATCCGGGGTCGCGATCCACACCAGGTTCGCGACCGGCTCAAAGAAGCTGACCCGATGCTGGACAAGAACCTGTTCATGATCACCTAGCCCGGCGAGCGGGCATACCGCCTCGTGGTGCGCCAACATCTTCGCGCCCTGGTCAGCTTCGTCGGCAGACAATGAGAAGGTTCCGGTCATCCAGGCAGACCGGTCGATGATCTCCAACGCCGTTCGGCATCCGCCGGCTGGCCGGTCGCGGTGTCGGTCATTGAGCCATGCGTCCACGGCGCGGCCACGGCGGATTGCGCCGTTCTCCAGCCGAGGTGCTTTCAGCTTGAGTTGCCGGGCAAGGTGGTACTGGGCAGGGCATGCGTCGTAGGTACGAAGATCGGAGACCGAGACGCTTCGCCGCGCTCGGGGCTGCGTGCTTAATGAGACGGACAGTAGGTTCGGCGTGCGCGGTAGCGCATCGCAGCCTGAAAGCGCCTTGCACCGGACGCAACTTGAGCCTGGTCGGGCGTTGCGATCCACGACCGCCCGCGAGAGTACGACCTTGGCGTCCGCAGCGAAGTGTTGATCGACCTCATGACGATCCCAATCCACGAGCGTCGTTGTGGTGCCGTCGCCACAGCCCACGTCAATGACACGCACCCGCGACGGAAACACCTGGTCGCGTTCCTCGGTTCTGAAGGTTTCGACCCGGTAGGGGCGACGCCCGCCACCTATGCAGGGCTCGCCATACGCAGCCACGTATGCGGCCGTTGCTTTCTCCGACGCGGGGCGGTCAGGCTTCGCCGCGCCGAACGACAGTAGCCAAAGATCCCGGGCACTTCCATCGAGGGCGACGTAGCCCCGGCCCCACGCAGTTGTTTCGTAGGCGAGAACGCCACGAAGGTCCGGCTTGCTCAGCGTCCGTCGCGCAACCCACGCGTACCTGACTGGATGTGTGGGTAGCAGACCTGCGACTTCACGCCGATATTGGTCGGCTGCTCTGGCAGCGAGGTACTGGGATATGGCGGCGGCCGTCCATTCCAGCAGGCCGGGGTGCGCAGGCGGGCGGTTCCGCAGGCCGAAGGTGCCCCGTGTGCTGTGGAGCTGTTCGATTACCTTCGGTGTCGCCCTGCCGTCGTGTTCGATCCGGTCGAGGGCATCCATGAGCGGCTTCAAGGTAAAGCCCTGCAGCGGCGCTGCGACATACGGCGGGTATGGATCTTCGTCCAGCAGTGGTCGTGCGTTGGTGCTGCGCGCCAGAGGGCAGTCTTCGGGGTTATCACGTGCCGCAGCGAGATTGATACGAATCAGGCTGATATCGCCTGCGGTGCCGTTGGGTCTAGACCAAGTGGACATCACGTTCCGTTGGGGGCTCGCAAGGAGTGCGTCTACGACAGCCGGGCGAGGTAACCGTACCGTCTTCACGTGACTACTCAAGCACACCAACTCCGAGTTGTAAACTGAGTCAACTCACTCTCACCCCCAGCGTGAGTTCACGTCGTCGCCTGCGGTATGCTGCTCCCGACGACCGGCCGGGTTGGCCCGTACCAGCCGTAAAGGACGGACATGAGGGCAGGCGACTTACTAGCCAACCGGTATCGGTTGACGAGGATGCTCGGCAAGGGTGGCATGGCCGAGGTCTGGCAAGCTCACGACCAACAGTCGGATCGCCAGGTCGCGATGAAGTTCCTGCGCTCAGACCAGTTCCCAACCTCCGACACGGACGACAGTGAGCGTCATCAGGAACTTAGGATCCTGCGGCAGCGCTTCCGCAGGGAAGGCGCGCTCATGGAGCGTCTTCAGCACCCTGGGATCCCTCAGTTGTTTGATCGTGGGACACACGGCGCCGACCCATACATCGTGATGCGCCTGGTCGAGGGCATCTCCCTACACGACTTCCTGGAACGGCACACCACAACGGTCGGCGTGACTGCCTCCATCGCCGTACAGATCACCGACGCGCTCGCCTGCACCCATGCCTTGCCGGTCGTCCATCGTGATCTAAAGCCCCACAACGTGCTCATCGCTCGGGACGGGAGGGTCGTCCTCATCGATTTCGGGATCGCGAAGCCGCTGAGCCCCGACGCCACTGGCTACACCCGCCAGGGTTCCACGGTGGGCAGCCGTGGCTACCAAGCGCCGGAGCAGATCCTCGAACGCCAGGTGACGCCGGCGACCGATCTCTACGCACTTGGCTGCGTTCTGTACCGCATGCTCGCGGGCCGCCCGCCCTTCATCGGCGACGGGCTGCCGGCCCAGCACATCTCGGACACGCCCCCGCCTCCGTCTGCCTTCTCGCCTCACGTCCCGCCTGAACTCGACGAGCTCACCCAGAGGCTGCTGGCTAAAAATCCGGAAGATCGCCCGGCCACCGCGTCTGAAGTACAAGCGGTCCTTGGCCAGTACCTTCCGAAGCCAGGCCAGCCGGAGCCTTCCCCACGCTTCGAGCCGGATCCTACGACCGTCTTCCGCGTCCCGAGAGGTCACGAACAGACTGCTGTGCCGACCGCACCGAGCCGTGCTGCAAGGTCAAACCGTAGGCGCGAACCATGGTTGCGTCGGCGTGAGGTCGAAGCCTTCCTCACAGAGGTTCGGACCCAGCTTCGAGCTGGTGACGTCGAACCCGACCCGCCTCGAACGGTCAGCTTGCTCGACGCGGCTCGGCGGCAATGGGGTCCATCCGACCCGCTAGCGCTGTCCCTCCACATGGCCGCCGCGGACGGCTACCGTGTCGCTGGGGACTGCCAAGAAGCGGCGATTCTCTACCAGGAGATCTACGACATCGGCGCCGCTAGCGATGGCCAAGCGCATGAAGCCGACATGCTGGAGGCACAGCTGGGGTTTGCCGAATGCCGGATCCCCTTCGGAGATCTCGCGCCAGCGGTGCACGCCCTGGCCGAGGCGATCGACGGGCTTGCGCGACTGGTGCCGCATCGCGCACGGCAGCTGGCGGTGCGGTGCCGGGAGGTCGGGCTCGAATTGGAAGAACTCAAGTGTAAGGAGGCCAGGGCGATGCTTGATCGTCTGGATGGCTGGGATGCAAGCGCGCAGCCTTCGACGCCGGTCTGAGCTGCCACCCACCAAACGGCCGGACACGTAACGTACGCGGCGTCAGCTCGAGGAGAGTTTTCCTGCCGCAAGTTGATCACCCAACGTGTGCAGCAGGCCCTCGCCGACGTTGCGAATTGCCGCTAGCGCCGCCTCAAGTTGTACTACCGCGCGGAAAGCACGACCGTAATGTCGTTGCCGTACCAGAGGCATCTGGAGCACTTGAAGCTTGCGCACGTCGATCTTGGCCGAGGTGGAAGTGTGGGTGCTCGCCACTCGAAGGTTGTCCGGCGCCCGCAAGCAACCCGCCAGGAACCAGGGGTCCAGGAGCGCAGGGTCAACACGCAAGGCATAGATCTGCGGGCCCAGCACCAGGGGCTCACCTGCATGCACCCATGCACGAAACGCGCGCTCGACGCCCACGACTATCACCACGCCGGGCTCGACCATCGTGAGCGTGCCGCCGCCGGCTTCGTGGGAGACGACATCCGCAGCACTAAGCCAAGCCCGCGCACGGCCGCTGATCATAAGATCAGGCACTCTGAGGGCCGGTACCGCGTCGGCCGGTGCGTGGTCTCCATCGCGCAGGCAGGCTGGCAACGCCTGGCCTGACTGCAGTGTCAAAGCTTCAGCACGGCTCAGGTCGCCGACGGTGATCCTCGCAACCTGGCGATCATCAGCGGACAAATCCAGCGCGGACAGCGTTCGCGAAAGCTCGCCCAACTCCTTAACCAGCCCACCGAACCGACTCCACGATTCGTCCAGTTCAGCTGGTGCATGACCCGCGTTGGTCACGTGACGAGCCGGCGTGAGGTCTACGTGGTCATCGAGAAGCTCAACCACGGGTATCGCGGCACACCCCTCTGGCAAAACCGGCATGTCGTCGCCATGACCGTCATGCCCCGGCGGGGCGCCCCAGTGATAGGCGCTAATCGCACGAAGAGCGTTTCTGTGGAGGCGGGGCCAGTCAATCCCTGCCGCTCCTCTTCCGGACACCGAGGCAGCTCCACTATCCAGGAGAAACAGTCGGCGAGGACCATCGTCAAGGCCTGGGGCCTGCAGAATCCACAAATGCAAGGAGATGCTGTGTGGTTGGGCGCTGCCCGCTGGGAGCGCGATGATTCCTCGCAGTGCGCCGGACCGGAGCAGCGCGCCTCGGATTCGGCGGCCTGCTCGACGGGACGCCACGGCTGGTGGTAGCAAAAGCACGGCCACCCCGCCCGGCCGCAGTCGCGCAAGCACGTGCTCGACCCAGGCGAGTTCCGATTCTGTCCGCGGCGGCAGGCCGTATGTCCAGCGTGGATCCGTAGCCAGCTCTTCGTGCCCCCAGTCACGCTCGTTAAAGGGCGGATTGCATACGACTAGGTCGGCGCGTACGTCAACATGCGGGTCCTTCCGGAGCGAGTCACCGATACGAATATCGGCCGCCATTCCGACTTCATTGGCGTCGCTGACGGCGCCGCCTATAAATCCAAGACGGACGGCCGCCAGCGAAGCGGGAACAGGATCGCGTTCGACGCCGAGCAGTGTCGGACCGGACGCGGACGGGTCATTCCTGGTCATGCTCTGAGCTGCAGCGAGAAGCAGGCTTCCGGTTCCGCATGCCGGGTCGAATACTATCGCGTCCTGCCCTTCAATTCCCCGATCCAACACCGCCTGCCCGACGTCTATCATGAGGCTGGCAAGCTGTGGTGGGGTTACGCTGACTTGGCGCACATATTTGTCCATCCAGCGTGTAAACAGAAAATCGAACGTTTTCTGTCCACCTTCGTGAGCCGCGACATCAGCCGCACGATTAACGAGTGTTCCTGCGTCACCGGTCAGGTCACACGCAGCACCCACTGCCCGAATCTGCCTCTCCTGGACACGCCTACCGACCGCAGCGATCACATAACCACTCAGAGCCCGATCACCCACTGCCTCGATCTGAGGCCATAGCCGTTCCAGACGCCCGACATCTTGCAGTTTGCCGTGCTGCCGAAGCCATGCCTCAACGTCGGCAAGCGAGAACTGCGGGCTCGCGTCCGAGCCACCGACTGGAGTCGGAAAAGTACCGTGTCGGCGCCGCCAGTTGCTCACGGCGGCACGACCGACGCCCGCTATCCTCGCGATCTCCGCCAGGGTAAT
Source organism: Micromonospora deserti (assembly GCF_003236335.1). Taxonomy (GTDB): domain Bacteria; phylum Actinomycetota; class Actinomycetes; order Mycobacteriales; family Micromonosporaceae; genus Micromonospora; species Micromonospora deserti. The sequence continues at coordinate 61,178 of NZ_POUB01000003.1, forward strand.
TGAACTATCGGCGGATCGCGGCATTGGGTCCTCCCCGAGAACGAGACCAGCGGGCTGGACTCCCAGAGCGCCGCAGGAGATCCACTGCGGCCATCAAGTACAGATCCAACCAGATCTGATGTTGACTAAGTTTACATGAAGACGGGACGGCAGGGATGATCATCACGCCTGACCAGCACGCCCCTCGCCGCCACTCCGCAGATCGAACACAGGTTCGATCACTGCGCCAGTGTCAGGCTGAGGCTCCCCCGGTAGCTCGGAGGACGCGTCAGACCCGGTCACGGAGGACTACCTCTGGGCGGGGCTCGTAGTTCAGCCGCACCTGCCTCTGCCCTCGGGGGTACACACCGACACCTTTGTGCTTGTCGGCGGCCCGCCATAGGTGCCGTGGCTCCGCGCATTCATCAATCAACTAAATAGTGGGCTTCGATGTACGCGACGGTGGAGTCATACGGCTCCCCGAGCGGCTTCAGCATGTACCGGCGGAAGACGGCGGCAGTGGCGCGGCGGACGCCTCGGTTGCGGGCGTCTGCGTTGTCCCATGACTGGGCGAGTGTGCGGGTGACCACCTGGTCGATCTCCTCGGCCAGGTTCCTCTCCGTGATGGTGAGGCCGGCGGGTGCGTGGTCGTGGATGATCCGTGACAGGACGCCCACGTGGTCGTCGTCCAGTACGACAGCTTCCTCAGGGTGCTTCCCGGCGTTCACGATGGCGTGGGCGATCCGGAGGGCCTCGGAGAGGAAGTCCAGGGCGTCCTGGGCGGTCTGGATGATGCGGTCCCGCAGGAGCCTGATTCGGTCCGCGAGGGCGGTGTACTTCGCAGACCCGGGTTCAACTCCCTTGTCGAGAGCGGCCTTGATTCGGTCCAGGATCTCCGCTGCGGACGGCGGCGGCTTGTCCTCGCCGTCGTCCTTGCCGGGCTTAGGGCGGACGAGAGCCATCAGCTCCTTGAGGATGGCGATGCCCTGGGCGTCCAGGACGAGGGGTTCCTCCTGGGAGGCGACCACGGCGAAGGAGTGGACGTGGGCGTTGATGATCTCCAGGACCATCGGTCCCAGCTCGGCCAGCCGTTCTTTCCGCTCCTCGTCGGAGGACTTCTTGAACAGGGTCGTGTACACGGACCCGAACAGCCCGAAGCCGTCCCGGTACTTGGCGATCCGCTTGTCCGTGTTGATAAGGGAGTACAGGCGGGCCAGCAGGCGGTAGTCCCTGCTGAACACCTCGGCGGCTCCGGGGTTGGCGTCCAGGAAGACGTTGATGGCTCGCACGGACTCGTATCCATGGACCGTGAGGTCTAGGTCGTCTACGTCGGCGAGGAGGTCTTCGATGCGGGCGAAGGTAGTGCGGAACTCGGCGACCAGCTCGGACACGTCGGTGACGAATCCGCCGCCCTTGCCGGCCCCTTCCGGGGTGGGATCGACGACGGCCCGTTGGACTTCTTCGGCCAGCCCGATGTAGTCCACGACCACCCCGGACGTCTTTACGAACCCGGTCGGGGACACCCAGGTGCGGTTCGGACGAGTGATCGTCTGGAACAGGGTGTGGGCTTTCAGCGGCTTGTCCAGGTAGAGGACGCCCTCGTTGGGGGCGTCGAATCCCGTCATCAGCTTCGCGGTCACCACCAGGAAGCACAGCGGGTCGTCCGGGGTGAGGAAACGCCGCTTCTGGCCCTCTTCCTCGGCCTCCGAGAGCCGGTACGGCCGCATGGCCGGGTCTTCGTCCTTGGAGTCCGAGACGGAGATGTTCACCTCGGCCGTGATTCGGTCGTGTTTCCCCACTTCGGCGAGCACCTGTGACGCCTCGAAGCCGGCCAGCAGCTCGTTGATCTTGTCCGTGTATGCCACAGCCAGCTCACGGTTGTAGGCCACGACTTGAGCCTTGAGGCCGTTGCGGTAGGCACCGGTCAGGTAGTGGTCCACGATGTCCTGGCAGACCGTATGGATACGGTCGGGGTTAGCGAACACCGAGGTCAGGCGGCCAAACTTGCGGGACAGTGCCTCGCGGTCGGGATCGTCGAGGTCAAAGTCGTCGGCGAACTGGTCGAACTCGGCCTGCAACTCCTGGTCGTTCATCTCGAAGGACACCGGGTGCGGGTCCAGCATGACCGGAACGGTCGCCTCGTCCCGCAACGACCGGGACACCGAATACCGGTGTAGCACCCGACCCGGGTCGGCCTCGTCCCCGAAGAGGGCGAAGGTGTCGGTGGCGAGGTTCCGCAGCGGGGTGCCTGTCATGCCGAAGAACTTCGCCTGAGGGATCGCGGCGCGCATCTGCCCGGCCAGGGACTTTGATTTGGCGGACTGGGTCCGGTGCGCCTCGTCGACCAGCACGATGATGTTGTCTCGCTTCGACAGGTTCCTGCCGGCTTCGGCGAACTTGTGCACGGTCGTGGAGATGACCCCGCGCACGTCGTCGGCGAGCAGGGACCGCAACTCATGACTGGTCTTCGGCTGGTGGAAGTAGGCGTCTCCCATTGCGGAGGTGAACACCCCGGAGGTCTGCCGCACGAGATCGGTCCGGTCCGAGAGCAGGATGATCGTGGGTGAGTCGGTACGGGTGTCGGCCAGCAGCAGCGAGGCAGCGAACACCATTAGCAGCGTCTTGCCGCTGCCTTGGTGGTGCCAGATCAGGCCCTTCTGTCCGCCGGCCAGGACTCTCTGGTGGATTAGGTGGGCGGCTTCCCGCTGCGGGTAGCGGGGCAGGTACTTCTTGTCCACCCCACCCCCCGCGGTGTCAAACAGGGCGAAGTTGGCGAGCATGTCTAGGACGGTCGCCGGGTTGAGCAGCAGCTCCACGGAACGCTGTACGTCAGCCTGCCCAGGCAGATTCTCGTCGTCGGCGGTGGACCGGAACGGCTGCCACAGGTTCAGGGGCGCGCCAACGGCACCGAATCGCAGCTTCAGCCCGTCGGAGGCAACGGCGAAAACGTTCGGGGTGAAGAACCACGGGTACTCGGTGGCGTACACATCGTTGATCTCGCGGACAGCCTTAGCCCACCCAGACTTCGCGGTCGGCGACTTCACCTCGACCACGACCAGCGGCAGCCCGTTGACCCAGTACACGAGGTCGAAACGGCGGGAGGTTTTGCCGGGGACAGTGATGGTCACCTCGTCCGAGACAACCAGCGTGTTGACGGTCGGATGCTCGAAGTCGATGACCTTCAAGGCGTGCCACACGCCGTCGGCATCTCGGAACTCCTTATGCCCGCGCAGCAGGCGTAGCACCTGCTCGTTGGCCCGCACCAGCCCGCCTTCAACGGCGTTGACCGTGGCGATGATCTCCTCGACCACCGCGTCCACGTCAAACCCGCCGATCACCCCAGGGTTGAACCGGACGATGGCGTCCCGCAGCTGGCCGGCGACCACCGTCTGCGTCGCCTCACGCGGCAGCGACCTGCCCGCTGTGAAACCCCAGCCCATCGGGAGGGACCACTGGATCATCAGGTTCTGGAACTCGCGCTCCCGAATGCCCTTCGCCACCGCTCAGACCCCCAACTCCGAAGACTCGATGTCGATGGTGCGGTTCAACAAACCCGCCAACAGCCCCGACCGCACCGAACGGAGGCGGGAGGCCTCGGCTCGGGTCGCAGCGACGACGTCGCTCATCGTGTCGAGCTCCGCAGCAATCCGCTCCTGATCTGCCAGGACGGGAAGGCGCACCCGCATCCGAACTGCACGCATGGCAGTGATGTGCTTGATGTTGGTGCCTCCCGCTATGTCGAGGAACATACCCGACTCGTAGGCCCACAGACACCAGTGGTTCACGAACGCCGGGACGCTGACCCCTTCGATGGCTCGATACCGCATGAGCGTCTTCTGGAAGCAGATCGGTTCTGGCAGCTCTCCACGCCACATCGCCGGCATACCGACTGCGGACTGGCTCGCGCTGCCTTCGGATACGAGTACATCGCCGGGCACTAGGCCAAAGACTTCGCGTTCTTTCGGGTCAAAGTTCATCTCCAACACGTCGATCAGGTCGAGCGTCCCGTACCCCACGTTGGCGGAGCGCAAGTACGGCGTCATGTATGGCCCCGCGGCGTACTTCGGCGCCCGTTGTCGCCCCATGGTGATCTCGAACGCCTCGTCAGCACGGACCGCCTGAGCGCCCGGGTCGTTGACCAACTCGGCGCGAAGTCGTCGTAGCACCGCATGCACCGCCTCGGCCTCGGCGTCGAGTGCGGAGATCTGGTCGTCCACCGCACCGATGACCTCAACGATCCGCTCTTGCACGGGCGTGGGCGGCAGGGTGACGGTGGCAGCGTAAAACTCGTTCAGGCGAACATTCAGCAGGCCGTGGGCACGCGCACCCTCCCGGAGCCTGCCGGCGAGCGAGCCAAAGAACTGGTCCGAGTTGAGGGCAAGCTCTAGGTACTCGGGAAGCGCAGCCCCGTCCTTGGCCTCGAACACGAAGTACAGCGGGGAGACGATGCCCGGCTCGTCGCTGAAATTACGAGCCACTGTGCCGTAGGCGGCTGACTTCGACGTGCTCTTGTTGTAGACGAACTGCCCCGGCGCGACGACGTAGTAGCCCGAGGTGTCTTTGCTGGCGACCTTCTTGGTGAAGAACGATTCCTGCGCGATCAGCCCGTGCTCGGCGGAGACGGTCAGGACGTTCTCGTTGGCCCCGTCCACGTTCTTGGTCGTGACGCGCGTGACGACTTCCGACAGCGAGGCCCGCCGCCAGTCACTCATCGAAGCCCTCGATCCCGGCGGCAGCCAAGACGGCGAGCATGCGTTGCTCGGTCTTTTGGCGCTCAACTCGGGCGATGTTGTAGGCATCGATCAGGGTGCCGAGATCTTTCTGCTCCGCGGCGGCCTGCTTGATGTAGCGCCCGATGTTGAGGTCGTATCCGTTCGCCGCGATCTCCGTGGCGGGGACGAATCGCGCCGCGAGTCCGCCGTCGCCGTCCAGGTCGGCCGGGTTGCCGTCGGAATCGAACTTCGAGTGATACGCGGTCACCACATCGGTGATGTCCGCCTCGGTCAGGACGTTGCGGTTCTTGGCCTTGGTGAACCGCTTGGAGGCGTCAATGAACAGCACTCCGTCCCGGCGCTCTTCGACCTTGCTGCCGGGGGCACGGAACACGAGGATGCAGGTCGGGATGGCAGTCGAATAGAAGAGGTTCGCCGGCAGGCCGATCACAGCTTCTAGGAGATCGGCGCCTAGGACGCGCTGGCGGATGGCTGCTTCCTGGCCGCCGCGGAAGAGGACGCCGTGTGGCAGGACGACGCCGGCACGGCCCTTCTTCGGGCCCATGCTGGCGATCATGTGCTGCACGAACGCCCAGTCCGCCGACGACTGCGGGGCGACACCGCCGATGGCGCGTGGATCCTTGGTCCAGGGTTTCCACTTCAGGCTGTAGGGCGGGTTAGCCAGGATCACGTCGAACTGCGCGATAGACCCGTCCGGCTTCTTGAAGCGGGGGTCCTTCAGGGTGTCGCCGACCTCGATCTGGAACTGGGTGAGGTTGTGCATGAAGAGGTTCATGCGGGCCACACCCGCAGTGTCCGGTACGGTCTCCTGCCCGTACAGCTTGAGCGTGTAGCCGCGGCCGCCGTGGGCCTTTAGGAGGTTCGCGGAGGCGATGAGCATGCCGCCCGACCCACAGGTCGGGTCGTACACCGACTCGTGCCCCTTGGGGTCCAGGATCTCGACGATCAGCTCGACGACCTCGCGCGGGGTGAAGAACTGGCCGGCGCGGGTGCCCGACCCGTCGGAGAACCGCTTCAGTAGGTACTCGTACGCCCCGCCGAGCACGTCGTGCGACATGTTGCCCTCGTGCATCTTTGGGGTACGGTCCATCGCCTGCATGACCGCCGCCAACACCTCACCCGAGAGCACCTCTTCGGAGGTCCAAGTCATGGACCCGAAAAGGCGTGAGAACTTGTCAGGGTTGGCCGTCTCGATGGCTTGCAGGGAGGCGCGGACCCGCTGGCCGAGGCCGGGCCGAGCGATGGTGGCGAGGATGGACGACCAGGAAGCGCGACGCTGCTGGACGGTGCCGGGGTGGATGAACGGGATCTCGAACGACTGGTAGTCGCGGTACTCGATCTCGTGGGCTTCCTCGGCAGAGAGGTCGTTCAGTTGGTCCTTGTTGTCGTCCAGGAACTCCTGGTGGTGGTGGTCCCAGGTGTCCGACAGGTACTTCCAGAACATCAGCGGGAAGACGACCGAGGAGTACTGCGCTTCGGGCATCGCCACGCGCAGCTCGTCGGCGGCGTCCCACAATCGGTTCTCGATCTCCTGCTGAGTCACTGCCATCGTCGGGGTGTCCTTGCTAGTCAAAGGGCGGCGATCCGAAGGCCGCGCGGTGTTCCTGCTGCTCACCAGCTTCGGGCATGCCCGGTAGGCACTTGCCGGACGCGCCCTGCCGGGTGAACGTACGCGGGGGATCTTAGTCGCCTGAGCGGACGGCTCACGCAACGTCCTACGTCGGCACGCCAGCTGACCGCAGCCGAGCGCTCACCCCTCTCATGTGCGGGTTGAAGGTGGGCAGGACGACAGCGCACGGATAGCTCGACGACCAGCCGACGTGATCAGCAACCAGGCCAGCAACGCGCTCGGTCGATGCACTTAGTTACCGATGGCGATGCGTCTTGTGATCAGGCAGCCACGCTGGCATCCTGGCGTGGCATTCCGGCAAACCGGACCGTCGGATCGCCTCCGTTCAGCAGGGCGGAGGCCGAGGTCCAGCAGACCAGGGATGAGGGTGGCAGCGATCTTGCAGGGCCGCTCAACAGGACTACCAGCGAGTTTCGGCGGGCGGTGATGGGTTGGCACCGAAGTCGGGTGCGCCAGATGGCCCCAACACCCTGCTCAGCGACGCCCGCCGCCGACTTCTGTCCCCGAGCGGTTCAGGCCGACGGATGTCCCGGCAGGAGGTCGCCGAGGCGGTCAACAACTACCTGTGGGACACCTACGGCACGAGAACCAGCATGGACGCCAACCACGTCGGCAAGCTTGAGCGAGGAGAACACCGCTGGCCCAAGCCCACAACCCGGGAGGCATTCCGGGCGGTGCTGAAGGCATCGCGGGACGCCGACCTAGGCTTCTACATCACCCGTGGCCAACGCCATTCTGATCCCGTTGTGCACCAGATGCCCCCTGGCGAGAGGCTCACCGCTGGTGATGATCACGCTGGCGAGTCGCTGACCGGCAGGGAGATCACGGACACTGGCGACATGAACCGCCGCGAGTTGCTACGCCTGCTGAGCCTGACAGGTGCGCTATTGGCCGCGCCTGTCCCGGGCAGCCAGCTCGACTGGGCGCGCATCGAATCCTTCAGTGACGGGAACAGGCGACTAGACCCAGCAACCCTCGACGAGTACGAGGGGCTGAACGCCCAACTGTGGGCGGCGTTCGGCGCCGCCGAGTCCAAGGCAGCAGTATCACCGCTGGTCAACCGTCAGCTGACGACGCTCACGGCCAACTTGCGCCGCTCCCACACTACACCCGTGCACCGTCGGCTCTGCGGGGTCACCGCCGACCTGCTCCAGCTCGCCGGCGAGGTCGCCTTCGACGCGAACGCGTACAGCGAGGCCGCGCACTGTTACACCCTGGCAGCGACCGCCGCCCGAGAAGCCGCTGCCTACGACCTCTGGGCGTGCGTGATGATCCGTCACGCCTTCATCAGCGTCTACGAGCGCGACTTCCGGCACGCCGCACCGATGCTGGACGTTGCCGCCGGCCTGGCCCAGAACGGGGACAGCGCGCTGTCGACCCGGCACTGGGCACACACTGTGCGGGCACAGGCTCTCGCGGGCCTCGGCGACCTCAGCGGATGCCGGCGGGCGCTCGACCAAGCCGAAGAGGTCAACCACCTGCCCGGCCGGGTGCACAACGGCGGATGGTTGCGCTTTGACGGCTCCCGGCTCGCCGAGGAACGCGGAGCCTGCTACGTCGAGTTGAGGCGCCCAGACCTGGCCGAACCGGTGCTGTCTGGCGCTCTGTCGCAAAGCCTCTCCACGCGACGACGCGGAACCGTTCTGACGGACCTCGCCTTGGTCGGAGTTCACCGTAGCGACGTACACCAGATCGTGCTCTACGGCAGCGCCGCCCTCGATACTGCCCGCCAAAGCGGGTCGGGCGTGGTCGGCTCCAAACTTAATCAACTACACCACCACTTGCAGCCGTTCCTTGCCGACACTCACGTGCGGCATTTCAACAGCCAGATCAATGCTCTGATTAGGGCAGGGAACTGACACGACCAGAGGGAGGACCAAGCGTGCAGGTCGAAGAACCGGGGCGCGTGTTCCGCGAGGCATGGATCGCGGGAGTCCGTAAGCACTACCCCGGCGAACCGAAACCGGGCTACGTCACGCCCTGGGAGGATACGCCCGAATGGGAACGGGAGAGTGCCGCCGCAGTGTATGAGCAGGTCCGCCAGTTCATCGAGGCAGCCGACGGCGCAACCGCGAAGCTGACCCGTGAACAGAAAGGACGCTTCGTCGCCCTGTGCTGGATTGCGCAGATATTCAAACACTTTCCCAGCCCGAAGGCTTCCTACGTGGCCGACTGGTCAGACATGCCGGAGTGGCAGCAGGAGACGGACTCGGACATCTTCGAACACATCGAGCAGACGTTGGTCTCGATGCGCTGAGCTGAGAACAAGTCGACAGGAGCGCGCAACTCCCACTTCATGCTCGCATCGGGGTCCGGCCCCTTCCGAGCCGGCGCGAGATTGGCGGGCAGGGCACTACGCCGACCAGCATGAACCGCGCCTGCAAGCGGTGGCACTCATGTCAGCCGAGGTCAGCGCGGCGCGCCCGGCTTCCCGGGCGCGCCGACGAGGCAGCAGCTCAGTGTGCGTCAAACTCACCGTCGCGGATGCCGTCAGTGAACGCCGTCCACTCACCCCGGGTGAACCCCAGCACTGGTCCCGTCCGGTCCTTCGAGTCCCGCATGCCCACGATGCCGTCGAGCGCGAAGGCGACCTCGATGCAGTTGTCGCCACCGCCGGAGCGGCTGGACTTCCGCCAGTTGGTGAACTTCTCGGGGTGCATGGTCATCTCCTGGTGTAGTCGGGTAGTTCCTCCGCCACGCTGGCGAGGAAGTCGAGGCTGTCGGCGGGGCTGAGGGCCGCGGAACGCAGGCGCTCGTACAGGGAGGCGTAGTTGGCAACCTCGTCCGGGTCGGTGAGGACGAGATCGCTGGTGATGGTGTCGACCGCGACGACCACCGGATCGCTCGGGTCGGGGTATCGGTAGCTGAAGTACGACGACCGGGGTACCGCGTTGCCAGCGATTCGCGCGGTCAGCCGCAGTACCCGGATCGTGGTCTTCTGCTTCTCGTGACCGACGTTGATCAGGTGGTCAAGCTGCGCGCGGACGACCTCCGGCGGTGCGGCGTGCCGACGGATCGCGAGCTCATCGATGATCACTTCGTAGGTGGGTCCGCCGGGTCTGTCAAGGACCCGTTGCCGGGCAGCCCGGGCTTCCAGTGCTCGCTCCACCGTGAATCTCCGGGGGTAGGCAGCACGATCTGCCACCGCGCGGACCTCGGTGTACGCCGGGATCTGCAACAAGCCTGGCAGCAGGGTGATGTGGTACTCGGCGATGTGCTCTGCACCGGCTTCCAGGTCCGCGTAGAGGGCCTGGCGTGGTCCCATCTCGACGCGGAACTTCTCCCACCAGCCGTTCTCCTGGGACTCGCGAGCGATGGCCATGATCTCTTCCCACCGCTGCTCGTCAACCCGAAAGTGGTCGAGGATTCGCATGATCTCGTCTTGATCTGGTCGGACTCTCGCGTTTTCCAAACGGCTCAGCTTCTGCTTGGCGATCTTTGTCTCTTTGCAGAGCCGCTCAGCGGAGTAGCCGTGTTCCTCCCGTAGTCGCACGAGTTCGGTAGCGAGCCGGCGACGACGAACATGTGGACTGATCACCGACACCTCCGGCGCGAGACGCGAATAGCCCGGTAATCCGTCCTGCCTGGACCCCGGCGACGAGAGCGTAACGCCTGTTTTGCCGATCACCGCCAGCCCCGATCATGCTTTCCGCATAGAAACCCCTGGTCAAGCGCACGGCGACCGGTAAGTCTCCCCCTAACTTTCCCCATTGGCCGGTGTTCCCGGGGCTACGCAAGAACCGCGATCGTGGAAGCACCAGAAGCGATTGGTCTACGGCTTGGAGTGGGGTCATGCGGCGACAGGTTCGCGGCGGACTCCCCACGTCCGAGGTGCGGGAGGAGCGGCATGGACGCCACGAGCGCAACGCTGATCGCCATCAACGCTACCGGGGCCTGCGGCGGTATCGAAGGGGTGCGGCCGGCTCCAGGCGGTGGTCAAAGCGCAGGTGCCACGGCGGGCGTGCTCGTGTCGAGTCTGCGTAGCTCGCGCATTGTCAACCTTGCTATCGACGTCTACCGGACACATCCGGCGGTGCCGCAAGGGTGCGGGTGCGGCCGACCGGAATGTCGATCTCGGCTACACGCCATGAAGATCTTCGCCGCGATGGTGGGGGGCACGAATCTGCCCGACCATCTCTACCCATTGTGGGGATTGCTGGTCTGTAAGGGGTGCGGCCTGCCGCTATGCCCGATCGAATCCGCCGGTGGACGGCGCTCCTACCGCTCACCGTGCGGATGCCGGATGAATCTGGTCGAGGCAGCTACCGCTGAGCGGCTGACCTATGAGGCCCTCGACAGTCGCGGTCTCGCTCCCGCCGAAGGGGTTCCCGAGTCAGCGTGAGGTGCACTCTTCGCCCGAGAGTTGGCCTACGTCCGTGTCGGCGCTGCACCGGAAGATCTGGTGCTCGTCCGGCGTACCTGAGGCTCCTGCCCGCTGTCACTGCCGGGGAGGGCGTGGCGGCGGGCAGGCCGAGCGCCGCGAGTTCTCCTTGGACGCCGTTTGAGAAAGGGCGGATCAATCCGCCAGTCACCGTGCCGGTAGCTGCGGGGGCTACCTGCCCACCCATCATCCCAGTCCCATTGGAGGTTGCCATGAACAGCATGCTCGCCGTCAGCAACGACCCGTTCGAGCTCGACGTGCAGGTCGTCACGGAGGGTCCGGTCGTCGCCGCCCTGCTGGCCGACACGGACGACGGCTGCGACACCGTGAAGGGCAGCGACTGCTGACCGAACACCCCGGCTGGTTCCGGCAGGCGATCCCCGATGCCTGCCGGAACCGGCGCCCCACATCCAGCCACGTCCCCGGAGGAGCGCCTCGTGACGGAAGGAGGACGTTTCATGTTTCGGTCGGTCGATGCCGCGACGATCCGCATTGCCGCTCACTCGTGGCCCGACGGCCCGGCGCCTTGGCCGCACCGGAGCGACGCCTCCGGCATCGCGGACTGGTTGCAAGCGACGTGGCGGAAGGTCGGCTTGGCCGAGGCTGTCTGGTCCGCCAGCCCTGAGTTCGCTGCTCGCGCAGAAGCGGTCCTCGCCACAGGCGACGCTACTCCGGACCGAGGGTGGCGGATGGCGCTGACGCTGGCGCGGTACATGGTCCGTGCGCAGCGGCGTGCGACGCCCTTCGGGTTGTTCTCGGGGGTTGCGACCCTGCGGTTCGACACGGTCGCTGCGGTGGTCCCGGCAGGGCAGCCGGCGATCCGGGTACGGCCGGACGCGAGTTGGCTCGCGTCCCTGATTGCGCGCCTTGAAGCTGAGCCCGACGTGCGCCGCCGTCTACCAGTGCAGGCGAACAACCTGGCGCTCGTGAACGGGCCTCGGATCGTCGTGGCTCGCCGGCCGCATGCCTCTGCAAGTGCGGAGTCGACCTCGGTGAGGAGCACCGCAGCGGTACGGCTGGCGGTGTCACTCGCCCGTGCCCCCGTCCCGTGGGCTGAGCTGGTCGACACGGTCGCTGCTGCGTTTCCAGGCTTCCCACGCGCGTCCGCTGAGGTGATGGTTGCCGGCCTGGTGGACCACGGCGTGTTGATCTGCGCTCTCCGGCCACCATCGACTTGCACAGACCCGATCAGGCATGTCCTGGACACCCTTGATGCGGCGTTCGATGGTGCTCCTGAGGGACAGCGAGCCCTTCGGGCCGAACTGCGCTCGCTGCATGGTCGTCTCGGTGGTACCAGCGCAGGGAGCGCGACGTACCTTCGTGGGCTCGCCGACCACATGCGCAGCGTTGCAACGGCCACCCAGCCGCTCGCGGTGGATCTTCAGCTCGCGGATCAGATCGCCCTGCCGGAGCAGGTCGCCGCCGAGATCACCGCATCGGTTGATGTGCTACGACGGCTGACGCCAGATCCGGCGGGGCGGCCAGAGTGGCGTGCGTACCGTGCCCGGTTCGTCGACCGCTACGGGATGACGGCGGTGGTGCCGCTCGCTCGGCTGGTAGATCCGCTCGTCGGGTTGGGCTTCCCAGAACACTTCGGCGCTGTGGCCGACGCGCCTGCGGCTCTGCTGTCCGGCCGTGACGAGCGCCTGCTCGCGATGGCTCAGCAGGCGTTGCTCGACGGTGCTCGTGAGATGGTTCTCGATGACACGGCCGTCGAATGGCTCGCCGGCACTGGCCGAGTCACCGGGCCTGTCAGCCCTCACGTCGACGTCTCGGCAGAGGTCCGCGCGGTCTCGTTGGAGGCGCTGACACAGGGACGGTTCACTGTCGCGCTGACCGGCATGGGCCGCTCGGCGATGGCGACGAGCGGGCGCTTCCTCGACGGGCTGCCCTACGCCGACCGGGAGCTAATGTGCCGGGAGTTCGCAGGCCTTCCTGTCGCGGTGGCCGGGGCCATGCCGGCGCAGCTGAGCTTCCCGCCGCGCAAGCTGCACACCCAGAACGTGCTCAGCTCTCGGCAGGTACTTCCGTGGCTGGTCAGCCTGGCCGAGCACCGGCCCGTGGCCGAGAACGTGCTGGGCCTCGACGACCTCGGTGTGACCGCCGGCCGCGATCGGCTGGTGCTGGTGTCGATGTCGCGGCGGCGGGTGGTGGAGCCGACAGTGGCGCATGCCGCCGCCGTACACACAATGCCGCTGCTCGGCCGGTTTCTCCTGGAGCTGCCGCGAGCCACGGATGCTCGGCTGAAACCGTTCGACTGGGGTGCGGCTTCCTGCTTGCCGTTTCGACCCGCGCTGAGGTACGGCCGCGTCCTCCTGGCGGCGGCCCGGTGGCGCGTCGATCCGACGTCCCTGCCCGATGCGAACGCAAGCGATGGCGAATGGTTGACCGCCTGGGAGGCGCTGCGGACGAGGCTGCGGCTGCCGGCATGGGTGCAGGTCGGCAACGGTGACCAGAGGCTTCGGCTCAACCTCGATCAGTCCATGGATCGTGCCCTGCTGCGTGCCCACCTGGACGCCAGCGCCGGACCGGTAACCGTGGTAGACGCGGCGAGCCCGGAGGACTTCGGTTGGCTCTCCGGCCGCGCCCACGAGATCGTCGTGCCCGTCGCCTCGACGGTTGCGCCCGCTGCCGCGCCGGCTGCGGTTACCGCGCGAGGCGCATGGCCGCCACCCGCTCCCCCCGAGCCGGTCATACCGGGTGCCAGTGGCCTGCTGTCCGCTTCAGTGGCCGTCGAGCCTTCGACGATGGAGCTGGTTGTGATGCGAGGGCTGCCAGCGCTGTTCGCCGACTGGCCCGAGCCGCCGCTGTGGTGGTTCGTGCGCATGCAACGCCCCACCCCGCATCTTCGACTACGACTGCACACCGATGACTACGGCGACGCGGCGGTACGGGTCGGGCGGTGGGTCGCCGCGCTCCGACAGCAGCGCCTTGCCGGCGATTGGAGCCTGGACACCTACCATCCCGAGTCCGGTCGCTACGGCTGCGGCACCGCGCTGGCAGCGGCCGAGAAGTTGTTCGCCGCCGACTCCACCGCAGCCCTGGCACAGCTGGTAGCGCAGCCCGAGTCTGGGATCGATCGGCAGGCACTGACCGCCCTGAGCATGGTCGACCTGGCCGCCTCGCTACTTGGCAGCCGCGCCGACGGATGCGAGTGGCTGGTGGCGCGCCCCGAGCAGACCGGGCAGGCACCGGTCCAGCGGGACGTGCTGCGTCAAGCGGTCACCCTCGACCCGAGCGAACTTCCCGAGCTCATCCAGCATGCATGGCAAGAACGCTCCAGGGCCGCAAACCGGTACGCCGCCGAACTGTCCGCCGTCGCCGGCCCGGTCACCCCCGCCTCGGTGCTCGCGTCGCTGATGCACCTGCATTTCGTTCGCGCTCTCGGTCCCGACGAAGACGCCGAGCAGCTCACGTATCGGTTGGCCCGCCATGTCGCGCTGGCGGCGGTGCGCCGCCGGGTTCGCGCCGTAGGAGCATCCCGATGACCGAAACACCGCTGAGGACACCGTTGCTACGGGCGGCCGAGGCGATGGCCGCGTGCATCACCGACACCCTGACCGAGCCGCCGCCCCCGGATTTCGCAGCGGACGACTACGGGCCACGCAGTACTCGCTGGTACGCCCAGTCGCTGTCCCGGGGTGCCGCCGGGGTGGCACTCCTGCACGGGGTGCGAGCGCAAACAGGACACGGTGGGTGGGAACCGGTCCATGTATGGCTGCGACGCGCGACCGCTGACACGCTGAACAGCGGCAGCGGAGCCGGACTCTGGTTCGGCGCACCCGCTGTCACCCACGCGCTGACCATGGCCATGCCGCACTCCCACCCGGCAGCCCTGGACGCGCTTGATCATGCCCTCGATGATCTGGTGGAACGCCGCCTGGCCGCTGCCACGGCACGCCTCGCGGCGCGTGCCCGGCCCTCGCTGTCGGAGTTCGATCTCGTACGCGGGCTGACCGGCCTGGGAGCCCACCTGCTGCGCCGCGCCCCGCACGAACATCTGCTCCGGCGGGTGCTGGCGTACCTGGTGCGGCTCACCGAGCCGGTGCACACCAACGACGAGGCGGGCCGGCTCGCGCCGGGTTGGTGGAGCGCAGACCCCGCCGACCGCGAAGGTTCGGAGCAGGGCGGACATGCCAACTTCGGCATGGCGCACGGCATCGCCGGCCCTTTGGCTCTCCTGGCCCTGGCGATGCGGCAGGACATCCGGGTGCCGGGGCACGCGGAGGCGATCCGCCGGATCTGCACGTGGCTCGACCGCTGGCAGCAGACAAGCCCTGCGGGACCGTGGTGGCCAGAGAAGATCACCGTCGCGGAGTTGCACGCCGGGAAGCCCTCCATGAGCGGACCGGCGAGGCCGTCCTGGTGCTACGGCACCCCTGGAGTCGCCCGCGCCCAGCAGCTAGCGGGGATCGCTCTCGACGACGACGCCCGGCAAGAGGCGGCAGAAGAGGCCCTGATCCGCTGCCTGGCCGACCACCTCCAACTCAGCCGGATCGTCGATCCGTCGCTGTGTCACGGCTGGGCAGGGCTTGCCGCTACGGCCTGGTACGCCGCCGACGACGCCCGCACCACCAGCCTGCAGAAACAGCTGCCCCAGATCGTGCGCCTGCTGATCCAGCACGCCACGGACACCACCCCGGCGCGATCCGGCTTGATCACAGGCCCCGCCGGAATCGCCCTCACCCTGCACACCGTCGCGACCGGCACCGACGTCCGCTGGGCCACCAGCCTGCTGATCAACTAGACAAGGAGAGCGTCGTGGATCTCGATTCCGAACCCGACACCGAGCCACCAGGCGTGGCGCCGGCGAGCCGATGGCGCCAGATCAACCTGACCCTCTCGGACTGGCAGACCGCTGAGGGTTTCGCCGCAACGCGGCTCGCCCCTGAGCTCACCGCTGCGGAGGACCACCGGGCGATCACCGCCTTCTGGTTCATCCGTAAGAGCGAGACGTGGCGGCTGCGGCTCCTGCCCGGCGACCGGCTCGCCCAGGTCTACGCCCTCCTCGCCTCCATCACCGACGACGACCGCATCCGCGGTGTCACCGAACCCGTCTACCGGCCCGAGGCGTACGCCTTCGGCGGGGACCAGGCAATGACGATCGCCCACACCCTCTTCCACGCGGACAGCCGCCACATCCTCGGCCATCTCGCTACCGCCGGCGGCACCCATCGGCGTGAACTCGGCGTCCTGCTCGCCACTCGCCTCATGCGCGCCGCCGGACTGGAGTTCTCCGAGCAGGGCGACGTCTGGCGGCTTCTCGCCTCGCGCCGGCACCAGCCGAACGCCCCCGCGCCGAGCCCCAGGCTCATCGCGGCCGTGCAACGCCTGATCACCGCAGCCGACGACACGGCCAGAAGCCCGCTGACCGTCACCCCGCGATGGCCACAAGCCCACGAGCTGGCGGGCGCGGACCTCGGCTTCCTCGACCGGCACGGCGCGCTGACCCGTGACCTACGCGAGGTGCTGACCCACCATCTTCTGTTCCTGTTCAACCGGCTCGGTATCTCCGCCGCTGACACCTGGCTGCTCGCGACGGCGGCCGTGAACGTCACCTTCCACCGCCCGTTCGACACCCCATCCGGCTATCAACCCGCCGCCAAGATCGACAGTAGGGTCAACGCAGTGAACACTTCCCCCACCGCACCGGGAACGTCGAGTGCCGCGACGCTGCGCGAACAACTCGTCAGCACGCTCGAACAGCGCGGCCACATCCGCTCTGCCCCCGTCGCGCACGCGTTCCGTACGGTCCCCCGCGAGCAGTTCCTCCCCGGCGTCGACCTGGAAACTGTGTATACCCGCCGCCAGATCGTCACCAAACGAGACCCCAGCGGTGCCGCATTGTCGTCAGCGTCGAGCCCCAGCCTCGTCGCGGACATGCTCGAACAACTCGCCCCCCAACCCGGCCACCGCGTCCTGGAGATCGGCGCGGCCACCGGCATCAACGCCGCCCTGCTCGCCGAGCTGACCAGCCCCGGCGGCAAGGTCGTCACCATCGAACTCGACCAGGACCTCGCCGACGGCGCCCGCGCCGGCCTCGACCGCGCCGGCTACGACACCGTCGCAGTGGTCTGCGGCGACGGAGCCCTCGGCGACCCCGATCACGCGCCCTACGACCGGATCATCGTCACCGCCGGAGCCTGGGACATCTCCGCCGCCTGGTGGGAACAACTCGCCGACCACGGCCGCATCGTCGTGCCCCTGCGCGTGCACGAGAGCGGCCTGACCCGGTGCTTCGCCTTCGACCGCACCGACCCCCACCAGTTGGTGAGCACCACGGCGCCGCTGGTCTGCGGATTCGTCCCCATGCGCGGCAGCGCCGAACACACCGACCACCACGTACGCCTAGACGCCGACGTGGTCCTCAAACTCGACGCCACCGACCAGCCCGACCGCGCCGCCCTCGCCAGCGCCCTCAGTCACCCCCGGCTCGAACGTTGGACCGGCATCCAGGTCAACGACGCCGACCCCATCGGCCACCTCGACCTGTGGCTCCTCGTCCACGCCAACAAGCCGTTCGGACGCCTCGGCGTCGGCGACACCGCCCGCACCAGCGGACTGGTCACCCCCGCCTACCGATGGGCCGGTGCCGCCATCTACCACGGCGGCACCATCGCCTACCTCGCCTTCCAGGACGCAGGCAACGGCCACCACGAACTCGGCGCGATCGCACACGGACCGGACGCCAAAGCGCTCGCCACCGACCTGACCAACCTGCTCGACCAATGGGACGAGGCAGGCCGCCCCAACCAGCCCACCGTCACCGCCCACCGCGCAGGAACCCGGCCCGCCGGACGCGACGACATCAGCCGATCCGACACCATCCTCACGATCTCCTTCTGACCGCATCCACGCCGGGGCGGTGCCCTGTCCCGCCCCGGCGCCCAGGGACGAGCGCAGCTGAGACGTCACGCACGACCTGGACGCACCTCGTTGCCACCATGCGGCCCTTCCGCAGCAGATGAGGACACCATGACT
The DNA here is from genome assembly GCF_003236335.1 of Micromonospora deserti. Taxonomy (GTDB): domain Bacteria; phylum Actinomycetota; class Actinomycetes; order Mycobacteriales; family Micromonosporaceae; genus Micromonospora; species Micromonospora deserti. Next base: position 78,882 of record NZ_POUB01000003.1, read on the forward strand.
CCGTCTCTTGCCGCCACCATCGCCGCCCGCTTCCCTCTCGTCGCCCGCAAACGACCGCCCGCCAAACCACTGGATGCTCGAGTAGACCGGCTCGTCAGGCTCGCCGAAGCCGCACACCGCGAATGCGATCGGGAGAAGGCGTCCATGGTGTTCAACGGGGCCGCCCTCATCGCCTCCGACTGCGGAGAGCCCAACATCGCCCGCGCCTGGTGCCGCCGCCACGCGAGCCTCTACCTCAGTCAAGCCCCGCTGAACGGCTACACGGCCCGCTTCGCTCTCGAACCAGTCGTCAACCTCGCTCGCCTGCGCATTCGCGGAGGCGACGGCGGAGGCGCGTACCGCCTACTCACCCACCTGCACTCGGCCATCGTCGGCGGCACTCCCGCTCTTCTGGAGGGCCTGGAGATACACCCTCGACAACTTCCCACCGACCACGAGGAACTCAATCAGATCATCAGTTGGCTGCGCGGCACACTGCTCTCCGACGGAACCCGCGCCCTCACCCTCGCCGGACGATGGGACGACGCCGTGACCCACGTGCGCCGATACGACGGGATCAGACCTACCCTCCTTGATGGACGACAGGTCGCGATCGTCGCCCACCTGCTGCAGGCCGAAGGGCCGTCAGCAGCGGCTCTCCTTGCGGCCACCAAGATCGAAACGCCGTGTGAGCATGCGGTGCATGGACTCCTCATGACCTGGCTGGAACTGGCTGTGGGTAGCACCCCCGTCGACCATGCTGGCCTGATCGATCGGGTGTCGGCCGTACCACGAACCCCCGGGCTCACCGTGTTCCGCGTTCGCCTCGGACTGACGGCTCTGGACCTCGCGATGAGCTTGCCAACGGATGCCGTAGACAGCCTGATCAAACAACTGGTTGCAGACGTCATCCACGACGAGGACGCCAACGCAGCGCGCGACCTCATCAATCACCCGGCCGGCACCTCCGAAGACCAAGAGACACTGCGGGCGCTGATAAAGGCGAGCTGTTTAGGCCAGGGCCACCTGCCAGCAGCAGCGGTTGGTCAGCTTTCCTCAGCGCTTGATCTGGCTGGAACCGCAATAGATCACGGCATCCGCCCATGCTAGCGGCATCGATTCACGCCACGGAGCGCTTGCTCGCAGGCGGGTGCGCGCAGCCACTCCCTCCGCGGACTTCAACAAAGGACGGAGCGACATGCTGATCGTTGCGGTGATCGCAGCCCTACTGACCGGCTACCTTGCCGGGCTGCTGTCATTCAAGGTCAAAAGCGGTGGTGCCCCTGCTGCGGATCCACCACGACTCGCCTCGCCCGTGGACACACCAGGCAAGCACGATGACGGCTGTCAAGCTCGGCGACGTTATCCAGATCGACGAGCGGAGTTACCGGTACGGCGCCGGCACGCTGAGCCTGCATATCACGCAGATCGGTGACCAGGTTCGCCTACCGGACGGCGACTGGCTCAACGCGGAGGGGCTGACGCTGCGTACCGACGGAACCCAGGCCGATCGGCATCCTCGACCCGCGCCCGTGCGCCTCAGCGCGATACGCATCCTGCCGCCTCCTGGAGGTGCGCATGAGCACGACCTATTTGGGCAGCGTCGCGCTGACGGAACTTGAACAAGCACAGGCGGAGCTTGAGCGCCACTTGGCGGTACGCCCAAATGGGCAGTGCGCCACCTGTGGCGAGGTCGAACCTTGTTCCGGGAGCCGATCAGCCGGCGGCACCATCATCCGACTCGGACGACTTCCGCGCCGCCGGCCGGGCGCATCGGGAGTTCGTCACGGCGGTGGGGATTCCGCTGGACCTACCCCGTCATCGTGGTTCGCCGCGAACCGGAACGCGGACGGGCCGGCGCGATGAGTGCCTACCCCGGGCCGGCACACGGGCACCGGCCCTACCCAGCCCACCGCTGGCGATCCTAATGCGTGGTAGGCGAGACGCCGACTACTGGCGCTCGTCCCGCGCGGCCGACGGCGCTGCGAATCCTGGCCGGCCGGCCGACGACACCAGGCTGGCAGGGGTGCTCGACGCGGTCGACGCGGTGCCCGTGCGGTGCACGTCCCCGGCGTGAACGGACTGTGCATGGCGTGCTTGGAGGCTGGGGCCGGATGACGCCTCATCCCTGCTTGCAGGTCGAGTGGGCGAGCGCGGCGTTGGCGCGATACGACACGTCACGGCCGGATTCCGACGCCCGTAACGAGGTCTAGCCGCAACCGGCGGACGGCGCAACTCTCCGACATGAGAGAGACAGAACGCAGCGCGACCGAACACCTGTGTGTGATCAACAGATGACGTGAATGACATCTTCATGTTTGATGGTGTCTATGGGGGCGGGAGAAGCGCGGCTCTCGATCGACTGCGGTAGCGCCAGCACCGTGGCTGTTCTGGCCTGGGCTGATGGCAGCTCGTCCACGCTGTCGTTTGACGGGCTGCCGCGCCTGCCCAGCGCCGTGTTCGTGACCGCCGATGGAGATGTGTGGACAGGCCAACGGGCGTGGCAGGCCGGTGGGGAGCAGCCGAGTAGCTTCATCCCTGTCCCGCGTCGCCCCGCTGACGGTGACCAGACGGTCGGCACCACTCGTGTGGACGCACTCGCGTTGGCGGCGGCGCCGTTACGGAGAGTTGCGGCCGAGGCCGAGCGGATCGTTGGCGGGCCGGTGCGGGATGTGCGGCTGGTGGTGCCGGCTGGGTGGGGGCCGCGTCGGCGTACATGGATGCGGCAAGCCGCGCACCGGGCGGGTCTCGCCCAGCCGCGTCTTGTCGAGGCCCCGGTGGCCGTCGCCGAGCATCTGCTGGCCACCGGCGTGCAGCTGCGTGTGGGGACGTTCATCGTTGTCTGCGACGTCGGGTTGGGCGCGGAGGTGACGGTCTTACGGCGTGGCGCCGCTGGTTTCGAGGTCCTTGCGACCCTGTCCGACCCTGCTGCTGGCGGCAACGCCGTCGACCTCGGTCTGACTGCGGCTTTGACGGCCGGACGGGACTTGCCCCTCGACGCTATGGGCGATTGGGCGGCGGAGACTATCCGTACCGCGAAGAAGACCTTGGGAACACACCCAGCGGTCGCGGTACCGCTAGCCGGGCAGGCACCGGTCATCGCGACCAGCAGCATGCTCGACCAGGCAGCCCAGCCGGTGGTGCGACGCGTAGCAGAGCTGGTCGGTAAGACCACCGCCGCCGCCGAGTTGAGTGTCAGCGATCTGGCGGGGATCTACTGCGTCGGTGGCAGCGCCCACCTGCCGCACTTGGCGACGGTTGTCGCCGAGCACACCGGCATCGTCCCGACGGTCGTATCCGACCCCGAGTTTGTCGCGGCACGAGGCGCTGCGGACGCTGGTGCCGCGGGCATAGGGCCTCCCGTCGCGGTGGAGGTGCCCGTGCCGCCGGTACGGAGAGCCGTGGCGATCGCGGTACCCGGCTTCGCGTCGCTCGCACTGATCGGGCAGTGCCTCCTCACCGCCGAGCGCAACGGCGCGTTCACCGTGCACTACTGGGTGCGGTTGAACTGGGGCGAGTTCACGATGGCCGCCGTGTTCGCTCTGCTCGCATGTCTCGGCGCAGGCACCGTACTGGGCTCCCTGATTGCCACACGTAGCCCCACACCGAGTACCCGGACCGAGGGTGGGAAGGTGAGCGTGGGCATCCTTGCTGCGGTCTCCCTCGGCACAGCGATCGCGGGCCTCTACGCGGTGGTCGCCAGCCAATACTTCGGCCTGCCGGTGGGTCGATTCTTGGGCTGGGCGCTGTGGCCGATCACTCCGCTCGCAGTGATCGCCGTAGCGATGGCGGTGGTAGCCGCCCGGCAGTGGCGCGCCCCCCATGGTGGCTGGTCAGCGCTACTGGCGGCACCAACCGGATCGATCTTCGCCGCCGCACTCGGCATGGGCCTGATCCAATACTCGCTGACGGCCGACAGGTGGCCGGAACTGGTGTTGTGGATCGAGATCGCCGGCAGGGTCGGTGGGCTACTTCTGGGCGTCGGGATCGTCATGGCACTGGTGACGCCGCTGATGTTCCGTCTCATTCTTTCAGCCCCCATCGCGGTGATCAGCGCGGCGATCGTCAGCGGGCAAGCTTCGCGCATCTTCGGCGTCAGCTACGCCGTGGCCGTGACGGGATGGTGGGCAGCCCGGTTGTGGACCCGCATCATCCGCCCCGCCACGAACGACCCTGCCGTGGTGGCACCAACAGCAGATGCTGGCCCGCCAAGTGGAGGTGGCTGAGGTGCGGTGGCCGAGACAGCTGATGTCACTGCTGTTCGTCCTCGCGCTCCTGACAAGCCCGCCAGTGGTACTGCTGCTCCTGATCGGCCCGCCCGTACGCGGGTGGCCGAGCATGGAGCAGGCGCGGGAATGGGTGCAGGAGCCACTGACTGAGCAGACACTCGCCGGCGCGCTGACCATCGGGGCGTGGCTGCTCTGGCTGATGCTCGCCTACACCGTTGCCATGCGGGTTCTCGTACGTCTCCGCGAGACCTCGGCATGGCTTCGGCGGCTACCGCTGCCGACGCCTTTGCAGGCTACGGCCAGCGGGATGGCCGGTGCCGCGGTCTTCGGCGTCACCACCAACGCCCTCACCACCGCCCCACCGCAGCCCCCGGAGGCTAGCCCGGTCGCCCTTCAAGACGAGCCACCGCCCGACGATCCCGGCGAGGCCACACACGATGACGGGATCGAGGTATCCGGTGGCTGGCTGCCCCGTGACGCCGCCGAGCAGCTCGCTGCCGCCGCAGCATTAGTGTGGCTACGCCGCCGCCGCGACTACCAACCACGCCCCACAAGCCGCGACGATACAGATCTTGCCCCGCTACCTCCCACCGTCGCCGCCGTGCAAGCCGCACTCGCCGACACCCCCACCCCGCCAGCCGCGCTGACGACGAACGGGATTTCTGCCCTCGTCGAAGTCCTACCGGCCGGCGGCGTAGGCCTCACCGGACCAGGCGCGCTGCCCATCGGTCGAGGGATGCTGGTCACCGCCCTCATCGCCAGGAATCGACATCCCACGACATCCCTGATTACCACCAAGGCAGCCCTTGCGAGTCTCCTCGGTCCTGCCGCCGAAACGCTCGGCCGGCGTCTACCGCTCACGATCGCCGACAGCCTGGACGAATTGGTGCGGCTCGTGCACGCTGCCAACCACTCCGCTGATCCGTACACCACCATGCAGCGTCAAGACGCCGCACCACGGGAAGCCGGCCACCGGCAGATAGTGCTCCTCGACGAGGGTGACGGCGACGAAACTCAGGTGAAGCACGTTGTCGAGGCGAGCGTCGCCACCGCTGCGGTGGTCGTCGCGTTAGGAGACTGGCCTGGCCCGACCTGGCACGCCGACTCAGCGGGCTACCTGCACGACCCACACCAGGCCGATGGGAACGGACCACGGCTGTGCGTCCTGGACCAGACGGCGGCTACCGACCTGCTTACCATCATCGCCCTTCCCGACCCTGCACCACCCGACCCGACCACCCCGCGCTCTTCCCTGCCCCGTGCAGGGTCACCAGACCCTCGGCTGCCTCGACAAGCCACCCGACACGAGCCCCGCCTACAGCCCCACGTTCCCCGTCAGCGGCCATACCTGCGCGTCCTCGGCGATCCCCAACTACTCATCGACGGTGAGCCCCTCGCCATCCGCCGCAGCGCCGCCCTCCAGATCCTCGTCTACCTCGCCACTCACCCCACCGGCGCCGACACCGCACAACTCACCGACGCCATCTGGCCAGGTCTGCCCCGCCGTTCCCTCACCGGACGGCTCTACACCGCCCTCAGCGACCTACGCGGCACCATCCGGGCCGCCTGCGGCCTGCACGTCATCGACCATGTTGACGACCGCTACCGCCTGAACCCCGCACACGTCGACGTCGACCTTTGGCACCTGGACGCCGCCATTGACCACGCTGCCACCACGCGCATCAACACCAGCACCGCTTGGCAGGCCGTCCTCGACGCCTACCCCGCCGACCTCGCCGCCACGCGCACCTGGCCCTGGCTCGACCCCATCCGCGAAGCAACCCGCCGACGGATCCTCGACATCTGCGTCTCTCTCGCCACTGCGGAACCTGACTCGCACCAGGCCTTTCAGCTGTTACAGGCCGGCATCCGTATCGACCCCTACAACGCCGACCTGCACAAGCACGCCAGCCGCGCCCTCACCGCCCTCGGCAACCACGAGGCCGCCGCCGAACTCCATGACCACTACCGACAAACTCTCACGCGCGCGGGCGTCGACGACCCCGCCTCCCACCGGCTCTCGCCCACCATTCAGCAGTAGCCCATCCGGCTGCCGCGGTAACGCTCGCGGCACTCCCCCACTTGGGACCGAGATTCGCCGGGGTCACCGAGCAACGCCCGGCCCATCCCGGCGTACGACGGAGTCTCTGCTCGCTGGGGCAATGCGGACGCCGCGTAGGCGGCAACGCGGTGACCTGCGGTTGTGAGGTCGTGTAAGGAAGTGTGAGGTGCTGTCAGGGCCTTCACCCACTCCGGCAGCCCATAACGCTTTTACGGTCTGAATCACCAACCGTCGCTACGCCGGAGGGAGACAGGCCATGGCGAAGCGCGCCTCGACAGCCGTCGTACGCACCGCCACCGCTGCCCTCGCGCTGGCACCTCCAGCGCTGCTCTACCAGGCCGGATGGCTCACCACCGTCGACCTATCCGCTGACCAACTCCAGGCATGGGTGCACCAGCCGCTGACCAGCGGCTTCATCATCCTGCTGACGTACGCCAGCGCCTGGCTGCTGTGGGTACTCCTAATAACCGCCGTCACCGATCACACCCACCGCTACCTCGCCGCCCGCCTGCGATGGCACCTCACCCTGCACCTACCCGGTCCCTTGCAAGCACTCGCGGCCACGCTGCTTGGCACCACCGCCGTCACCACCGCCGCCCTTCCCGCCACTGCGCACGGCCACACCGCCACAGATGCCGACCCCTCTGCAATGACACCACCATCAACCGAGACCGCCCCGATCCGCGACGCCGTGCCTCACACACAATCGACCGGCCCGGCACCCTCCCGGCTAGGACACCCCACCACCTCGCCTACGACAACCACCGCCGTACTGACTTCAGAAAGCCGGAACAGCGATGCGGATTCCACCGTCGCCACCCCGCCGACCTTCGCCCGGGACCGCACCGACGCCCGCGCTGCGAACCGAAACCCCGGCAGGACCATCGACGTCACCGCCGAAGACACCCTGTGGGACCTCGCAGCCGAGCACCTCGGCGACCCGCACCGCTGGCGGGAGATCTACAAACTCAACCGGGGAAACGAACAGGCCAACGGCTACGCCCTCACCGACCCCGACGAGATCCACGTCGGATGGGTCCTCGCTCTCCCCGCCCACGAGGC
>NZ_POUB01000400.1 GCF_003236335.1 Micromonospora deserti
CCCCCGCTCCGACGGCGTCGATCACACCGGCACCGTCACCGTGCGGAATCACCCGGGGAAACGCCATCGTCGATCCCCACCAGCCGCGCCGCTTGTCGATGTCTCCTACGTGGATCCCCGAGACGGCCACCCGCACCCGGACCTCGCCCGGGCGCGGCTGCGGAGTCGGTACGTCACCGACCTGCAGAACCTGGTGCGCCGGGCCCTGCCGCTCGTAGAAGGCAGCCCGCATCACCGGTCCTCCTGCACGTCGGCGATGACGCCTCCCTCCACGCCGATCAGTTGGTCGATCGCCGCGAAGAACGCGGCGATGCCCGGCCGGTTGGCGCCCTTGGCGCGGGATGCGGCGAAGTCCGCCGCGGAGCGCCACTGCACGATGTCCAGCCATTCATCGCCTGGTAGCCGCACCAGGTGCGCCTGCAGGAATCCCTCCCTGTCGGCACGAAAGTTGGCCAGCATCGCTGGGCGGGACGCCAGCAGGGCCGCGACCTCGCCCGGCGCCACGGTGAACCGGGTCAGCTCCAATGTTGTGGCCACGACAGCTCCCTCGGAGACGTACGGCGGTATGAATCGGTATGGTCAGTTCCGCATACGGTTTGCATAGGTGACTGTCATCAGAATTGGCTAAAGAGGGCGGCATGCGGCGCAGCGAACGGAAGCGGAGGAAACCCGATCTGGGTATCCTGGCCGGCCGGCTGCTCTTCGCCGTGCAGGACGAACTGTTCGACACCCTGGCCCGGCAGGGCCATCCCAACCTGCGCCCGCAGCACGGCGCGGTGCTGGCCTACCTGGACGTCGAAGGCAGCCGCGCGACGAACCTCGCCCGCCAGTCCGGCCAGCACAAGCAGGTCGTCGGCAAGCTGATCGACGAGCTGGAGGCCCTCGGCTACGTCGAGCGCCGCCCGGATCCGAGCGACCGACGGGCAAAGCTGGTCGCCCCGACGCCGCTCGGGCTGGACCAGATGACCCGAGCCGACGCGATCCTGGCCGCGATCGAGCACCGCCACGCCCAGGCGCTCGGTGCCGACGGCTACGCCCACTTCAAGCGCCTTTTGCAAGAGGTCACCGACCGTCAACGCGCCTGGCGGAGCTGACCGCCTCGCGGACGGCCGGCACGACCTCGTTGGCGAACAGCTCGATCTGGCGCTCATGATCGCGGTTCGGCCAGTACAGGTAGCCGGTCATGCCCAGCTCGACTGTGAAGCGGGTGAGTTCGTCCACCCACAGGGCGACAGGTCCATTCAGGGGGCGGGACCCCGTCGGACCGATGTGACCCGTGAGGTTGTAGATGCGGTGGATCGTCGCGGGATCGCGGCCGGCCCGCTGGGCGGCATCGTCGATGCGGGCGTGCCGTGCGGGCAGGGTCTGCGGCGGGACGTACGGCAACGAGGGCAGCCACCCGTCGGCGGCGCGACCGGTCAAATCCAGCATGCGATCGCCGATGGCTCCGAGCCAGATGTTGATCGGGTGTGGTGGTACGGGCCCGGCGTGAACCCCGTCAAGGGTGTAGTGGCGGCCCGCGAAGTGCGGGGTGCCGCCGGACCACATCAGCCGGGCGACGGTGATGCTCTCCTCCAGCGCCGCGACCGAGTCGGCCGGCGTGCGGCGCGGGCCACCCATTGAGGCGATGCCGTCCGGTGCGCCGCCAGCGCCGAGCCCGAGCTCGAACCGGCCGCCGCTGAGCACGTCGAGACTGGCCGCGGCCTTCGCCAGCATCGCCGGGGGCCGCAGCGGAAGGCTCACGACGTTGGTGACGAACCGGATCCGTCGGGTCTGTGGCACGAGCGTGGCGATCAGGGTCAGGGCGTCCAGGAAGGTCGGCTGGTAGGGGTGGTCCTGCACCGCGACCAGGTCCAGGCCAGCGATGTCGGCCACGCGCGCGAGCCGGCCAGGGGCGCCCGGATCCGCCGATGTCGGGTCGACGGTAACGCCGAACTGCAGCGGCCGCCTGTCGGCGCTCGGCGCCGTCGTACCAGGCTCAGGCATCGCCGCCGGCCGTCCCCGCGCTGACCGAGCTGGCGTCGAGGGTCTGTACCCGACGACTGATCAACCAACGTCCGTCCGCTTTGATCAGTTCGTCGCGGTAGCTACCCGTGGCGTACACGCCAGGGTCGCCCTCGGTTTCGGCGACCCAGTAGTACGACAGGGCGGTGGCACGCTCGCCGTCGATGTCGATCATCGCCGGCCCGGACATGTGCCGCTTGCCGGCCGTGAACCCCGAGGCCTGCAAACCCAGGAACAGCTCCTTGATCGCCGCCCGGCCGGTCGACCCGCCGAACGGGCTCTCATAGCTGCCGTCCTCGGCGTACAGCCCGGCGTAGCCGTCGGCGTCCTTCAGGTCGATGTAGATCTGGTGCCGGCCCAGCAGCTCCATGATCTCGACCCGATCGGCGACTCCGTTCCCATCCATCACGACCTCCATCGCGGCTCGTCCGACCAGATAGTCACTCTTACTGACTATCACCAGATGATACTACTCTGCACCCCTGCATACGGCGGATGATGGCCTGAAGGGGGACGCCACCCTCGCCCGGAACGAGCAGCCCAGGAACCGGCCGCTGGCGATGCCCGTCCTGTGATCGGCGGATCGGAGAGCTGGGTGGAGAAGGCCACGGAAGGGATCAGGCGGGGCGAGGACCGGTCGACGTTGCCGACTGGGGGCAGCAAGCCACTTTCGTACGCCCTCGACCGGGTGAGGTAGTGGATTTCTTCGCCGGCTTCGACGTCCACTGACCGATCCAGCGTTCCCACCGGTTGACCTACCAGCGCGCCACCGGCGAGCGTGACGGCGAGATGGCCCGGGCGATGAACCGCCGCATCGCCGGAGAGGGCCGACGCCGCCGGTGAATGGCACGCGGATGGCATGCAGGATCGAACATGGGGAGAGCGGACGGCTCAGGTGCCGCGATCATGCGGTCTACCTGGGCCTTGTGGGCAATGGGCCGGGCTGGCCTCGCCATCAGGTCGTGACCGGCGTTCAGACCTGTACGCTCTTGCTCCCTTTGATGAGGTGCGGGAGACGACGTGGATTTGTCGGCGTGGCTGGTCCGCTGGCTCGCCGGGCCTATCGCCATGTTCCTAGGCGTTGACGGCAAGACGCCTGCGGAGCGGCGCGCCGAGGTGATCGAGGACGCGAGTCTGCTGGGCGAGGAGGTGGAGGACCTCGGGCTGCGACATGTGACCCGGTCGGTTGCCTGGCTGCTGCTGTGCGGGGTGGTGTTTGCCGGTACCGCGCTCGTCCTGATCCCGGTGTCGATATTCGCCACCGAGACGGTCAAGGACTGGGCGTTCAACATCTCAGGGTGGCTGACCTTCTTCCCCTTCTTCATGTTCGCGATGCACGGGGTGAAGACGCTGATTGTCTACTATCTGCCCGAGAAGAAATGGAATCCGAGGAGTCGGATCTGGCGGGCGACGATGCTCGCGCAGACCCCGGACGTCCTGCTCGCCGCACTGATGACGACGCTTACCTTGCCCTTCTAGCCAGGGCCACAAGGGGCGGTCAAGTGGACGCGGGCGGTCGCAGCGCGGGGCCTGCCCGGCTTTCACTTCCACGACCTGCGGCACACCGGCTACACCCTCGCTGCCGCCTCAGGGGCCAGCACGCTGGAGCTGATCCACCGAATGGCCCACGCGAGCAGGCGGGCTGTGTTGATCTACCAGCACGCGACCGGTGATCCGGACCGTGAGATCGCATTTGGCCATGGAGCGGCGGAGCGCCCGGCAGGCTCGGCCGTAAGAACGGCGACGGCAGCTAGTGGCGTACGGATGGCCCGCAAGATCCAAGCGGGGGAGTGGCCAGCCGGCCCAGGACCGGCGGCTCCCGCCGCTGACCTGGGCCGGAGGGCTGTGGAGCGGGCGACGGGAATCGAACCCGCACCGTCAGTTTGGAAGACTGAAGCTCTGCCATTGAGCTACGCCCGCGTACGCCCCGACACGCAGGACGCGCCCGACAGCCTACCCAATCTCCGCGCCACCCGCGCAGCCGCATAGTCCGGTGCGTCCGGCGCCGCCGAGATCCACACAGTTTCAGGGAACGTGTGGCCTCCACGCGCCGGGACACACCCTGTCCCCGAAAC
>NZ_POUB01000401.1 GCF_003236335.1 Micromonospora deserti
GACGGGTGGCAGGACATGCCGCTGACCCGGGCCGCCCAGACCGTGCAGGTCTCGGCCTACCCGGACCACTACGCACAGTGGGAACAGCAGGCCGCCGACCTCGTCACCCAGCACTGGAACAGCTGACACCCCCGACAGCTGAACCACCACCGACATCAACCACACAAGGGGGACGCCGGCCGGCACCCGATCGTGGGTGCCGGCCGGCGGCATCATCAACCCTGGCCGGCACCCGACACCGGGTGCCGGCCAGCGGCACATATCCACACCGGCCGCCGCCCATCGGGTGCCGGCCGGCCGCGCGCCTCCGACGCCGACACCCGGCACGGGTGCGACGGTGTCGGGAGCCCGGAGCCACGCTGACGCAGCCCCCGGCGGTGGGCGTACGCGGGTCAGACGCGGAAGCCGGCGGCCCGTGCCGCCTGACGTTCCCGGCGCCGGTCGGACCGGCGGCGCAGGAACCAGAAGAGGAAGAGCACCAGCCCGAGCAGGAACGCCAGCACCAGCACCGGCAGAAGGATCGCGACCACCGACATGAGCACACTGGTGGCGTCCTCGGCGGTGCTCGCCACCGGCGCGCCGGCCCCGGCCGTGGTCGCGTTGATGACCGGCCGGGCGGCGGACTTGAGCAGGTGCACGCCGAGCGCGATGAGCACCCCGGTCGCCACCGGCACCCAGTCATTGGACGAGAAGAAGTTGCCCGGGTCGCTCACCGTGACGGTCTCGGACGCGGAGCCCGCGCCGAACGCGAGCCCGCCGGCGGTCGGCCGCACCACGGTCTGCACCACGTCGTTGACGTGGTCGACCACCGGCACCTTGTCGGCGACCACCTCGATGACGAGCAGCACCGCCAGGATGCCGATCACCCACCCGTTGCCGAGCCACTGCCAGCCGCTCGGCAGGTCGATCAGGTCGGTGTGGCGGGCCAGCAGGCCCATGGTGAGCAGGGGTATGTAGGCGTTCAGCCCCGCCGAGGCGGCGAGGCCGGTACCGGTGAGCACTTCGAGCACCGTCTCAGCATCGCACCGGCACGCCAGTGGTGCTCGCTGGCGGGAGGCGGCGCCTCCGCTACCCTCGTCGGGTGCGGTTGGTGATTGCGAAGTGCTCGGTGGACTACGTCGGACGGCTCTCGGCCCACCTGCCGCCGGCCACCCGGTTGCTGATGGTGAAGGCGGACGGGTCGGTGTCCATCCACGCCGACGACCGGGCGTACAAGCCGCTGAACTGGATGAGCCCGCCGTGCCGGCTGGAGGAGGCGCCCGGCGTCTGGCGGGTGGTCAACAAGGCGGGCGAGGAACTGCGGATCACCCTGGAGGAGATCTTCCAGGACACCTCGTACGAGCTGGGCGTCGACCCGGGCCTGCGCAAGGACGGCGTCGAGGCGCACCTGCAGGAGCTGCTCGCGGCCAACCCGGAGACCCTCGGCGAGGGGTTCACCCTGATTCGCCGCGAGTACATGACCGCCATCGGCCCGGTCGACCTGCTCTGCCGGGACGGGGCGCAGGGCACCGTCGCCGTCGAGGTGAAGCGGCGCGGCGAGATCGACGGTGTCGAGCAGCTCACCCGCTACCTCGAACTGCTCAACCGCGATCCGCTGCTCGCCCCCGTCGCCGGTGTCTTCGCCGCGCAGGAGATCAAGCCGCAGGCGCGGGTGCTCGCCACCGACCGGGGCATCCGCTGCGTGGTCGTCGACTACGACAAGCTGCGCGGCATCGAGCGGGACGAGCTGACGCTGTTCTGATCGGGCGCCCGCCACCAGCCCGCGGCGGCAGGTCGTAGCCACCGGCCCGCTCCCGCCACGATGGACCTACCCGGGCCGGTCGCTGCCCGGCGTCACCTGCCGTACATCATCTTGACCGCCTTCACCAGCCGCCCGACGTCGGCCGGCGTCCGCTCGAAGGTCATCGAGGGCAGTAGCGACCGGGCTCGCCGGCGGGTGATCGCCTTGGCTCGGCCGAACTCGCGCAGCCCGTCCTCGCCGTGGATGCGCCCGAAGCCCGAGTCGCCGACGCCGCCGAACGGCAGGGTCGACATCCCGGCGAAGGTCAGGGTCGAGTTGATCGAGGCCATCCCGGAGCGCAGCCGCCGCGCGGTCGCCACCGCCCGCCGTCGACCGAAGACCGAACCCCCCAGGCCGTACGGGAGGGCGTTGGCGCGGGCCACCGCCTCGTCGGCGTCGCGGACCCGGTTGACGGTCAGGGTTGGGCCGAAGGTCTCCTCGCGGACGGCGAGCGAATCCTCCGGCACGTCCACCAGCACCGTGGGTCGCACGTACGGCGGCTGCACCGCGTCCGCGCCACCCAGGACCGCGCGCCCGCCCCGTGCGAGGGCGTCGTCGATGTGGCGGCGGATCACATCGAGCTGGCTGGGCATGGTGATCGGGCCGATGTCGGCACCGTCGGGGCCGACGGTCAGCCGGCCGGCGCGCTCGACCACCTTGCCGACGAAGGCGTCGAAGACCGGTTCGACCGCGTACACCCGCTCGATGCCGATGCAGGTCTGGCCGGCGTTGGTCAGCGCGCCCCAGACGCACGCGTCGGCGGCGGCGTCCAGGTCGGCGTCGGCGTCGACGATCATCGCGTCCTTGCCGCCGGCCTCCAGTAGCACCGGGGTCAGCGACTCCGCGCAGGCCGCCATCACCTTCTTCGCGGTCGCCGTGGAGCCGGTGAAGGCGAGTTTGTCCACCCCGGACCGGCACAGCGCGGCGCCCACGTCGCCGAGCCCGTGCACCGCGGTGAAGACCGGCTGCTCGGGCACCGCCTCGGCGAACGTGTCGACCAGCCACTGCCCGACGGCCGGGGTGTACTCGCTGGGCTTGAGCACCACCGCGTTTCCGGCGGCCAGCGCGTACGCGGCGGAGCCGATGGGGGTGAAGACGGGGTAGTTCCACGGGCCGATCACGCCGACCACCCCGTGCGGCTGGTATTCGAGGTGGGCGGAGAACTCGGCGAGGATGAGCCGCGAGCGGACCCGGCGCGGGCCCAGCACCCGGCGAGCGTTGCGGGCCGCCCAGTCGACGTGCTCGACGGCCGTGACGATCTCGACGACGGCGTCCGCGACCGGCTTGCCGCCCTCCACGTGGACCAGCTCGGCGAGTTCCTCGATCCGGCGGGCCAGCAGCCTGCGCCAGTGCAGCAGCCGCTCCCGGCGCCCGGTGAAGCCCAGCCCGGCCCACCACGCCGCGGCGGAGCGGGCCCGGTCGACCGCGCGCTCGACGTCGGCGGCGGTGGCGACCGGGAGGCGCCCGGCCTCTGCGCCGGTAGCCGGGCTCGTCGACACCAGCCGGCCGTCCTCGACGACGGGGGTGCCCGGGACATGTACAGCCGTCATGGCGGAAGTCTAGACCCGAAGATTACTCACCGGTAGGGCCGCGACAGTCGGAGCCGGCCCGCCTCGTTGAACTCAGCGGCGGGCGGCCCCGTGCCGGCCAGGGGTGGCGGGCGCGGTCCGCCGGTCGGTGGGACGGCAGCTGCCCGGTCCCGTCCACGGGACCGAAATGTTGACGGGAAGGTGTCCGGCCGGGGAGGCCGAGATGACCGGCCGGTGGTGGAGGTGAGCGTGGGTGTGGTGGCAGGCTGACGCGCGGGGGGACCGTGTGTGGGTGGAGGGCTGACTGTCCATGGAGGAACATCCGGAACTGATGCCGCTGTTGACAGTGACCGGTGGGCCGATGCGGGGGTTGAGCTTCCGGCTCGGCCCGGCACGGCAGGTGGTCGGCCGGGCGTCGACGGCCGACATCGTGGTCCATGACCCGCACCTGAGCCGGCGGCACGCCGAGGTGTGGCTGACCGGTGAGGGGATGTCACTGGCGGATCTCGGCTCCACCAACGGCACCTGGCTCAACGACCGGCAGATCACCGGCGTCGAGCGGCTCGCCGACGGGGACGTGATCCGGATCGGCCGCACCGAGCTGCGGTTCTTCGACCCGGGGGTGGCGCACACCGACCCGGTCGGGCTGAGCTTCGGCGCGCCGCGTCGGGACCACCGCCCGACCCTCCCGCTGCCCATCGGGCCGCCGGTCACGGCGGCGGGCCCGCTGCCCGTC
>NZ_POUB01000402.1 GCF_003236335.1 Micromonospora deserti
CCGCCTGACCGACAAGAAACGCCGGGCGCAGCGCAAACGTGACCGCCGCATCAACGGCGACTAACCGCCGCCCACCACCTCCCGTCGTGGTTGATCAAGAGGTTGGCGTCAGCCTTGATCTCCACGCTGGCGCAAACTTCATGATCAACGGGGCGACCGGGAGGGCGGGGGAGGGGCTACCGCGGTGTGGTTGCCAGGAGGCGCTTGCGCAGCTGGGCGGCCCGTGCGGCGAACGCCCGCTGTGCGGTCACATACTCGGCTCGCCCTTCCGGCGTCTCCACCCGCACCGGCGGGTACCCGAGCGCGGCCAGGTCGTACGGGCTGGCCCGCATGTCGAGGGTGCGGATCTCCCGGGCCAGCGCGAAGCAGTCGGCGACGAGTTCCGACGGCACCAGCGGGGCGAGCTTGTACGCCCACTTGTACAGATCCATGTTTGCGTGCAGGCAGCCCGGCTGCTCGTGGGCGTGCTGCGTCGCCCGGGTCGGGGTGAGCAGGTTCAATGGTCGGGCCGGCGGGGTGAAGAACCGGTACGCGTCGAAGTGGCTGCACCGCACGCCCCGCTGCTCGACGACCGCCGCCGTCCGCTCCGGGCTCAGCCGCAGCGGCCAGGCGTTGTGGCGTACCTCCTCCTGGGTCTGCCGGTAGACCATCGCCCACTCGTGCATCCCGAAGCAGCCGAAGTGCCCCGGCCGGGCGGCGGTGGCGGCCAGCAGCGACCGGATCCAGCCGACCGACTCGGCGCGCCGCGTGCGTACGGCCTCGGTGTCGAGGGTGACCCCGGCGGCGGTGACGCGGTAGTCCCGGCCGAACTCGGCCGGGTCCGCGTCGCGCAGCACCACCCCGGCGCCCGGGTGCCACCGGCGCAGCTGCGCGGGGCGGTGCGAGTAGTAGGTGAAGAGGAAGTCCTCCACCGGGTGCTTCTCGCCCCGGCGGCGGCGGGCCAGGTGCGGGATCAGCCACCCATCGACCCGCTCCTCGTGCGCCCGGCGCCGGGCCTGCCACTGCGCCGCGTCGAGCACGGTCGCGGGGGCGAGGGCAGCGGTCACGGACCCCAGGGTACGACCGCTGCCCGACCGCCGGTCAGGGCACGTCCACCCGCACCCCGGCGGAGAAGACGCCGCTGCGCAGCTCCAGCTGCTTCGGCGGGTCCCGCCCGTCGACGGTGAAGACCAGCGGCAGCACCATCCGGCTCCCGGCCGCCATCGGCTGGGCGAAAACGTCGCGGCCCTGGTTGGCCGCCCGGGTGGCCTGCTCGTCGGTGCTGACGAAGTTGCCGTCCGGCAGGTACGCCCGCTGCAACCGGCCGTGCCAGCTCTGCTGCTCCGGGGTGACGTTGCGGACCCCGACGGTGGCCTGGCACTGCCGCGCGGCCCGCCCCGGCTCGCAGGCGACGCGGTAGACGGTGAACTCGAACGCCGACTCCCGCAGCGGTTCGCCGACCGCCCCGTACACCCCCTTGCCGAGCCAGGCGCCGCTGGTCGGCTGGCTGTCGGTGTCGATGTCGGCGACCTGCCGGGTGGCCGTCCAGGCCGCCGTGCCGACCGTACCGGCCAGCACCAGCGCGGTCACCGGGACGATCAGCCAGGTCGAGGGGGTGCGCCGGCGCTGTGCCGGTCGGGGCGCCGCCGGTCGCGGGTAGACCGTTCCCAGGCCGTCATCGGCACGGGCCGCGGCGACTCGCCGGCGCCGGCGACGCCAGGTCCAGGTGACGCCCACGGCGAACAGCGCCACCGCGGCCACCCCGCCCAGCAGCACGGGCGTCTGGCGCCACACCGGTGGCTCGCTCCGCTGCTCCACCGGCCGGGCCGGGGCGGCGTTCCAGGTCGCCGTCGCGCAGTCGTACGGTCGCCGGCCGTCGCTGGCGTAGGCGCAGGCCGGCGCGGTCAGCGGCCGGTCCAGGGCGGCGGTGGTGAGCGTCGTGCCGAGCGTGGTGGTGCTCCGGGCCGGCAGCTTCAGCCGCCAGGTGACCTCGCTCGCCGACTGCCCGGCGGCGCGGGTGGCCCGGCCGCCGGCGGTGATCGCGGCCGCCGACGAACCGGGCGGCAGCTCCTGCCGGACGGTGGTGTCCACCGGCGCGTTGCCGTCGTTGCGGACGAGAATCCGGTAGCGCGGCGCGGGCGTGTTCTCCGGCGCCACCCGTACCGTCACCGGCGGCTTGGCGATCGGGGGCGCGGCCCGGGTCGGTGTGGGCACCGCCGGTGGCGCCGACGGCATGGCCGGGGCGGGGGTCGGTGCGATCGCCGCGGCCGGGCGGGGCTGCGCGGCCGCCGCGTCCGGGGCCGCCGTGGGTAGTGCCGGCACGGCGGCGAGAATGCCGAGGCAGTGCACGAACACTGCGAGGGCCCTGTGGTGTCGTGTCGATGCAGGCATACGAACGAACCTCCGGAGCCGACGCTAGGGGCGGGCGCATGTCGTGCGGGTACGAAGTGGCGAAGTCGGCCCCGGCGGTCCGGCAACGACGTAGGCTGCGCCACCGGTCGGCCGGGCCGGCGGGCGGGGTGCCCCGGTCCGTCCGCCTGTCGATGGCGGTGTCCCGGTGGGTCGT
The DNA here is from genome assembly GCF_003236335.1 of Micromonospora deserti. GTDB lineage: Bacteria > Actinomycetota > Actinomycetes > Mycobacteriales > Micromonosporaceae > Micromonospora > Micromonospora deserti. Next base: position 2,546 of record NZ_POUB01000402.1, read on the forward strand.
GGCCTCGGCCGGCCTGCGCGCCGGCGGGGCTAGATTGGCCGGGTGCGTATCGCTCGTTTCGCTCATGCCAAGGGAATGTCGTTCGGGGTCGTCGAGGGCGAGCCGGGGGCCGGCCCGCAGGGCCTCACCGTCGCAGAGATCGAGGGCCACCCGTTCGGCCAGATCAGTTTCACCGGCGGCCGGTGGGCGCTGTCGGACGTCCGGCTGCTCTCGCCGATCCTGCCGAGCAAGGTGGTGTGTGTCGGCCGTAACTACGCCGAGCACGCCGCCGAGCACGGCAGCGAGGTACCAAAGGAGCCGCTGCTCTTCCTGAAGCCGTCCACCTCGGTGATCGGGCCGCGGGACGCGATCCGACTGCCGATCTTCTCCAAGCAGGTCGAGCACGAGGCGGAACTGGCGGTGGTGATCGGCGCTCCGGGTGCGCGCCGGGCCGACCGGGCCGCGGCGGAGCGGGCCATCTTCGGCTACACGTGCGCCAACGACGTGACCGCGCGGGACCTCCAGCGCGCCGACGGCCAGTGGACCCGGGCCAAGGGCTTCGACTCGTTCTGCCCGATCGGGCCGTGGATCACCACCGGGCTGGACGTCTCCGACCTGGAGGTCCGGTGTGAGGTGGGTCGCGACCCGGAGCAGATGGAGGTCCGGCAGCTCGGCCGGACCCGGGACATGGTCTTCGACGTGCCCGCCCTGGTGTCGTACATCTCGCACGTGATGACGCTGCTCCCCGGTGACGTGGTGCTGACGGGCACGCCGGCGGGGGTTAGCCCGCTCACGGACGGGGATACGGTCAGCGTGCGGATCGAGGGCATCGGGGAGCTCACCAACCCGGTGGTGCCCGTCTGACGCGTCGAGCCGTTTCCGCAGGTCAGAGGTGGTTTGCGGGGTTCGATTTGGCCTGCCGGCACCGGGAGGGTAAAGTCTTGTCCCGGCGCCGTAAGGGGCCAATGGGGTATGGGGTAATTGGCAGCCCGACTGATTCTGGTTCAGTTAGTCTAGGTTCGAGTCCTGGTACCCCAGCAACCGGTGTTCGTGAGAATGTCGGTCGCTGGAATCTGCTGGAGAGCGGCCAGCCGCCCGCGAGGGGCCGGCGAGGATCTCTGGTAGAGTTCAGCGGCGCCGCTCGGCAGAGCGGCGAGCGGGAAGTTCTGGCCCCGTCGTCTAGCGGCCCAGGACGCCGCCCTCTCAAGGCGGTAGCGCCGGTTCGAATCCGGTCGGGGCTACAGTGATCACGGTCCGTCGCACTCGTGCGGCGGGCCGTTTCGCTTCTGCGCGGTCTACCCGCCCGCACCCGGTTCATGCCACCGCGCGAGACGCCGTTAGACTACAGCGGCGCCGCCCGGCAGGGTGGTGAAGCAGGAAAGTTCTGGCCCCGTCGTCTAGCGGCCCAGGACGCCGCCCTCTCAAGGCGGTAGCGCCGGTTCGAATCCGGTCGGGGCTACACCCACAACGGCCCGCCTCGCCCCGCGAGGCGGGCCGCCCCCATCC
>NZ_POUB01000403.1 GCF_003236335.1 Micromonospora deserti
GATCAGGTGAGGGAGGCGTGCAGGGCGGCTTCCTTCTCGGCGACCAGCTTCTCCAGGCTTTCCTGGTAGGCGACCATTCGCACGCGCAGTTCCTCGTCCGCTGCGGCGAGGATGCGGACGGCGAGCAGGCCGGCGTTGCGGGCATTGCCGATCGACACGGTGGCGACCGGGATCCCGGCCGGCATCTGCACGATGGAGAGCAGCGAGTCCATTCCGTCCAGGTGCTTGAGCGGCACCGGGACGCCGATCACCGGCAACGGGGTCACCGAGGCGACCATGCCGGGCAGGTGCGCGGCCCCACCGGCGCCCGCGATGATGACCTTCAGGCCCCGGTCGGCGGCGGTGCGGCCGTACTCGATCATCTTCGCCGGGGTGCGGTGCGCGGAGACCACGCCCACCTCGTACCGGACCTCGAACTCGCCCAGTACGTCGGCGGCGGCCTTCATCGTCGGCCAGTCCGAGTCGCTGCCCATGATCAGCCCGACCGTGCTCACTCCGGCCTGCCCTTCGTTCGCGACTGCGGGGCTCGCGAGCTCACTCCTCGCGCTGACTGGTGTCCCTCCCGGAGCCAGCGGGCCGCCCGCGCGGCCCGTGCCCGTACCTCGTCCAGGTCGTCGCCGAGCACGGTGACATGCCCGATCTTCCGGCCGGGTCGCACCTGCTTGCCGTAGAGGTGCACCTTCGCCCCCGGCTCGGCGGCGAAGAGGTGGTGCAGCCGCTCGTCGATCGACATCCCGCCCGGCTCGCCGCCGAGCACGTTCGCCATCACCACCACCGGGGCGGTCAGCGAGGTGTCGCCCATCGGGTAGTCGAGCACCGCCCGCAGGTGCTGCTCGAACTGCGAGGTCCGGGCCCCCTCGATGGTCCAGTGCCCCGAGTTGTGCGGGCGCATCGCCAGCTCGTTGACCACGAGTGCCGGCCGGCCGGAGGCGCCGGCCACCTCGAACAGCTCCACCGCGAGCAGACCCACCACGCCCAGCGAGGTGGCCAGGTCGATGGCGAGCTGCTGGGCGGCGACCGCCAACTCCTCCGGCAGGCCCGGCGCCGGGGCCAGCACCTCGACGCAGATGCCGTCGCGCTGCACGGTCTCGACCACCGGGTACGCCGCGACCTGCCCGAACGGCGAGCGGGCCACCTGCACCGCCAGCTCGCGGCGCAGCGCCACCCGCTCCTCCACGATCAGCCGGGTCCCGCCGGCGAGCAGCGTGGTGGCCAGTTCGACGGCCTGCGCCGCGTCGGCGACCGGCCAGACGCCGCGGCCGTCGTACCCGCCGCTGGCCGCCTTCAGCACCACCGGCCAGCCGACCTCGTCACCGAAGCCGACCAGGTCGGCGGGCTCGGCGACGGGCCGCCACGCCGGGTTGGGCGCGCCCAGCTCACCGAGCCGCTCCCGCATGACCCGCTTGTCCTGGGCGTGCAGTAGCGCGTCGGCCGGCGGGAAGAGCGTCACCCCCTCCGCGGCGAGGGTGCGGATGTGTTCGGTGGGGACGTGCTCGTGGTCGAAGGTGACCACGTCGCAGCCCTTGGCGAAGGTGCGCAGCGCGGCGAGGTCGGTGTGGTCGCCGTACTGGACGTCGGCGGCGACCAGCGCGGCCCCGTCGTCGGGTGCCAGCGCGAGCACGCGCAGCGACTGGCCAAGGGCGATCGCGGACTGGTGGGTCATCCGGGCCAGCTGGCCGCCGCCCACCATGCCCACCACGGGCAGACCGGTACGGGAATCCATAGCGGCGCCAGCCTATCCGGCCCGCCCGATGCCACCCCTACCGGCCGGCCAGCTGCCCGACCAGGTCATCCACCTCGGTGACGGGGCGCTCGCAGACGAAACCCCGGCAGGCGTACGCGGTGGCGCGCCCGTCGACCATCGGCCGGTCGGCGAGCAGCGGCACGCCCGGCTGGTCCGGGCGGCCCGCCACGATCACGGCGCCGGGTGGGGCGTGCCGGTGCGCCGCCGCGACCAGCGGGTCACCGGCCGGCGCCTCGGTGACCACGGCGATCTCGTACGGCCCGGAGAGCAGCGCCTCGCCGACGGCGGCCGCGTAGCCGGCGAACCGGGGATGCCGGGCGACGATCGGCGCGACCGTGCCGAGCGCGGCCTCGGCGGCCTCCCGGTAGCGGGTCTGCCCGGTCAGCGCCGCGTACACCACCAGCGCGGCGACGATCGCGGAGCGGCCCGACGGGGTGGCGTTGTCGGTCGGGTCGGCCGGCCGGGTGACCAGTTGCTCGGCGTCGTCGGCGGTGTCGTAGAAGCCGCCGTCGGGCGCGGCGAACCGGTCCAGCGCGACGTCGAGCAGCCGACCGGCGAGGGTGAGCCAGCGCCCCTCGCCGGTGAGCTGGTGCACGGCGCAGAACGCCTCGGCCACGCAGCCGTAGTCCTCCAGCACACCGGCCGGCCCGCCGACGACACCGCCCCGGGAGACCCGGCGCAGCCGCCCGTCGACGAGGTGGCGGTCGGCGAGCACCTCGGCGATCCGGACCGCCGCGGCGGCGGTCACCGGGTCACCGGTCAGCGCGGTGTGCTCGACCAGCGCGGTGACCGCCAGCCCGTTCCAGGCGGCGACCACCTTGTCGTCGCGGGCCGGCTGGGGCCGACTGTCACGGACCTCGCGCAGCCGGGCCCGGACCTGCTCCCACCGGGCCGCGACCGCCGGGTCGACGTCGTCGACGTCCCGGGCCAGCCGCAGCACGCTCGTGCCGTGCTCAAAGCTGCCCTCGTCGGTCACGGCGAACAGGTCGGCGGCGAACCTGCCGTCCTGCTCGCCCAGCGCCTCGATCAGTTGGGCCGGGGTCCAGGCGTAGGTGAGCCCTTCGACGCCCTCGGTGTCGGCGTCCAGCGCGGAGGCGAGGCCGCCCTCGGCGGTGCCCAGGTCGTCGATCATGAACGCGGCCGTCTCGGCGGCGACCCGGGCCGCCATCGGGTCGCCGGTCAGCCGCCAGAGCTGGGTGTACGCCCGCAGCAGCAGCGCGTTGTCGTAGAGCATCTTCTCGAAGTGCGGCACGGTCCAGTGCGCGTCCACCGAGTATCGGGCGAAGCCGCCGGCGAGCTGGTCGTAGATGCCGCCGCGGGCCATCGCCTCGCAGGTGTGCCGGGCGATCTCCAGGCTGCGCGGTGAGCCGGTGCGCTGGTGGTGCCGGAGCAGGAAGAGCAGGTTCATGTGCGGCGGGAACTTGGGCGCCCCGCCGAAGCCGCCGTTCGTCTCGTCGTACTCCCGGGCGAGCTGTCCGGCCGCGGCGTCGAGCGTCGCGGCGTCCAGCGGCGCGCTGGGCCCACCCACGGCCTGGGCGCCGCCGATCGCCTCGACCACGGCGGCGCCCTGCTTCAGGACGGCGTCGCGCTGGTCGCGCCAGGCGGTGGCGACGGACTGGAGCAGCCGGAGAAAGTTGGGCCGGGGGAAGTAGGTGCCGCAGAAGAACGGGGTGCCGTCCGGGGTGGCGAAGACGGTCATCGGCCAGCCGCCCTGCCCGGTCATGGCCTGGGTCGCGGTCATGTAGACCGCGTCGACGTCCGGCCGTTCCTCGCGGTCCACCTTGATCGACACGAAGTCGTCGTTCATCAGGGCGCCGACCTGCTCGTTCTCGAACGACTCGTGCGCCATCACATGGCACCAGTGACAGGCGGCGTAACCGACCGAGATGATCACGGGGACGTCGCGCCGTCTCGCCTCGGCGAACGCCTCGTCGCACCAGGGCCACCAGTCGACCGGGTTGTCGGCGTGCTGGAGCAGGTACGGGCTGGTGGCGTCAGCGAGTCGGTTCACCCGACGACCATAACCACCCAGCGGCCCGCCTGCCCGCGCTCCGCCGCGCCGGTCAGCCGGCCGACGCTGCCGGGCTCCCCACGTTTACGTCCATCACTGCGAAATCTGACGAGCGGGACGCTAGCGGTCGCCGGCCCGTGCATGTGCCAGTCACCGGGAGGCAGGTCCAGGCGCCGGGTGCCGGCAACCTCTTGATCAAGACAGGGAAGGGGTGGACGGTGCGCGGGAGGGG
>NZ_POUB01000404.1 GCF_003236335.1 Micromonospora deserti
GTGGGTGGAGTGGGTGGGGAGGAGTGGTGGTGCGTGATCTGGCTACGGAGTTCGAGGCCGAGCGGGGGCGGCTGCTGGCCGTCGCGTACCGGATGCTGGGCAGCCGCAGCGAGGCCGAGGACGCCGTGCAGGAGACCTGGCTGCGGTACGCCGCCGCCCTCGCCGACCCGGCGGCCCGCGCCGAGATCCGGCAGTTGCACGCCTGGCTGACCACCACCTGCGCGCGGATCTGCCTGGACGTGCTCCGCTCCGCCCGGGTACGGCGGGAGGCGTACCCGGGCCAGTGGCTGCCCGAGCCGATGGTGACGCCGCTCGACGCGGGCCCCCGTACCGACGGTTTCGCGCCCGACCCGGCCGAGCGGGCCGTCCGCGCCGATCAGGTCAGCACCGCGCTGCTGGTGGTACTGGAGCGGCTCACGCCGGAGCAGCGGGTCGCCTTCGTGCTGCACGACGTCTTCGCCGTGCCGTTCACCCGGATCGCCGAGGTGCTCGGCACCAGCGACGCCGCCGCCCGGCAACTGGCCTCCCGGGCCCGCCGGGCGGTCAACGCCCCCGAGGCGCCCCGGCACACCGCCGACGCGGCCGAGCAGCGCCGGGTCGTCGCCGCGTTCGCCGCCGCCGCCGAGTCGGGCGAGCTGGCCGAGCTGGTCAAGGTGCTCGCCCCGGACGTGATGCTGATCGGCGACAGCGGCGGGCACTTCCCGGCCGCCCGGCGCCCGGTGGTCGGCGCAGACGCGGTGGGCCGGTTCATCCTCGGTCTCTTCGGCCGGGCCGGCCGCTACGGCGGCCTGTTGCGGGCCCGCCCAGTGCTGGTCGACGGCGTACTCGGGCTCCACCTGGAGACGGTGCACTCCGACGGCCGGCCGCTACGACTGGTGAGCTCGTTCGCGGTGCACGAGGGCCGGGTGGCCGGCGTCTTCAACCAGCTCAACCCGGACAAGGTTGGCGACCTGCCGCCGCTCGACGCGGACGACGTCTGGCCGCTGCGCTGGTGACGCCGCGCCGCGGGTGGCCGGCCGGCGCGCGGGCGGCCGGCGGCCGGCGGCTCAGACCACCAGGGCCAGCCACTTCCGGTACGAGGTGGCGAACGGCTCCGTGCCGTCGCCGAGCGCGCCGAGGAGCCACCGCGCCGCCGCCTCCGCCTCGACCACCAGGTCGTCGGGGTAGCCGAACCGGGCCCGATGCTCGGCGAACTCGTCCTCGTCGCGCAGCTCGACGGCGCCGGTGGCCCGCCGGCGGACCACGTCGAGGTCCAAATCGACCAGGTGGACGGTGTCGTCGTTCTCCCACCGGGCGGGGCTGGCGATGTCGCAGTAGACCTCGCTGGTTCGCGGCGGCGGGTTGAACATGCCGGTCCACCAGGCCTGCCGCGGCACCAGGAGCACGAACGGGATCTGCTCCACCGAGGGCCGGCCGTGGTAGACCGACCTGGTGCCGGCGGGTACTCCGAGCCAGACACCGAGGTCGTCCTCGGCGAGGCGGCGGGCCGGGTAGTCGCGGTGGGCGCTGCCGTCGTACTTGCGGTAGATCACGCGGACCACATCGCTCGGCATGAGTCGCACCCTAACCGATACCGCCCAACGGTCGCCGCACGGGAAGTAACCGGGCGCCGCCGGAGCGTCCGTACCGTGATGTCGCAGCGCCAGCGCGACCCGCACCGGGGCATGTCGCCACGCCGGGACGGACGCGGCCCGTGTCGGCTCCGCCCGGTACCGTCGCACGGTGACTCCGCTCCGCACCGCCGCCGGTTCCGCCGCCCCGCCGCCCCGCACCGGCCGGCGCCGGGGCGCCCGGCCCAGCGGTGCTGACCTGCTCGCCGCCGCCGTCGGCGCGGTGCCCGGCGGCGCCGCCCGCCCAGGCCAGCAGCAGATGGCGGCCGCCATCGAGGAGTGCGTGGCCGCCCGCGAACACCTGCTGGTACAGGCCGGCACCGGCACCGGCAAGTCGCTGGCCTACCTCGCTCCGGCGCTGACCGTGGACGGTCCGGTGGTGGTCTCCACGGCCACCCTGGCGCTGCAGTCCCAGCTGGTCGACCACGACCTGCCCCGGCTGGCGGACGCCGTGGAGCCGCTGCTCAGCCGGCGGCCCACCTTCGCGGTGTTGAAGGGGCGGCACCACTACCTCTGCCTGGCCCGGCTGGACAACTCGACGGAAGCCGAGCCGGAGGATGCCCTCTTCGACGCCCCGGCCCCGCGCCCGGGCGGCGGCAACAGGTGGCTCGGCGAGGCGGGGCGGCTCGGCAAGCAGGTCCAGCGGCTGCGCGACTGGGCGATGGAGACCGACACCGGCGACCGCGACGAGCTTGACCCGGGCGTTGACGACCAGGCGTGGCGGCTGGTCTCGATGCCGGCTCGGGAGTGCGTCGGGGCGTCCCGCTGCCCGTTCGGCGCCGAGTGCTTCGCCGAGGCGTCCCGGGCGCGGGCCCGCGAGGCCGACATCGTGGTCACCAATCACAGCCTGCTCGCGGTGGACATGCTCGCCGGCCGGCAGATCGTGCCGCCGCACAAACTGCTGATCGTCGACGAGGCGCACGAGCTGGCCGACCGGGTCTCCTCCGCCGCGCAGGCCGAGCTGGTGCCCGAGCTGATCGACCGGTCCGCCCGACGGGCCCGGCCACTGCTGCGACCGGAGACCGCCGAGGCGTTGACCGCGGCGGGCGACGCCCTCGCGGTCGGGCTGGCCGAGGCGCCCGCCGGGCGGATCACCGCCGGGCTGCCCGCGCCGCTTCGTGAGGCGTGCACCCTGCTCGACGCGGCCACCCGGGCGGCGCTCGACGTGATGGGTGACGTCAAGGCCGACGACCCCGACCCGGTGCGCAAGCAGCAGGCCAAGGCGGTGCTCGACGAGCTGTCCGACACCGCGCAGCGGCTGCTGGACGAGGCCGACCATGACGTGGCCTGGGTGGAGAGGAACGACACCACCGGCCGCCGGGCGCTGGTGGTGGCGCCGCTCTCGGTCGCCGGCACCCTCGCCACCCACCTGTACGACGAGCGCACCGTGGTCGCCACCTCGGCGACCCTGACACTCGGCGGCCGGTTCGACACGGTGGCCCGGGCACTCGGTCTCGACGCGCCCCCGTCGCCTCCGCCGACGCCGGCCGCCGCCGCCCTGGCCGCCCGGTCCGCCGGCCGGCCCCCCGCCGACACCGGTCCCTCCCCCGCTGGCGCTGGCGCGGCGGGTGCCGCCGGATCGGCAGGCACGGCGGGTGTGCCGGCCACCTCGGGGCCGGGCTGGCGATCACTCGACGTGGGCTCCCCGTTCGACTACGCCCGGCAGGGCATCCTCTACGTCGCCGCGCACCTGCCCCGGCCCAGCGTCTCCGGGCTGCCCGACGCGGCCGGCGAGGAGCTGCTCGGGCTGGTGACCGCGCTCGGCGGGCGTACGCTCGGGCTCTTCTCCTCCCGACGGGCCGCGCAGCAGGCCGCGGAGCTGCTCCGCGCGCGGACCGACCTGCCGATCCTGCTCCAGGGCGAGGAGTCGCTGCCGCTGCTGGTGCGCCGGTTCCGGGAGGAGCGCTCCAGCTGCCTGTTCGGGGTGATGTCGCTCTGGCAGGGGGTGGACGTGCCGGGCGACGCCTGCCAGCTGGTGGTCATCGACCGGCTGCCGTTCCCCCGGCCGGACGAGCCGCTCGCCGCGGCCCGGGCCGCCGCGGTGGACGCCACCGGTGGCTCCGGCTTCGCCGCGGTGAGCGTGCCGATCGCCGCGGTACGGCTCGCCCAGGGTGTGGGCCGGCTGATCAGGGCGACCGGCGACCGGGGCGTGGTCGCGGTGCTCGACTCGCGGCTGGAGACGGCCCGCGGCTACGGCCCGTTCCTGCGCCGCTCGCTACCACCGTTCTGGTACACCACCCGCCCCGAGGTAGCCCGCGGCGCCCTCGAACGCCTCGCCAGGGCCTGACCCGCCACCCAGCCGCTGGGATCCCTGACGCCGACGCCGGCACACCTGGACCTGCCGGATCGGCGGCCCGCCACCACCCGCTCCCC
>NZ_POUB01000405.1 GCF_003236335.1 Micromonospora deserti
CCCCCGGCTGCTGGACGGGCCCGCGGCGCTGGCCACGCTGCGCGAGGTGGTGACCGAGTTCGCCGCCGGGGCGCACCTGGTCAAGCTCAGCACCGCCGACGCCGACCACCTGGGGGCAGCAGGGTGGTCAGCGCGGCGTCCACGGGACCGCGGACGGTGGGGCGAGACGGGCGGGTCGACCGTGACGTCGAGCACCAGTGGCAGGTCGCGGGTCAGCACGGCCAGGACCGGGGCCCGCTCCCACTGCGCGGCGGTGACGCTCGTGCCGGCGTCTACCGGGTCGGCTCCTCCGCCGACAGCGAAACCTGCCAGGCGGACCCGGCCCGGGGGTCGGCCTGTCGGTGCGGGGTCATACCCGAGCGTCCGCCGACCGGGGGTGTCCGGCCGCCGGAGGCGGGACACCCCGTCCGCCTCGTCTAGGCTTTGTCCATGCAGGAGCAGCCGGAGCCCCCCTTCGCGCCGGGCCTGGCCGCCCGGGTCGAGCTGACCGTCACCGACGCGGACACCGCCCAGGCGGTCGGCTCCGGGGACGTGCCGGTGTTGGGCACACCCCGGGTGCTCGCGCTGGCCGAGGCGGCCACGGTGGCCGCGACCGCCACCCGGATGCCCAGCGGCTCGACGAGCGTCGGAGTGCGGGTGGAGCTCGACCACCGGTCGGCCACCCCGGTCGGGCGGACGGTGGTGGCGCACGCGCGATTGGCCAAGGTCGACGGTAGGACGCTGCTCTTCGAGGTGACCGTCACCGAGGGCGAGTCGACGGTGGCCGAGGGCCGGGTGGAGCGGCTGCTGGTCGACCGGCAGCGCTTTGTCGAGCGCGTCGCGCGGCCGTCATGATCGGCCGCTTCGTCGAGATCGCCGACCGGGTGCACGTGCTACGCGAGCCCCTGCTGCGGGTGAACGTCACGCTGGTCGTGGGCGACGGCGCGGCGCTGCTGGTCGACACGCTCTCCACGGCCGGGCAGGCCACCGAGCTGGCCGCCGCCGCCCGGGCGGTCACCTCCCACCCGTGGACGCTGGTCAACACCCACCACCACTTCGACCACTGCTTCGGCAACGCGACGCTCGCCGCCGACCCGCCCCGTCGGGTGTACGCCCACGAGCGGACCGCCGAGGCCATCCGCGAGCGGCCCGACCGGCTGCGCCGGGAGGCGTACGAGGAGATGCGCGCCGAGCAGCCGGCGCTGGCCGAGGAGCTGGTCGACATCGAGCTGCTGGCGCCGACGCACACCATCCACTCCGAGGCCGTGCTCGACATCGGCGGCCGGCGGGTGGTGCTGCGCCACCCCGGGCGCGGCCACACCGCCGGTGACCTGGTGGTGCACGTGCCGGACGCCGACGTGCTGGTCGCCGGGGACCTGGTCGAGCAGAGCGGGCCGCCGGCCTTCGAGGAGTCGTACCCGCTGCAGTGGCCGGACACCGTCGCCGAGTTGCTCCGGATGACCACCCCGGCCACCGTGGTGGTGCCCGGGCACGGTGATCCGGTGGACGCCGGGTTCGTCCGCGCCCAGCACGGCCAGCTGGTGGAGCTGGCCTGGCTGATCCGCGCCGGGCACACCGGGGGCGCCCCACCCGAGCGGGTCGCCGCCGAGGCCCCGTTCGGCGCGCGTGCCGCCCTGTACGCCGCGCGCCGCGGCTATGCCGAACTCGATGGCACCACCTGACCCACCGCTGCCCGCCACCCCGGCCTGCTCCTGCGCCGTCGGCGTTCCTCCGCCGCAACCCACCGCGGGACGGCCGCGGTGGTGGCGGGCAGGCCGTCAGCCGGCGAAGCGGCGCATCACCTCGGCCCGGGTGGGCATCGCGGTCGCCCCGCCCCGGCTCTCGCAGACCAGACCCGCGACGCGCAGCGCGAACGCCACCCGCTGGTGCCAGCCGGCCGGGTCGACCGGTTCGCCGTCGACCAGCAGGTCGGCGATGAGCGCGGCCATCACCGAGTCACCGGCGCCGGTGGCGTCCACCGCGTCGACCTTCGGCGCGGGTACCCGCACGAGGTCGGCGCCGGCTCCGACCACCGCGCCGGCGGCGCCCAGCGTGACCACGGCCGCACCGGCGCCCAGCTCGCGCAGGTGGGCCGCGACCCCCTCGACCGGCTCGCCGGGCCAGAGCAGCTCGGCGTCGGCGGTGCTGAGCTTGACCAGGTGCGCCCCGGCGGCGAACTCGGTCACCACCTCGCGCAGCGTGGCCAGCGCCGCGGGCCCGTCCAGCAGCCGGGGGCGCACGTTCGGGTCGAAGACCCGCAGCCCGGTGGCGAGCCCCCAGGCGCGCCGCGCGGCGGCCAGCGTCGTCGGTTGGAGCAGCACGATCGACCCGCAGTAGAGCACGTCGGCACCGGCGACCAGATCGGCGTCGACGTCCTCGGCGCCGAGCAGCGCGTAGGAGGGGGGCTCGCCGTAGAACCGGAAGTCCGGTTCCGGGCCCACGAAGGTGGCCACCGCGAGCGCGGTCGGCGCGGGCACGGTGACCGAGCCGGCCAGCCCGACGCCGGCGCCGGTCAGGAAATTCCGGATCCGCACGGCCAGCCCGTCGTCGCCGAGCGATCCGACGAACTGGACCGCCCCGCCGAGCCGGGCCACGCCGACCGCGACGTTCAGCGGCCCGCCGCCGATGGCCTGCCGGTAGACCGGCTCACCGTCGCACTCGGTGTCGAGCAGGTCGACCAGTGCCTCGCCGAGCACCACCGCGTATCCCATTCCGGTCCTCCGTCCGTCGATGCCACCGAACCCGGGCCCCGCCGTCTCCCGGCGCACCGGGATGGCCGATCTTGTCGCATCAGGCTGGCACAGTGCGGGCCATGATGAGCGCTGAAGCCACCGTATTGGCGTACTGGGAGGCGGGCGAGCCGGCCACCGGCTTCTTCGACCTGGACGACGCGGGCGCGATCCGCACCATCACCGAGTTCTGGCCGGAACCGTACGACCCGCCCGCCGGGCGGGGGCACCTCGTCGAGCGCTACTGACACATCGAGCACGAGCTATTGCGCCGACTCCCACCGCGTGGTGGGATGGCGCATGCCGGGCGGTGCGGGGGCTGCCGCGCCGCCGGCGTCGGGTTTCCACGCGAGGGCACCGGTCCGCGAGGCGGACCGCAGGCGGTGCGCGTCCGCCGATCGAGCCGGCGGACAGAACACCGCGACCGTCGTATCCGCTCGTCGCAGCGGGGCGGCCGGGTGCCACCCCGCGCGTTGTCCCGCGGGGCTGCCGCGTCCCGCGAGTCAGGAGAACCCGTGTCCCATCGTTCCCGCACCGCCGCGTTGCTCACCGCGGCCGCCACCCTGGTCGCGGGCGCCATAGCCCTGGCCGCCAGTCCCGAGCCGGCCGCGGCGCACGGCGCCGCGATGACCCCGGGCAGCCGGACCTTCCTCTGCTGGAAGGACGGGCTCACCGCCACCGGCGAGATCCGGCCCAACAATCCCGCCTGCGCCGCCGCGGTGGGCCAGAGCGGCGCCAACTCGCTCTACAACTGGTTCAGCGTGCTCCGCTCAGACGCGGGGGGCCGGACGGTCGGCTACATCCCCGACGGGCAGCTGTGCAGCGGGGGCAACCCCGGCTTCAGCGGCTACGACCTGGCCCGCACCGACTGGCCGCTGACCCACCTGACGGCCGGGGCGCGGATGGAGTTCCGGTACAGCAACTGGGCCCACCACCCGGGCACGTTCTACTTCTACGTCACCAAGGACAGCTGGAGCCCGACCCGGCCGCTGGCCTGGAGCGATCTGGAGGAGCAGCCCTTCCTGACGGTCACCAACCCGCCCCAGCGGGGCGCGGTCGGGACCAACGACGGGCACTACTACTTCAGCGGCAACCTGCCCTCCGGCAAGAGCGGCCGGCACATCATCTACTCCCGGTGGGTCCGCTCGGACAGCCAGGAGAACTTCTTCGGCTGCTCGGACGTCGCGTTCGACGGCGGCAACGGCGAGGTGACCGGCGTCGGCCCGGGCGGCACGCCGTCGCCCACCACGCCCAACCCGACCACTCCCC
>NZ_POUB01000406.1 GCF_003236335.1 Micromonospora deserti
ACGGCATACGAGTTGAGCGCTAGTCTCGTGGGCTCGGAGATGTGTATAAGAGCCAGGGCGGGAAGGAGGAGGCGGATCTGCCACTCGCGGGCGTTGAAGCCGCGCAGGGTCTCCGCGACGGTCTGCTCGGTGATCTCCTCGGGCGGGACCCAGGCGAGGCGACGGATCGAGTCGGGGGCGATCAGGTTCTCCGGCGGCAGGGTGTGCTCGCCGGCGATCCGGACCACCACCTCGCGGCAGCGGGCCAGCCGGGCCGCGGCCACCGGATCCCGCTCGGCCCAGCGGTGCGGCGGCGGGGGACCCTCCACCGTCGGGGCCACCGGCAGCGCGTCGTCCGGCAACTGCCGGGCGTCGTCGAGTGCGGCCAGCCAGGTGCGGGCCAGCCGGCGCACCGACCGGCCGCCGAAGCCGGGCAGGGTGAGCAGGCTCTTCTCGTCCTTCGGGTCCAGCTCGGCGGCGGCGACGATCGCCGAGTCCGGCAGCACCCGGCCCGGCGCGGCGTCCCGCCGGGCCGCGATCTGGTCCCGCGCGTACCACAGGGACCGGACCCGGGCCTGGGCCCGCGCCCCGCGCACCCGGTGGATGCCGGAGGTGCGCCGCCACGGCTCGGCACGCACCCGGGGCGGGCGCGCCCCGGTACGCACCAGCGCGGCGAACTCCTCCGCCGCCCACTCGGACTTGCCCTGCCGGATCAGCTCCTCGTCGAGCGCGTCGCGCAGGTCGACCAGCAGCTCCACGTCGAGCGCGGCGTAGGTCAGCCAGGACTCCGGCAGCGGCCGGCTCGACCAGTCGGCCGCCGAGTGGTGCTTCTCCAGGCCGAACCCGAGCAGCTGCTCGGTCAGCGCGGCCAGGCCGACCCGCTCGAATCCGGCCAGCCGAGCGGCCAGTTCGGTGTCGAAGAGCCGGCGCGGGCGCAGCCCGAGCTCGGCCAGGCACGGCAGATCCTGGCTGGCGGCGTGCAGCACCCACTCGGCCTCGCCGATCACCTCGTCGAGGGCGGTCAGGTCGGGCAGCGGTAGCGGGTCGATCAGCGCCGTGCCGGCGCCGGCACGGCGCAACTGCACCAGGTAGGCGCGCTGGCTGTAGCGGTAGCCCGAGGCGCGTTCCGCGTCCAGGGCGACCGGGCCGGTGCCCGCGGCGAAACGGGCCACGACCTCGTCGAACTCGGCGGGGGTGGCCACCGGCCGGGGCGTGCCCTCACGGGGGGCGGTCAGCGGAACGGGCCCGCCGGCGCTCGGCTCCGCCCCCGCGCCCGGCGGTTCCGGCAGGGCCGGCGGCGGGTGGTGCGGTGGGCTTCCCGTACGGCTTTCGGCGGCCCGACGGCGCTGGGGTGGTTCGTCGGTCACCTGACAACCCTAGTGCGCGACCGGGGACACGCGGGCGCAGCCGTCCGGCGTGTGTCGGTGAGGTGGCCGCCAGGTGTCCTCCCGTGAGCCGGACATCGGGGAAGACAAACCCCGTTCGCGCAGGTACGGTCCATCGGGCCGCAGCGCGGGCGCAGGCACCGCAGCCGGCGACTGTTCGGGCGTCTACGGGGAGGACGTGCATGACTGCGGGACACGAATCGGGCGGTGCGACGACGCCGCACGGCGCCGATCACGGCTGGCCGGCACCCGCCGGCGAGAGCCGCCCCGGGCCGCTGCCACCCCGCATCGAGCCGCACCCGGCGTCCGGGTCGGCGTACCCTCCGCCGGCCGCTGCCGGCCATCCGCCGCAGCCGACCCCGTGGGGTACGCCGTCCGCGCCCGCCCCGACCGGTCACCCGCCAGCGGATCCGGGTGGCTGGCCGTCGGCCGCCCGGGCCGCGGTCGCGGCACCGGCCGCCGGTCACCCGTCGGTGCCGGGACAGTCGGCGGATCCGAGTGGCTGGCCGCCCGCCGGGGCCACCGTCACGGCGCCCGCTACCGGGGCCACCGTCACGGCGCCCGCCGCCGGGGCCACCGTCACGGCGCCCGCCGCCGGGCAGCCGCCGGCCCCGGGACACCCGCCGATCGGGCCCACGTTCCCGGCCGGGGCGAATCAGCCGTACACCCCGCCGGGCCAGCCGTACACCCCGCCGGGCCAGCCGTACACCCCGCCGGGCCAGCCGTACACCCCGTCGGGCCAGCCGTACACCCCGTCGGGCCAGCCGTACACCGGGCCGGGCCAGCCGTACACCGGGCCGGTGTGGCCCGCGGCGACCCGGCCCGCCAACACCCGCCCCGGTCCGGGTCGCTGGCTCACCGTTACGGCGCTCGTGCTCGCGGCCGTGCTGACCGTGGTCACCGGGGTCCAGGCGTACCAGATCCACCGGCTCGGCGACCGGCTGGGCGACACCGACCGCCGGCTCGCGCAGGCGCAGGACGGCGCCGGCGTCCGGCTCGACGGCCTGGAGCAGCGGGCGGGGGCGCTGGAGAAGCAGGCCGGCGCCGCCTTCAATCCGGAGGCCATCGCGAGCGCTGTGCTGCCCAGCGTGTTCCGCGTGCGCGCCGGCCAGTTCACCGGCACCGCGTTCGCGGTGGGCAAGCCGGTGACCGGCGGGGGCACCAACCTGTTCACCAACTTCCATGTGGTGGAGGGGGTCTGGAACGGCGGCGGCCGGGAGGTCTTCCTGGAGCGGACCGACCAGCGCTTCCCGGCCACCATCGTCAAGGTGGACGAAACCAACGACATCGCTCACCTGCGGACCACCGGCAAGTTCACCGGCCTGGTGGCCGCGCCCGCCGCGGTGAAGCCCGGGCAGCAGATCGTCGTGGTCGGCGCGCCGCTCGGGCTGGCGGACAGCGTCACCACCGGCGTGGTCTCCGCCTTCCGCAAGGCCCAGGCAGGCGAGGGCCCGGTCATCCAGTTCGACGCCCCGATCAACCCCGGCAACTCCGGCGGCCCGGTGATCAACGGCAGCAAGCAGGTGGTCGGCATCGCCACCGCCAAGGCCCGGGACGCCGAGGGGATCGGCCTCGCCGTGCCGATCGACACCGCCTGCGACGGCTTCAAGATCTGCTGACCCGGTCAGCCCCCGACCCCGCACCTGTCGTACCGGCCCGGCGGAACGCTCCGCCGGGACCAGATCACGTGGAGGAAAGTACGAATGTCCCAGCCAGCGTCCGGGTCGGACGGCTTCCCGCCGCCCTACCCGCCGCAGCCCCCGGCTGCGCCCGGTCAGCCGCCGTCGGGCGGCAGTGCGCCCGGCACCACATACGGAACCCCGCGGCAGTACGGCACCCCGGCCGGACCCGCCCCCTACGGCGCACCGGTCAGCTCCCCGCCGCCCGCCGCGCCGCCGATGTCCGTGCCGCCGGCTGCCACGCCGGCGTTTGGGCCGCCGATGTCCGTGCCGCCGGCTGCCACGCCGGCGTTTGGGCCGCCGATGTCGGCGCCGCCGGTCTCGGGGCCGGCGTTTGGGCCGCCGATGTCGGCGCCGCCCCTGCCCGGTCCGCCTCTGCCGGGGCCGCCGTCCGCGGCACCCGCCGCCGGCAAGGGGCGGGCGGTGCTGATCCTGGCCGTGGTGGCCGGGCTGCTCTTCGTCCTGGGTGGGGTCATGACCGGCCTGTTCGTGACCACGAGCGGTGATCTGAGCCGGGCGGAGAAGCAGGTCAGCGAGCGCGACGGCACCATCGCGGCGAACGCCACCGAGATCGAGAAGCTCACGGCGGAGCTGCAGACGGTGCGGGACGAGCTCGACGACACCGAGCAGGACCTCACCGGCACCCGCAACGACCGGGACGAGCAGGCCCGGCAGAAGAAGGTCATCGCCAACTGCCTCGACAAGCTCACCACCGCCCTTGGCGCCGCAGCGGCCGGCAACCGGGCCGCCTACGACAAGGCCACCCAGGGCATGGAGAAGGTCTGCGACGAGGCCGAGAACTACCTCTGACCTGACCACCCGCGGTCGATCATGGAGTTGTGGTGCTCCCCGAAGGGGGCACAGCGGGGCATCCCGCCCACCACAACTCCATGATCGACGCAGCTGGGCGGGGGTGGGGTTTAGGC
>NZ_POUB01000407.1 GCF_003236335.1 Micromonospora deserti
GGGCACACACGGGCGGGGTCCGCGCTTGCCCGGCGCGCGGATCGGGCCGGGCCCGGTCATCACCCGGGGCACCCCACCGCGAACCTCGACGAGGGTTGCCGGCCAGCAAGCCGGGGCTTGACGCTGGCGCTCGTGACCTGCCGGCAGCATAGCGGGCCGGATGCGGCCGGACCAGCCGGCCGGGGGTGACTACGCTGATCGCATGGCCGACACCCCGCCCGGCGCACCCCTGCCACCGTCGCCGCCCGCGTCCGCCCCGCCGCCGGACGGGTCGGCTCCCCGGATGCCGCTGCGCCGGCTCGGATGGCGCCGGTTCCTGGTGCTGGCGGGTGTGGTCCTGCTGATCGCCGCCTGCGCGGTCTTCATGGTCTTCACGCTGGGCGAGAGCCTCGGTGTCGAGGCGTTGCTGATCGGCGTGGTCGCCGCGATCCTCCCGGTTCCGGTGCTGGTGGCGTGCTTTCTCTGGCTCGACCGGTACGAGCCGGAGCCGCTGAAGTACCTGATCTTCTGCTTTGCCTGGGGTGCGTTCGTCTCCACCGCCGCGTCGCTGACCGTCAACGAGTTCTCCGCCGGCCGCTTCGAGGACTGGGGGCTGCCGACGGCGCTGACCGGGGTGCTGGTGGCGCCGTTCATCGAGGAGTTGACCAAGGCGCTCGGGCCGATCCTGCTGCTGGTCTTCCGTCGCCGGGAGTGGTCCGGCATCACCGACGGGCTGGTCTACTGTGGGCTGTCCGCGATCGGCTTCGCGATGGTGGAGAACATCCTCTACCTCGGCGGGTACGGCTACGCGACGGGCGTGGAGCGGTACGGGCCGGCGACCGGCACCATGCAGGTCATCACCATCTTCATCGTGCGGATCCTGCTCTTCGGCTTCGCCCACCCGCTGTTCACCTCGATGACCGGGGTGGGGCTGGGGATCGCCGCCCGCACCGCGGACCGCCGGGTCCGGGTGCTCGCGCCGATCGCCGGCCTGCTGCTGGCGATGATGCTGCACGGCACCTGGAACCTGCTGCCCACGCTGACCCAGGCCACCGGCCAGGCGTTGATCATGCTGTACGGCTTCATCGGCGTGATGGTGCCGATCTTCTTCGGCATGGTCGGCTTGGCGGTGTGGCTGCGCGCCTGGGAGGGGCGGCTCACCGAGCGGACGCTGCCGGACTACGTCCGCGCCGGCTGGCTCACCCCGCCCGAGGTGGCGGCGCTGAGCAGCCTCGGGCGGCGGCACGCGGCGAGGGTGTGGGCCCGGCGGGTGGCCGGCGACGCCGGCGTGAAGGCGATGCGCGGGTACCAGTTCGCCGCGACCCGGCTGGCGCTGCTGCGGGACGGGGCGCTGCGCGGCCTGGACCGCCGGCCGGCGGACCGGGAACGGACCGCCCGGGAGGAACGGGAACTGCTGGAGGCGATCAGCGCGTACCGGTCGTTCTTCGTCGGCCGGGACCCGCAGACCCCGGCGGGGATCTGGGACGGGCACCGCTACCACCTGCGGTTTCCGGACGGCTCCCAGCGGCCGGTCGAGGCGCCGGACGAGCCGGTGGTGCCGGTCCCGGTGGTGCTCGCCCCGCCGCCGCCCCCGGCCTTGCCGCCCGGCTACGGCCCGCCCGGCTGGTACGGCCCCGGGCCGGCGGCACCCTGGCCCCCGGCACGCCCCTGACCGGCCTGCCCGGTTGGTACGGCCCGCGGTCGGCGGGCGCTGGGCCCGGGCGTGTCCTGGGCCGGGCATGCCCGTGAGCGGCGTTGCCCGGCTGGTTTGGCCCGCGGTCGCCGGGCGCGCTGGGCCCGGGCACGCCCGGAGCGGCCTGCCCGCCGGTGCGGCCGGCGCCGCTGGTCGTGGTCGGGCCGCTCGCGGCGTGGGCTCGCGGTGCGGCGGTCGACGGCCTGGCCGGGGTGGCGCGGAGGGGGCGGGTCAGGTCATCAGGCTGGTGAGGAAGTCACCGAAGCCCTGCGCCATCGCCATCAGGCCGGCGCCGATCGACTTGAACATCTCCGCCGCGCCCTCCGGCCGGAACGCCATGAAGTAGATCAGGAACGCGACGCTTCCCCAGACCAGCAGCTTCTTCACTAATACCGGCATCGTCCCTCCCCAGGGCCGGTGGTGCGGCTGGCTTCCCGGCGGGGAGCGGCGCAAACGGCGCCGGCGGCGGCAGTGGCGCCGTGACGTGCCCGGACGGCGTCAGAGGTAGAGGCCGGTGGAGTCGTTCTCCACCCGCTCGGCGGCCACGGCGTGCACGTCGCGTTCGCGCAGCAGCACGTACCCGCGGCCGTGCAGCTCGACCTCGGAGCGGTCGTCCGGGTCGAAGAGGACCCGGTCGCCGGAGACGATGGAGCGGACGTTCGGGCCCACCCCCACCGCGGTCGCCCAGGCCAGGCGCTTGCCCACGGCGGCGGTCGCCGGGATCACGATGCCGGCGGTGGAGCGGCGCTCACCCTCGCCTCCCTCCATCCGCACCAGCACGCGGTCGTGCAGCAGGCGGATCGGCAGGCCGGAGTCGAGATTCGTGTCGGCGGTCACGTGCCAGACGCTACCGTGTCTCCGGTCGGCCGCCGGGGAGTGGTTCCGCGCATCCGGGCCGGGGCAACCTGTGGCGGAACTGCCCTACGGTGGCATGGTCGGACGTATCCTGTCCGCCCCGACCCGGGGCGGTCCGATTCTCACGCCAGGAGGTGCGCTTGAGCCGCTTCGAGCGGATACGCGGACGGCTCCGTCGCGCGTACGAATCGGGTCGGGAGTCGGTGCGCGCCCGTCGTACGGACCGCGCCGAGGCTCCCGAGCCGGCCGGCGTGGCCACGCCGCCCTCACCCAGGCCGGTGTCGCCGCCGTCCGCGGCGGTGGTCGGCGCGGAGCCGCCCGCCGCCGTGCACACCTCCACCTCGAGCCGCGACGACGCTGACGTGCCGCATGCGCTGCGGATCGCCGCCGCCTGGTCCTGGCGCCTGATCGTGATCGGCGTCGTCGCCTGGGCACTGCTGAAGATCGTCGGGACCATCAAGATCGTTATCATCCCGCTGGCCGTCGCGTTGCTGCTCTCGGCGCTGCTCGCGCCGGCGGTCGGCTGGTTGCTGCGGGCCCGCCTGCCCCGGTCGCTGGCGACCGCGGTGGTGCTGGTCGGTGGGCTCGCGGCCGTCATCGGCACGCTGACCCTGGTGGTGAACGAGTTCATCCAGGGGGTGCCGGAGCTCAGCGAGAAGTCGTCGCAGGGTGTCCGGCAGATCCAGGACTGGCTGAAGACCGGGCCCTTGCACCTCTCCGACGGCCAGCTCGACCGTTACATCGACGAGGGTCAGCAGTGGATCAACAACAACACCGAGAGGTTCACCAGCGGCGCCCTCTCCACCGCCGCCACCCTGGCCGAGGTGCTGACCGGCACCCTGCTCGTGCTCTTCGCCACCTTCTTCTTCCTCCGTGACGGCAACCGGATCTGGCGTTTCCTGGTCCGGCTGCTGCCGGTCGCGGCGCGCTGGAAGGTCGACGACGCCGGCCGGGCCTCCTGGGCCACCCTCGTCGCGTACGTGCGGGCCACCGTGCTGGTCGCCTTCATCGACGCGGTCGGCATCGGCGTCTTCCTGGTCATCTTCGACATCCCGTTCGCCTTCCCGCTGGCCGCGCTGGTCTTCCTCGGCGCGTTCATCCCGATCGTCGGGGCCACCCTGTCCGGCGTGGTCGCGGTCCTGGTCGCGCTCGTCGACAGCGGCCCGGTGACCGCCCTGATCATCCTCGGCGCGGTGGTCGGCGTGCAGCAAGTGGAGGGGCACGTACTTCAACCGCTGATCATGGGCCGGGCGGTGGCCATCCACCCGCTCGCGGTGATCATCGGGATCGCCGCCGGGGTGGTCCTCGCCGGGATCACCGGCGCGCTGGTATCGGTGCCGTTGATCGCCGTGCTGAACACGGCCGTCCGCCGCCTCGCCGCCCGTACCGTCCCGGACACCCCACCCGACGCCGTCGTCGTCGCCTCCCAGGCC
>NZ_POUB01000408.1 GCF_003236335.1 Micromonospora deserti
CCCCCGCGCGCCCCGGCTGATCCGAGCCGTCCGCGAGCCCGCCACGGTGCCGCCCCCGCTGGACGGGCCCTGGGCCCCCGCCGATCGCCGGCTCGACCAGGCCGAGCTGCTGCCGCTGCCCACCGGCGTCACCGGCCCGGAGGACGTCGTCGTCGATCCGGCCGGGCGGGTGGTCAGCGGCGCCGAGGACGGCCGGCTGTGGTGGTGGCCGGTGGACGCCCCGCCGGGCACCCGGCCCCGGTTGCTGGCCGAGACCGGCGGCCGGCCGCTGGGCGTGGAGGTCGACCCGCGCGACGGCAGCCTGGTCGTCTGCGACGCGTACCGGGGGCTGCTGCGGGTCACCGGCGACGGCGCGGTCCACGAGCTGGGCGGTGCCGGGGCACGGCCGCACCTGGCCGACAACGCCACGGTCGCCCGGGACGGCACGGTCTACTTCACCGACAGCTCCGACCGGTTCCCGCTGTCGCACTGGCGGCGGGACCTGCTGGAGCACCGCCCCAACGGGCGGGTGCTGGCGTACCACCCGGGCAGCGGGCGCACCGACGTGGTCTGCTCCGGGCTCTACTTCCCCAACGGGGTCGCCCTCACCCCGGACGAGTCGGCCCTGATGCTGGTGGAGACGGCCACCCACCGGCTGGTCCGGGTCACGCTGCCCGACGGCGAGGTGACCGTGCTGGCCGACCTGCCGGCGTACCCGGACAATCTCGCGCCGGTCGGCGACGGGACGTACTGGATCGCCCTGCCCAGCCCGCGGGTGCCGATCGTCGAGTGGCTGCTGCCGCACCCCCGGCTGCGCCAGCTGGTCGCGGTGCTGCCCGCCGCAGTCCAGCCCAGGCCGCTGCGGTACGGCCTGGTCGCGCTGGTCGACGGCGACGGCCGGGTGCTGCGCACCCTGCACGGTCCACGCGGGACGCACCACATGATCACGGGCGTGCGGCAGCACGGCGACCGGCTCTGGCTGGGCACACTGACCGGATCCGGGGTGGCCCGGGTGCCGCTGGCCTGACCGTCCGGCGGCGGCCGGCGGCCCGGCAGGCGGAACGGAGCGACGGTGCCGACCGACCCGCCGGTCGGCGGGTCGGTCGGCGGGTCGGTCATCCCCGGTCAGCCGCCCTGGACGGACGGCACCGGCGCCGGCGAGCCGCCGGCCACGGCCCCCGGGTGCGGCGCCTGCGACGGCGCGGGTCGCAGCCCGGCCGGTACGGGCAGCGCGCTGCCCTTGACGAACTCGTCCCAGCTGACGTTCCAGGCCGTCCAGCCGTTACCCTCGGTCAGCTCCACCTCGGTGCCCTTGAAGGTGACCAGGTCACCGACCTGGGTGACGCCCATCAGCCAGTCGGCGGCGGAGGAGGAGACGTTGGTGCAGCCGTGGGAGACGTTGGTGTTGCCCTGGTCTCCCTCCGACCACGGCGCCGCGTGGATGAACTCGCCGCCCCAGGTGAGGCGCTGGGCGTCCTCGACGTCGACCACGTAGCCGCCGTTCGGCTCACCCCGCGTGTCGAAGGTGGCGTACTCGTGCTTCTCCATGATCACCATCTTGCCGCTGGAGGTCGGCGTGCTCGGCTTGCCGAGACTGACCGGGATCTTGCGGATCAGCTTCCCGTCGCGGAACACGGACATCTGCTTGGTGGCGTTGTCGACCTCCAGGGCCACCTGCCGGCCGATCTTCGAGGTCGCCTTCCGGTCCTCGTCGCCCACCTTGTCCTTGCCGATCGGCAGCCCCTCGATCGCGGCCCGGACGCTGATGGTGGTGCCCGGCCGCCAGAAGTCGGGGGCCCGGTAATACACCTGCGAGCCGTCGGACACCCATGACCAGGCTCCCGGCTGCGGCGGGTCCGTCTTCACGAACAGCCGCCGCTGCACATCAGCTCTGGCCTCTTCGGGGATGGGCGGGTCGAAGGCGACTGTTACCGGCATCGCGGTGCCGTACGTCCGCTTGTCGGCGAAATACAGGGTGCTGGTGATCGCCGGCTTCGTCGATTTCGGCATCGTGGTGAACGTGGTCCTGCGGGTGGTGGTGGCCCCGGAGTCGCCGGTGGCCGTCACCTCGGCGGTGTAGGTCCGCTTCGGCTGCAGCGGAGCGCTGGGCACCCAGGCCGAGCCGTCCTCGCGCGGTTCGGCCTGGATCTGCTTGCCCTTGTCGTCGGTGATCCGGACGTCGGTGATCCGCCCGCCCTTGACGGCGGTGCCCACCTCGGCGCTGATCGGGACGTCCTTGGCCCGGTCGACGGGCGTGACGGTCAACTCTGGCGGCGCCGCCCGGCCCTCGGCCGCTCGGTCGCCCGGCTTCCACTCGGCGGTGCAGCTGGCGAGCGCCAGGGGCGTCGCCGCGATGGTCACCGCCAACAGCGTCATTCGCCGCCTCAGCTTCATGATGCGTCCCCCCGTTTTTGGTGTCCCTCCGCCACATTGTCTCCACGCCGCGCAGATATGCGCGCAATTTCCGTGGAATCGCCCCCCGATTATCGACGGCGTTTTCCGGTGCTGCGTCAAATGGGGCGGGTGGGTCGGTCGGCCGGTTCTGTTGCACGATCGCCGCCAGCGACCCGGACCATTCCGCACCGGGCGCCACCATCCCGTCCTCACCCGGGTGCGCCGCTGCGGCCCGCTCGCCCACTTCCGGCCGGCTCGTGCCGCCGGTTGGCGCGAGCGCGCCGGCGGGCGCTGTCTCATGATCGACGACCGGAGCCCGGCCGGCTTTTGTTGCAGACAGCAGAACTTTCGTTGTTCGGAACAGACCTTTGCCTTCCCGGCGGCGCAAGGGTACGGTGACCAATCAGATACAAAGTTGCCCATAGGTCGATCCGCTTCCCACCTCCTCCCCGCGCGGCGCCCCCACCGCAACCACATGCGTGCCATCCGCGGCGCGACACGACCTGACCGCCACAGCCGGACGCCTCGTCCGGCCGGTCCGCCGTGCCCGCGCACGACCGGGGTCGACCACCGACGGCCGGACGTCGAGTCCGGCAGGAAGGACCACCACCGTGGACGAACGTGACCCCCGACCCAGCAGCGAGGGGCGCGAACCCGTCACCCGGCGCGGGATCCTCCGCGCCGCCACCGTGTCCGCCGCGGCGGTCGGCGCCGCCGGGCTGCTCACCGGCCCGGCGCAGGCCAGCGGACCGGCTGCGGCGGGCGCCCGACGACGAGTCCCCGCCGACCGGATCAGCATCCAGCTCTACACGCTGCGCGACCAGCTCGCCGCCGACCTGCCGGGAACGCTCGCCGCACTGCGGCACATCGGTTACCGCCGGGTGGAGCACGCCGGCTTCGTCGGTCGGACGGCGGCCCAGTTCCGGGCCGCGCTGGACCAGGCCGGCCTGCGGGCGACCTCCGGCCACGCCGGCATCCCCCAACCCTTCGACGCCGACGCCTGGAAGCGGGTGCTCGCCGACGCCAACACCGTCGGCTGCCGGTACCTCGCGCACCCCTGGTTCGGCCTGGACGCCGACGGCCGCCCGATCCGCGACCCGCAGCGCTACCGGGCGCTGGCCGCCGACCTCAACCGGGCCGGCCGGCTGGCCGCCCGGGCCGGCCTGCGGTTCGGCTACCACAACCACCAGCTGGAGTTCGTGCCGCTGACCGACGGGCGGACCGGGTTCGAGATCCTCGCCGCGGAGACCGACCCCCGGCTGGTCCACTTCGAACTCGACCTGTACTGGAGCTGGCGCGGCGCGCACGACCCGGTCGACGTGATCCGCGCCCACCGCGGCCGCATCCGCCAGGTGCACGTCAAGGACATGGACGCCAACGCGGGCTTCGCGGATCTCGGCGACGGGCTGATCGACTTCGGCCGGATCTTCGCCCACGGGCGGGAGGCGGGGATCGAGGAGTACATCGTCGAGCGCGACGACGCCGGCACCCCGCCCCGCGCCCCGGCCGACGCCCTGGACACCGCCCGGGTCGGCTACGCCTACCTCGCCTCGCTTCGCTACTGAGCACACCACCGGGGGACC
>NZ_POUB01000409.1 GCF_003236335.1 Micromonospora deserti
GCATGACAGCGGACACCGACGTGCGCGACAGCCGGGTGCTGTACGGCTGCATGGGGCTGGGCGGGGGGTGGGACGCCGATGCGTACACCGCGCGGGACATCGACGACGCCGAGGCCGCCGTCCAGGCCGCCTTGGCGGCCGGGATCACCGCGTTCGACCAGGCCGACATCTACCGGCACGGCAAGTCGGAGGCGGTCTTCGGCGAGGTGCTCGCCCGCACGCCCGGCCTGCGGGAGCGTGTCGTCCTGCAGACGAAGTGCGGGATCCGGCTACCCCACGGCGACCAGCCCGGGCTGTACGACCTGCGGGGGCCCAGCATCCTCCAGCGGGTCGAGGAGAGCCTCACCCGGCTGCGTACCGACGTGATCGACGTCCTGCTGCTGCACCGTCCCGACCCGCTGGCCGACCCGGCGGAGATCGCCACCGCGCTCGGCTCATTGCGCCGGCAGGGTCTGGTGCGGCAGGTCGGCGTGTCGAACATGAGCGGTGCGCAGATCGCGCGCCTGCAGGCCCACCTCGACTTCCCGCTGATCGCCAACCAGCTGGAGATGAGCCTGCACCGCCGCGACTGGGTCGAGGCCGGCGTGCTGGTGAACACCACCGACGCCACCGGCAATGGTTTCCCGCTCGGCACCGTCGAGTACTGCACCGCGAACGGTATGCAGTTGCAGGCCTGGGGATCGCTGGCGAAGGGCCGGTTCACCGGTGGGCAGGAGACAGCGGCGGAGCAGGCCACCGCACGGCTCGTGGCAGACCTGGCCGAGCGCAGGCAGACCACCCCCGAGACGATCCTGCTGTGGTGGCTCCAGCGCCACCCGGCCCGGGTGGCGCCGGTCATCGGCACCACCCGGCCGGAACGCATCCGGGCCTGCGCGGACGCCGCGCGGCGGGAGCCGCAGCTCACCCACGAGGAGTGGTACCTCCTGTGGGTCACCGCGCGGGGTGCCGCCCTGCCCTGAGCCACCCGGGACGGCACCCGTCGCCACGCGCGGAACCCTCCGCGCATGCCGGATCCGCCTCCGGAAGCCCTCGCCGCCCACGAGCGCGACGTGCTGGCGGATCGGGCGTGGGATCCGCCGCGTCGGAGGGCGCGGGTGCGCTCGGCGGCAGCGCCGTCAGGATCGCCAGGTCGCGGTCCACGCGACGCGACGCCCGGACCAGCGCGCGGATCCACCAGAGGCAGCACAAACAGCAGAGCAGGATGATCAGCAGCGTCTTCACGGGCGGCGGTGGTCTCCCGCCTCGCCGCGCGGCGACCACCCCGGCCGCCGGGTCCCATGTGCCGACCGAGTCATCGCTGCTCCTGGGTGTCCTGGGCACTCCTGGTCGGAACGGTGCGGACCCGCGCAGCACGGCACGCACTGGACCTTCTCCGTGAGAGGCGCCGCACCCCGGCGTCTCGTTACATCCGGGCCGATGGCTCGACCGCGTGCCTGGGGGCGACCCGCCCGGCGGCGGGAGTGGATCGCGCTCGGCTCAGCCCAGCGGGCCGCCGGTGGCCAGGGGCAGCCCGGGCGGGGACGGCAGCAGCGTCGGCGCGTCCGACTCCGGCAGCAGGCTGGGCAGGGGCAGCGGGCCGTCACCGGGCAGCAGGGAGCCGCCGCCCGGTGACGGCGGCGCCGAAGGCTTCGGTGCGGCGGGCCCCGGGTTGGTGACGGCGGGAGCAGGCTCCTGGGTCGCGGCGGAGCCCGGTGCCGGAATGCCGACGGACGGTGCGCTCGGCGACAGCCCCGACAGCGCCTCGACCAGGTCACGGTGCACGGTGTCGAGTTCGGCGGCGAGGCGGGCCGCGGTGGCGTGGTCGTCGATCGCCGGGAGGTCGCCGCGTGCCTGGTCGACCAGCTGCTGGGCGGTGTCGAGGTCGCCCGAGGCGACGGCGGCCCGGGCGCGGGCGATGGTGTCCTCGACGCCGCGTACCTCGGCGTGCTCCGGATACAGCACCCTAGTCAGTGACCACAGCGGGCTGCCCGGCGCGGCGGTGCGGCTGCTCACGCCGAGCCCGGTGGCGATGGCGGCGAGGGCGACCACGGCGGCGGCGAGACGGAGGAGGCGTCCGCCGGCGAGCGCAGACCGGGCCGGCCGGGGACCGACGGCGGGTGGGTCGACCTCCGCCAGGTGGTCGCCGTCCTCGTCACCGCCCACCTCCGCGCGCCACGCGGCCAGCATCGCGGCGAGGCCGTCGCTGTCGGGACCCGGCTCGCCGCGGCCGAGCGCGTCGAGCAGCTGGTCGTCCCGGGCGATCGTCGCCAGGTCCAGCTCCTCGCCGCCGCCGGGCATGTGCTCCCTCATCAGGCCGCCACCTCGTCGAGTGTGTCGCCCGCCAGCGTACGGAGGCGGGCGAGCGCCCGGGACTGCGCCACCCGGACGGCAGGCGCGGACATACCCACGATCGTGCCCACCTCCTCGGCGGACAGGCCGACCGCCACCCGTAGCACGACGATCTCCCGCTGCGCCTCGGGCAGGCGGTTGAGCAGCACCGACAACCGGCGGGCGAGGTCGGTGGCGACGGCCCGCTGCTCCGGCCCCGGCTCCGCATCCGGCGTCTCCAGCGGCGGGTCGCCGGTGGTGACGGCGGAGGCCCGCACCGCCGCCCGCTGCGCGTCGGCCACCTTGTGCCCGGCGATGGCGTAGACGAACGCGGAGAACGGCGTGCCC
The DNA here is from genome assembly GCF_003236335.1 of Micromonospora deserti. Taxonomy (GTDB): domain Bacteria; phylum Actinomycetota; class Actinomycetes; order Mycobacteriales; family Micromonosporaceae; genus Micromonospora; species Micromonospora deserti. The sequence goes on from NZ_POUB01000409.1 coordinate 2,656, forward strand.
TGGTCGCGGTAGCGGGGCAGGGCACGCAGCACCGCGAGGCAGATCTCCTGGGCGACATCGTCGGCGGTGGTGTACGCGCCGCCGATGCGACCCAGCCGCGCCCGGCAGTAGCGCAGCAGCCCGGGCCGGACGTCGGCGAGCAGGGCCGCGAGGGCCGACCGGTCGCCGCGGGCGGCCCGGTGGACGAGCTCAGGCTCGATCGTTGTCGTCATCGCGTGGAGGGGCACCTTCGTTACCGGCGGGTTACGGGCACGCTATCGAGCCATGCCCCTTCTTGCCTAGCTCACAATCGGTGCCTGGAGGTCACGCAAAGTAGTTGTTGCGCCCGGCCGGGTCGCCGCGATGTCCCCAGTAGCGAGAGGGGAGGACGCGTGGGCGTCGAGGTGGCGGTGCGCGGGCTGACCAAGTCCTTCGGTGGTCAGCCGGTCTGGTCCGACATCAGCCTGACCCTGCCGGCTGGCGAGATCTCGGTGCTACTCGGCCCCTCCGGCACCGGCAAGTCGGTGTTCCTCAAGACCCTGGTGGGGCTGCTGCGACCGGATCGGGGCGACATCTGGATCGAGGACAGAAACCTGCCCACGCTCTCCGAGCGCGCCCTGTACGAGGTGCGCAAGCTGTTCGGCGTGCTGTTCCAGGACGGCGCGCTGTTCGGGTCGATGACCATCTACGACAACGTCGCCTTTCCGCTGCGCGAGCACACCCGCAAGACCGAGGCCGAGATCCGGGCGGTGGTCAACGAGAAGCTGGACATGGTTGGCCTGGCCGGCGCCGAGCGGAAACTGCCGGGCGAGATATCGGGCGGGATGCGCAAGCGGGCCGGGCTGGCCCGGGCACTCGTCCTCGACCCGCGGATCATCCTGTTCGACGAGCCGGACTCCGGGCTCGACCCGGTGCGCACCGCGTACCTCAACCAGCTCATCATCGACCTCAACCAGCGCACCGAGGCGACGTTCCTGATCGTCACGCACGACATCAACACCGCCCGCACCGTGCCGGACAACATCGGACTGATCTACCACGGGCACCTGGCCATGTTCGGGCCCCGCGAGATGCTGCTGTCCAGCACCGAACCGGTCGTGCGGCAGTTCCTCAACGCCCAGCGGATCGGCCCGATCGGAATGGCCGAGGAGAAGGACGCCGAGGAGTTGCAGGCCGAGGCGCAGGCCGGCGTGGAACTGCCCTCCCTGCCGCCCATCCCGCCGCAGTTGCAGCCCACCGACGGGCTGCCCCGCCGCGCGGAGCGCCCCGCCGGGCAGTGGTGCCGGGAGCACGGCGTCACCCCGCCCCCCGGCTC
>NZ_POUB01000040.1 GCF_003236335.1 Micromonospora deserti
CGGCGTGGGCGGCGGGACGGCGGCGGACGAGGACGCCGCACCAGGCGTCAGGGGCGGATGTCCAGCGCGCCGATCAGGCCGTCGCGGAGGGTGAACCGGAAGCGCAGCAGGATCGGGCTGCCGGGGAACGTCCCGGACACCCGGGACGTGACGACGTAGTTGTCGCCGGCCTCCGCCTCGGCGCTGACCGGGTCGGCGGTGTAGGGGGAGCTGGCCGCCGTGCGCTCCCGCCAGGCCCGGATGGCCGCGCGCCCCTCGTGGATCCTGTCCTCGTCCGACACGCTGGCGTTCTCGGCGAAGCAGTCGACGAACGCGTCGGTGTCACCGTCGTTGACCGCCCGGTAGTAGCGGTTGATCACGTCAGGGACGACGACCGCCATGGCTTCTCCTCGCTCACGATGGCTGGCTGCGCCGGACGCGGTCGGCGCCCGGCCGGGTCGGCCCGGTGGCGGACAGCGGATCGCGCCAGGCCGGGTTCGCTTCACGGTACGAAGGACGAGACCCGCGCGGGTGGCTCCGCGCAGGTCCGCACCGAAAGAGCGGCCGGCCGGAGCAGCCGCGCTGCGCGGTCAACCGGATCCCTGCCGGCGGCCGGGTAGGGGCCCCGCCACCAGCCGGCACCTGGCGGGTGCGCGGCGAGCGGCCAGGCGGCCGGCCGTGGGCGCAGGCCGTACTGGCCCGTCACCGCCGTACCGGGTGGGCGTGCCGGCTGGCACGGAAGGTGTGGCGGTAGGCGGTGGGCGACACGCCGATGGTGGCGGTCAGGTGTTGGCGCAGTGAGGCACCGGTGCCGAAGCCCGCCTCGGCGGCGACGCGGTCCACGGTCAGGTCGGTGGTCTCCAGGAGATGCCGGGCGTGGTGGACCCGCTGCCGGGTCAGCCACTGGCCCGGTGTCATGCCGACCTCGTCGCGGAATCGGCGGGTGAGGGTACGGACGCTCATCCGCCCGTGGGCGGCGAGGTCGGCCAGGGACAGCGGCCGGTGCAGCCGCTGCAGGGCCCACTCCCGCACGGTGGTGGTGGTGGCGGCCGTGGCCGGTTCGGGCACCGGACGCTCGATGAACTGGGCCTGGCCGCCGTCGCGCCACGGCGGCACGATGCACAGCCGGGCGAGCCGGTTGGCCACCTCGCTGCCGTGGTCGCGACGCACCAGGTGCAGGCACAGGTCGATCCCCGCGGCGACGCCCGCGGCGGTGAGCACGTCACCGTCGTCGACGTACAACACGTCGGGGCGGACCTGCACCGCCGGGAACCGCCGCTGGAAGTGCGCCGCCTGCCGCCAGTGGGTGGTCGCCGGCCGGCCGTCCAGCAGGCCCGCGGCGGCCAGCACGTACGCCCCGGTGCAGATCGACATGACCCGGGCCCCGGGGCGCAGGCTGGCGAGGGCGGCGGCCAGCGGCACGGTGAGCCAGTCCCGGTCGACGTCGGTGCAGTCGGCGAACGGCGGGATCACCAGGGTGTCCGCCGTGCCGACACGGTCGGGACCGTGCGCGATCGCGACGGCGAAGTCCGCGTCGGTGGTCACCGGACGGCCGTCGAGGCTGCACGTCAGCACCTCGTAGAGCGGCTCGTCGTCGGCGCCACGCGCGGTGCCGAAGATCCGCGCGGGAATGCTCAACTCGAACGGATAGACCCCGTCGAGCGCGAGGACGACGACACGATGCATGGCCAGATCCTTGCACAAGCCGTCTTTCCTGCCACTCGATCGGCGCTCCCGCCGAGGGCAGGCTGCTGTGCGTACGGCGAACGACGCACGAAGGAGCAGGAGCATGCGGGCTATCGGTCAGGACGGCTTCGGCGGACCCGAGGTGCTCACGGTGGTCGAGGTGCCACGCCCGGAGCCGGGGCCGGCCGAGGTTCTGGTCCGGGTCCACGCCGCGGGCGTCAACCCGACCGATGCCTGGCACAGGGCCGGCGGTGGTCTCGGCGGCCGGATTGTCCGGTTGGGTTGGGACGTGTCCGGCGTGGTCGAGGCGGTGGGGCCGGGGGTGACGCTGTTCGCGCCCGGCGACGAGGTGTTCGGGATGCCCCGGCTACCGCAGCCGGCGGGCGCCTACGCCGACTACCTGGTCTCCCCCGCGCGGCACCTGACCCGCAAGCCGGCCCGGCTGTCGCACGTGCAGGCCGCCGGCCTGCCGCTGGTCGCGCTCACCGCGTGGCAGGCGCTGGTGGACACGGCGGGTGTCCGGCCGGGCCAGCGCGTCCTCATCCACGCCGCGGCCGGCGGCGTGGGCCACGTCGCGGTCCAGATCGCCAAGGCGCTCGGTACGGAGGTCATCGGCACGGCCCGCACCGAGAAGCACGACTTCGTCCGCGCACTCGGCGCCGACTCCGTCGTCGACTACACCCGGGTCGACTTCGCCTCGGCGGTCAGTGACGTCGACGTCGTCATTGACACGATCGGTGGCGAGTACGGGCCCCGCTCACTGCGTACCCTCCGCCCGGGCGGCCTCGTCGTCTCACTCGCCTCACCGGCCGAGGCGGCGCTGGCCGGGCCGGCACGCGCGCTCGGCGTCCGCGCCACCTTCATGATCGTGGAGGCCGACCAGGGTGGCATGCGGGAGATCGCCCGGCTGGTCGAGTCCGGTCAACTGCGGGTCGAGATCGACCGCGTACTCCCCCTCGACCAGGCCGCCAGGGCGCACGAACTCGTCGAGGCCGGTCGCACCCGCGGCAAGATCGTTCTCAACGTCGCCGGCTGATCGTCCGGCAGCCCGAGTGGACGGGCCGCCGCCGGCCTACGTCCCGACGCGGCGTGGTTCAAGCCGGGTGGCGGCCGGGCCGGTCAGCTGCCAGAACTCCGCCGGCAGCTGGGCGACGACGTCGCCGTACTCCTTCCCGCCGGCCGCCTCGCGCAGAGTGTCCAGCACGGCGCGCGCGCCGTCGGTCGCCGACCGGAGGTCCATCGCGGCACGTGACCGCACCCGCTCGAGGAAGTCGGCGAGTCCGAACGGCTCGGCGTCCTCGCCGGGCTTGCCCAGGTGTTCCCGCAGCTCCTGAGGGAGCCGTGCGGCGAGGTCCCGCGCCTGGCCGCCGCTGATCCGTTCCGCCAGCGTCTCGAGCGTGGCGCGGGTGATGGGCTCGGCCTGCGTCGGCGGCACCGCGGGTCGCGCCGCCACGGACTGGATGAACTGCGTGTAGTTCACCTCTGATCCCCTCTCGAACCGGATTCGTAGCGGGTACCCGCGCAGGTGGTGGATGAACGTGCGCGGTCCGCCGGGCATGGGCGGGTCACGCTTCCTCCCGGTCGTCTGTCAACGTCCGGCCGGCGGCGGCGGGCAGCAGGTGACGCACCTCCGGCTCGCCGTCGGCGAGTTCCCGGGCCCGCTCCTCGGCCTCCTGGTCGGCTCCGGTCAGCCGGCCCCCGTGCTGGCGCAGGTGCTCGTCCCAGGACGGCACCAGGTACACCTCGACGAAGCGGTCCCGGGCCTCGCCCTCGCGGAACAGTCCCCACCGCATGGCGCCGGTACGCTGCCGCGACCCGCGCACGAGGTCCATCGCGCGGAGGAACTCCTGTTCCCGCTCGGCCCGGACGACGTAGGTCACCACCACCAGCACCGGGCCCACCCGGGGGTCCGGTTCGTGCGCCAGTTGCAGCCGGGGCCAGTACGTGGCCGGATCCTTCTTCACCCCCCGCAGGTCCGGCAGCGGCCAGATCTGGCTGGTCACCGCGCCGACCAGCATCAGCGCACCCGCGGCGAGGAACGCGGCGACCAGCCCGCCCGCCTCGGCCGCCAGGCCCCAGGCGAAGGCGCCCAGGGCCTGCCCGCCGGCGAAGACCACCTGGTAGATGGCCAGGCCCCGGGCGCGTACCCAGCCGGGCAGGAAGAGCTGCATCTCGGCGTTGACGTTGGCGAGCACCGTCACCCAGGCCAGCCCGGCCGGCAGCAGCGCGATCAGCACCACGGGGACGAGGCGGACCGTCCCGACCACGATCAGCGCCGCGCCGTACAGCAGCCCGGCCACCAGCAGAAACTGGTTGGCGGATATCCGCGTCCGGGTCCAGGGCAGCAGCAGCCCGCCGAGGATGGCGCCCACCCCGAGGGCGGCCAGCAGCAGCCCGTAGCCGCTGGAGTCCATGCCGAGCCGCCGGTCGGCAACCAACGGCAGCAGCGCCCACAGCGCGCTGCCCGGCACCAGGAAGACCAGGGCGCGCCGGAGCAGCCGGCGCACGATCGGCGAGTGCCGCACGTACCGGCCGCCGGCGCGCAGCGCGGCGGTGAAGCGCTCCGGGACCTCGACCGCCCGGGCGTTGCCGGGCCGCCAGCGCACCAGCGCGTACGCGAAGACACCGAACGCCACGGCGTTCAGGGCGAAGACCGGGGCGACCCCCACCCGGGCGATCAGCACACCGGCCGCGGCCGGCCCGACGGCCCGCGCCACGTTGACGCTGATCGAGCCGAGCGCGGAGGCCGCCCGCAGCTGCTCCTGCGGCACCAGCTCCGGGATCACCGCCGCCCAGGCCGGCAGGGTGAGCGCCTGCCCCACGCCGAACGCGAAGGTGAGGGTGAGCAGCAGCGCCGGCGGCATCCGACCGGTCGCGGTGAGCAGGGTCAACGCCACCGCCACCACCACCAGGAACAGCTGCACCGAGATCAGCAGGTGGCGCCGGTCGAAGGTGTCGGCCAGTGCGCCGGCCGGCAACGCCAGCAGCAGCACCGGCAGCAGGCTGGCGGTCTGCACCAGGGCGACCAGCGTGGCGGCGTTCGGCTCGTCGATGAGCAGCCACTGCGCGCCGACGGTCTGCATCCAGGTGCCGATGTTGGCGGCGAGTAGCGCCAGCCACAGGTTGCGGTAGACGGCGGTCTTCAGCGGCGCCCACGCCGAGACCGGGCGCTCGGCGGCGATGCCGGCGGCCGTCACCACCGCCCGTCCGCGCGCAGCACGCGCTCACCGGAGACGTAGAGGTCGTCGGGGGCGAGCTGGAGCAGCCGTACGACCTCGGTGGCGACCTGCTCGGGCTGCGCGTACACCTCGTCGAGGAACTCGGCGCCCGCCCGCTCCTGCAACCGGGTCGGCATCGGTCCGGGATGCAGCTGCATCACCTTGATCCGGTTGCTGTGCTGGGCCTCGGCCAACGACTCGATCAGGCTGGTGCCGTAGCTCTTGGTGGCGCGGTAGACGGGGATGCCCGGCCGCGGCTTCACCACCGCCATCGCGCCCACGTACACCAGGTTGCCGTAGCCCTGCCGGCGCAGCTGGTGCAGCGCCTCCTTGCACACGTACGTGGTGCCCAGCGCGTTGACCTCCACGGCCCGCCGGATGTGCGCCGGGGTGAGGTCGGCCAGGTCGCCGCCCGCCCACACCGACGCGCAGGTCGCCACGCCGTCGATCGCGCCGTACCGGTCGACCACCCGGGCGAACGAATCCCGGACCTGCTCGTAGGCGGAGGTGTCGCAGACGAGGCCGGTGCAGCCCAGCTCACCGCTCACCGTGGCCACCTCGTCCGCCACGTCCCCGAGGACCGCCACCCGGTGATCGTGGGCGAGCAGGCGGGCCACCGCGAGCCCGAGGCCGCTCGTACCACCAACCACCACGAAGGTTCTGGCGCCCATGTCCCTCCCGCCGTCGCCCGGGCAGTGACGCAACGGCCGGGCCTTCCCGCTGCTGGGCAGCTCACACCTGGCGGGACGAAGTGCCCGGCACGCCCGCGCGGGAACGCGCCGGACAGGTCATTGGTAACAGTCTTGACAGATGTTTCCCACATCGAGAAACTTCACTTGGAGAGCGCTCTCATGGAACCGCGTCCCCACCCGTCAGGGCCGCGCCGGCATCGCCGGCCCGACGCGCCCGACACCCGTGCGCCCAGCCCCTCACTCCTCGACCGATCGCCAAGGAGATTCCCATGGTCAGCGCCCGTCCCCTCCGGCGACGGCGAGGTCTCGCCCTCGTCGCCGCCGCAGCCGTCGCCCTCACCGCGGCCCTCGTCCTGCCGAGCCGCGCCGACCAGGCCGAGGCGGCCATCGGCGGGATCACCTGGCAGGACGAGTTCAACGCCCCGGCCGGTACGCCGGTCGACCAGAGCCGGTGGCGGTTCGACACCGGCGGCAGCGGCTGGGGCAACAACGAGCGGCAGTACTACACCACCAGCACCAGCAACGCGGTCCACGACGGCCTGGGCAACCTGGTCATCACCGCACGCCGGGAGAACCCGGCCAACTACCAGTGCCACTACGGCCGGTGCGAGTACACGTCGGCCCGGCTGCTGACCGCCGCCACCTTCACCCAGGCGTACGGTCGCTTCGAAGCCCGCATCAAGATCCCGCGCGGTCAGGGCATCTGGCCGGCCTTCTGGATGCTCGGCAACGACATGGGCGACGTCGGCTGGCCGGACGCCGGCGAGATCGACATCATGGAGAACATCGGCCGCGAGCCGAACACCGTCTACGGCACCATCCACGGCCCGCGTTACTCCGGCGGCGGCGGTATCACCGGCAGCCGCACCATCGGCCAGCCGCTCGCCGACGCCTTCCACACCTACCGGGTGGACTGGGAACCGAACTCCATCGTCTGGTACCTCGATGGCGTCGAGTACCACCGCGTCGACCCGAGCCGGCTCGGCGGCAACCGCTGGGTGTTCGACCATCCGTTCTTCATGATCCTCAACGTGGCGGTCGGCGGCAACTGGCCCGGCTACCCGGACGCCTCCACCCAGTTCCCACAGCGGATGCTCGTCGACTACGTCCGGGTATGGGGCTACACCTCAGGCGACGGCGGCACGACCCGGATCCGGGGACTGCACAGCGGTCGCTGCATCGACATCCCCGGCGCCAACCCGATCGAGGGCGCGAAGCTGCAGATCTGGGACTGCAACACCACGGCCGCGCAGGCGTGGACGTTCGCCTCCGACGGCACGGTCCGGGCGATGGGCAAGTGCATGGACCCGGCCTGGGCCGGCACGGCGAACGGCACCGAGGTCAACCTGGTCAGCTGCAACGGCAACCCGGCCCAGCGCTTCACCCTCAACGGCGCCGGCGACCTGGTCAACCTCAACGCCAACCGGTGTGTCGACGTACGGGACTGGAACCCGAACAACGGGGGCCGGCTCCAGTTGTGGGACTGCACCGGCGGCGCGAACCAGAAGTGGTCCCGCGCCTGATCCGTCCGGTGCGAGCACGCCGTCCGATCCGCGCCCTCGGCGTAGCCGGAGGGAACGCCCGGGCGGCCGGGCCGCCCACCTGACGGCGGGTGGCCCGGCCGCCGCGAGGCACGCCTGCGGCGCCCGTCCGCCGACGAAGAGGGTCGGTGGGCGTCCGCGCGCATTCCCGTCCGGGATTGGGGAACCACCGGCCGGTGCCGGACCTCACCGCCCTGCCCTGGCCACTGCCGTGGAGCGTGGCCGTGTTCGTCCTCGCCGGAGCGGCGACCGTCGCCGGCAGCATCCGCCTCGCCGGGCTCGGCGACGCCCTCGCCGACCGCACCGGGTGGGGCGAGGCCCTGTTCGGTGTGGTGTTCTTCGGCATCGTCACCAGCCTGTCCGGCATCATCATGACCATCGTCGCCGCAGGCAGCGGTGAGGCCAGCCTCGGCTACAGCAACGCCGTCGGCGGCATCGCCGCCCAGACCACCGCCGTCGCCGTCGCCGACGCGTTCCACCGCCGGGCCAACCTGGAACACGCCGCCGCCTCGCTGTCGAACCTGCTGTCGGGCTGCCTGCTCGTCGCCCTGCTCGCCCTCGCCCTGCTGGCCAGCTACATCCCCGAGACGGCAGTCGCCGGCATCGACCCGATGTCCGCCGTCCTCGTCGCCGCGTACGCCGGCGGGCTGACCCTGATCCGCCGCGCCGGCGCCCAGCCGATGTGGCAGGCCATCGCCACCGCCGAGACCCGACCCGACGTGCCGCACGACGACAATGCCCTGAACCGGCGGCCCCCGGCGTGGCTGTGGAGCCAGTTCGCCGTCGTCGGGCTGACCGTCGCCGGCGGCGGGTGGCTCGTCGCCCTCGCCGCCGGGAGCATCATCGCCACCACCGGGCTCACCGCCGGGTTCGTCGGCGGCGTACTGATGGGCATCGTCAACGCCCTACCCGAGACCGTCACGGCCATCGCCGCCGTCCGCCGCGGCGCGGTCACCCTCGCCATCGCCGCCGTGCTCGGCGGAAACAGCCTCGACGTGCTCGCCCTCGTCGCCGGCGACCTCGCCTACCGCCACGGGTCGATCTACCACAGCGCCGGGAACGAGGAACTGCTCGCCACCACCACCAGCCTGTTCATGACCGCCACCCTGCTCGGCGGGCTGCTCATCCGGCAGACCTGCGGCTGGGGCCGGCTCGGGTTCGAAGGCGTCCTGCTCCTGGCCAGCTACGCCGCCATGATCGCCATCCTCGCCTGGTGAGTGCGGACCCGGCGGGCCCGACCCCTGGCCGCGTGAACCGGCTGAGACCTCACCGCGCGCCGGACGGCTGCGGACGGCCCTCCCCCGGGACCGGCCCGCGGTGCGCGTCGAGTTCGGCCCGGCTGGGCGGGTCGGCGCCACGGCGGGTGCAGGTCCACGCCGCTGCCCGGGCGGCCTGGCCGACCACGGCGGTGAGGGTGACGTGGTCGGCGGCGGCGAGGGCCGCCCGGCCCGCCGCGCCGAGCAGTCCCGCCTCGGCGAGCGCGGCGAGCATCCCGGCGGTGAACGAGTCCCCGGCGCCGATGGTGTCCACCACCTCGACCGGGTACGCGCCGACGTCGACGTGGCGCTGGCGGGTCGCCGCCCACGCGCCCCGGGCACCGCGGGTGACGACGACGAGCGTCGCGCCCAGCTCCAGCCAGCGCCGGCCGGCCTCCTCGGGGCGGAGCCCGGGACAGAGCCAGGCGAGGTCCTCGACGCTGACCTTGACGACGTCGCTCAGCGCCACCAGCGTCTCGATCCGGGCGCGGGCGGCGGCCGGATCGCCCATGAGCGACGGACGGCAGTTCGGGTCGAAGCTGACCATCGTCGCGGCGCGGCTTCGCCGGACCAGGGTCAGCACATCGTCGGCGCCCGGCGCCAGGACGGCGGCGAGCGAGCCGGTGTGCAGGCACTCGCCACCCGGCCCGGCGGCGATCGCCGCGCCACCGAAGGCGTTCCACTCGATGCTGAAGTCGTAGCCGGCCTGCCCGTCCGGGGTGAGGACGGTCCGGGCCACGCTGGTGCGCGGCAGGTCCAGCACCGATCCGGGGTCCAGGCGTACGCCGTTGGCATCCAGGTTGGCCCGCAACATCCGGCCGTGCGGGTCGTCGCCCAGCTGCGTCAGCAGGGTGGTGGACTGCCCGAGACGGGCCAGCGCCACCGCCACGTTGGCCGGGCTGCCCCCGGGACAGGCCGCCACCTTCTCGGGTGACTCCTCGATCAGGTCCACGAGGGTCTCGCCGACAACCGTGATCACATCGTTCCTTTCCCGGGCTTTCCGGAGCCCGGCACGTCCACGAGGGCGGTCAGGTGGTGGTACGGCCGGGGGTCTGCTCGAGGGTGGTGGCGCCGGTCATGATGGCCACGGTCTCGGGCATGGTGTGCGACTGCGGCGTCACCACGCCGGCGCAGCGGCCCAGCCGCTGGATGTGGATGCGGTCGGCGACCTCGAAGACGTGCGGCATGTTGTGGCTGATGAGGATCACCGGCAGCCCTCGCGACCGCACCTCCTCGATCATCCTGAGCACCTGGGTGGACTCCTTGACGCCGAGCGCGGCGGTGGGCTCGTCGAGCACGATCACCTTGCTGCCGAAGGCGGCGGCCCGGGCGACCGACACGGCCTGCCGCTGGCCGCCGGAGAGGGTCTCGACGGCCTGCGCCACGTTCTGCAACGTGCCGATGCCCAGGTCAGCCAGGGCCTGCGCGGCTTCGCGCCGCATGCCCTTCTGGTCGAGCATCCGGAACACGGTGCCGAGCGGGCCGCGCCGGCGCTTCTCCCGGCCGAGGAAGAGGTTGCTGGCGATGTCCAGCGCCGGGGCGACGGCCAGGCTCTGGTAGACCGTCTCGATGCCGGCGTCCCGGGCGTCCTGCGGGCGCTTGAAGTGCGCCGGCCGGCCCTCCAGGAACAACTGCCCGGCGTCCGGGGTCAGCGCTCCGGTGAGGCACTTGATCAGGGTGGACTTGCCGGCGCCGTTGTCGCCGATGACGGCGAGCACCTCGCCGGGGTAGAGATCCAGGTCGACCCCGTCCAGTCCGACGACCTTGCCGAACGTCTTGACCAGGCCGCGGGCCGACAGCACCGGGGTGCGCCGGTCGGGCTCGGCGGTGCGTGGCCGGCTGCCGGGGGTGTGCGTGGTGGCGGTCATGCCCTCACCTTCCTGATCCACTGGTCCACGGCCACGGCGAGGATCACCAGCAGCCCGACGGCGAGTACGCGGTACTGGTCGTCGACGCCGGCCAGCGACAGGCCGCTGCGGAAGAAGCCGACGATCAGCGCGCCGAGCAGGGTGCCGAGCAATGCTCCCCGGCCACCGAACAGGCTGGTGCCGCCGATCACCACGGCGGTGATGCTCTCCAGGTTGGCGTCGGTGATGGCGTTCGGGCTGGCCGCGCCCGCCCGGCCGATGAGGATCCAGGCGGTGATGCCGTAGATCGCGCCCGCCACCAGGTAGGCGCTGACCAGGACCCGGTCGACCCGGATGCCGGCGAGCCGGGCCGCCTCCTTGTCGTCTCCGACCGCGTAGACGTGCCGGCCCCAGGCGGTCTTGGCCAGGGCGAAGCCCACCGCCAGGTACAGGATCACGACCGCGACCACGCCGATGGTGATCCGGAACGGTCCCAGCGGGAACGATTCCCCGGTCCAGCTGAGCACGGGTGGCAGGTCGGTGGCCTGGACGCTCTGGCCGCCGGAATAGAGCAGTCCGATGGCGGTGAAGACGCTCAGCGTACCGAGGGTGACGATGAATGGCGGCAGCCTCAACCGGGTCACCAGTGCGCCGTTGAGCGCGCCCGCCGCGGCGCCGACCGCGACGGCGAGGCAGATGGCCAGGACACCGGGGAGCCCCTGCCCCTCGGCGAGCTTGGCCGACAGCATCATGGCCAGGATGACGATCGCGCCGACCGACAGGTCGATGCCCGCGGTCAGGATGATCAGCGTCTGCCCGACCGCGAGCGCGCCGATCACCGCCACCTGCTGCAGCACCAGCGACAGCGAGTTGGGCGAGGCGAAGCGGGGGTTGAGGGTGGCGAAGACGACGAACGCGAGGACCAGCACGAGGAACGGGCTGATCGCGGGGTGCGCGTGCAGCAGGTGCTGGACGCGTTGCAGCGGCGAGTGCCGGCGCAGGGCGAACTGCTGCGCGGCGCTGGTCGGTGGTGTCGTGGTGGTCACGGGAAGCTCCCTGCCGGTCTCGACGGAGGCGGACGTGCGGGCCGGTCGAGGGCCCGGGGCGCAGGCTCCCGGGCACCTCGACCGTGGCGGTGGATTCAGCCCCAGCAGCGCTCGGCGGCTTCGGCGCTGGTGATGCTCTCGACGCCGGTGGCGGCGGTGTCGGTGACCAGGGTGACGCCGGTGTCGAAGAAGTCGAGGCCACTGGTGACCTGCGGCTTCTCGCCGCCGTTGGCGATCTTCTTGATGGCCTGCACGCCGAGCTCGGCCATCTTCAGCGGGTACTGCTGGGAGGTGGCACCGATGACGCCGTCCTTGACCTGCCGTACCCCGTCGCAGCCGCCGTCGATGGAGACGACCAGGACCCCCTGGGTCTTGCCCGCGGCCTGCAGCGCCTTGTGCGCGCCGACCGCGGCCGGCTCGTTGATCGTGTAGACCACGTTGATGTCGGGGTTCTTCGTCAGGCAGTTCTCCATGGCGGTGCGTCCGCCGTCCTCGGCGCCCTGGGTCGGCTCGTTGCAGGCGATGGTGTAGGTGCCGCCGGAGTAGTTGCCGGTCTTCGCCTCGTCGCCGTTCTTCTTCCGGTCCGCCGTGTCGATGCCCATGCCGGTGAGGAAACCCTGGTCCCGGTTGTAGTCGACGGAGACGACCTTGTCGTTGAACAGGTCCAGCAGGGCGATGGTCGCCGGCTTGCCGGCGAGCTGGGCGGCGGTCCATTTGCCGACGAGCTCGCCCGCGGTGAAGTTGTCGGTGGCGAAGGTGATGTCCACGGTGTCGGCCGGGTCGGGCGGGGTGTCCAGGGCGATCACGTAGAGCCCGGCGTCGCGGGCCTTCTTGATGGCGGGGTTCACGCCGGGGCCGTTCGGGGTGATCAGGATGCCCTCGTCGCCGCGGGCGATGGCGTTCTCGATGGCCTGCACCTGGCCGGCCTCGTCCCCGTCCTCCTTGCCCGCGGCCACGGTGAGCTTCACGCCCTCCGCCTCCGCGGCCTTCTTCGCGCCCTGCTGCATGGTCACGAAGAACGGGTTCGTGGAGTTCTTGGTGATCAGCGATACGGCGACGCTGTCCCCTGCGTCGCCGGCGCCGCCGGAGCTGCCGCCGCAGCCGCTGACGACCATGCTGCCCGCCGTGGCGGCGGCGAGCAGCAGCGCGGTACGGCCACGGCCAATGCGCTGGATCATGTCTTCCCCCTTGGCAACCCCGGCCACCGGCCGGGCGAGCAGTGATGACAACGATGTCAGCGCAGTTTCCAGTCAGCGGCCCACCGGTGTCAATGGCATGACGAAGACTTTTCCAGAAAGTGCCCGCAACAGTGTCGCGACTGTTGACATCGATGTCAGAGGCCCGCAGGATCGCTCCACCGGGCGCCTCCGCCGGCTCGAGCGCCGGCGTCCACGACGGACGGAGGATGGGGATGAGGATCCGACGAAGAGTGGCCGCCTGCGTGGCGGCGATCGTGGTAGCGGCCCTGACCGGCGCCAGCGCCAGCGGAGCGCCAGCCGGCACCAGAGACGAGCCCTACCGCCCGCAGATCCACTTCAGTCCGGAGCGCAACTGGATGAACGACCCGAACGGGCTGGTCTGGTACCAGGGCGAGTGGCACCTGTTCTACCAGCACAATCCCGAGGGCGCGCAGTGGGGCAACATGTCCTGGGGGCACGCGGTCAGCCGCGACCTGTTCCACTGGGAGGAGCTGCCCGTGGCCCTCCCGTACTCCGCCGACGAGCACATCTTCTCCGGCTCGATCGTCGTCGACGAGCGGAACACCTCCGGCTTCGGCCGCCCCGGCGCGCCGGCCATGGTCGCCGTCTACACCAGCGCGTACCCGGCCAGCGGCATCCAGGCGCAGTCGCTGGCGTACAGCACCGACCGCGGGCGGACCTGGACCCGGTACGCCGGGAACCCGGTGCTGGACCTCGGCTCGCGCGAGTTCCGCGACCCGAAGGTGTTCTGGGACGCCGAATCCGGCTACTGGGTGATGGCGGTCGTACTGGCCACCGAGCACAAGGTGAGCTTCTACCGCTCCGACGACCTGAGGTCGTGGACCCACCTGAGCGACTTCGGGCCGGCCAACGCCACCGGCGGTGTCTGGGAGGTACCGGACCTGTTCGAGCTGCCGGTCGACGGCGACCCGCGGCGCACCAGGTGGGTGCTCGTGGTCAACCTGAACCCGGGGGCGGTGGCCGGCGGGTCGGGCGCGCAGTACTTCATCGGCGACTGGGACGGCACCCGGTTCACCGCCGACACCGTGGTGACCGGTGAGCCGGAGCCGCCGGCCGGGACGGTCTTCGCCGACTTCGAGAGCGGCGACTACCCGGGATGGACGGTCGAGAACGACCCGACGCTGGGGCCCGGGCCGTTCGGTGCCGCTCCCTATCCCGGCACGGTCCCCGGCCAGCAGCAGGTCAGCGGCTTCCGGGGCCGGTCGCTGGTCAACAGCTTCCTCGGCTTCGACGCACCGACGGGACGCATGGTCTCCTCCGAGTTCACCCTCGGACAGGACTACGTGAACCTCCTCGTCGGCGGGGGCGCGCACCCGCACCTGCCCGGCACCACCACCGAGTTCGTGCCCGCGGACGCCGAGACGGTGCTCGACTTCGAGCTGCCCGACGGCCAGACGTACGAGCAGGCCGGCTGGACGGCCAGCGGCGGGTTGCGTGGCCGCACTCCCGTGGTCGGCCCGGCCCGCTGGGAACGCGGGCACGTGGGCGAGAAGTTGCTCACCACCTTCCACGAGGCCGACACGACGACCGGCACCCTGACCTCACCGGCGTTCACCATCGACCGCGACCACCTCAGCGTCCTCGTCGGCGCCGGCGGGCATCTCGACGGCGACACGCGGACCGTGGTGGAGCTGCTCGTCGACGGCGAGGTGGTGCACACCGGCACCGGGAACTTCTCGGGCTTCATGAACTGGCGCAGCTGGGACGTGAGCGGTTACCGAGGTCGCAGCGCCCAGCTGCGCGTCGTTGACGAGCACACCGGCGGCTGGGGCCACCTGCTGGTCGATCACCTGATCGCGACCGACGAACCGGTGGCGCCCCGGTCGGTGGAGACCGCCGTCAACCTCGTCGTCGACGGCGAGGTGGTGCGGACCGCCACCGGCAGGGACAGCGAACGCCTCGACTGGGTGGCCTGGGACGTACGCGACCTCGCCGGCCGGCGGGCCCACCTGGAGATCAACGACTTCAACTCCGGCGGCTGGGGCCACCTCCTCGTCGACCACGTCATGTTCGCCGACCGGCCGGCGCGCAGCGAGCTGGAGCGCTACGACTGGGTCGACCACGGCGCCGACTACTACGCCGCCATCTCCTACAACGGGGTTCCGGGCGGCAGGCGGGTGCTCGTCGGCTGGATGAACAACTGGCGGTACGCCGGTGCCGTGCCGACCGCGCCGTGGCGCGGCGCGATGGCCCTGCCCCGGGAGTTCGGGCTCGCCACGGTCGACGGCGAGGTCCGCCTGGTCCAACAGCCGGTCCCGCAGGTCCGCCGCCTCCGGGGCGGCGGCGACGGGTTCACCCTGCGCGACGCCGTCGTCGGGTCCGGTGTGCGGGAGCTGCCGGCGGCCGCCGACGGGACGGTGCTGGAGATCGAGGCGGAGTTCGAACTCCGTGACGCCGACCGGTTCGGCCTGCACGTGCGCGCTGGTGCCGACGAGGAGACCGTGATCGGGTACGACACCGGCGCGCGGCGACTGTTCGTCGACCGGACCCGCTCCGGCGAGGTCGGGTTCAGCCCGCACTTCCCCGCCGTGCACTCCGGCCCGCTGACAGTCGACGGCGGCCGGGTACGGATGACGGTCTACGTGGACCGCTCCTCCGTCGAGGTCTTCGGCGGGGCGGGACAGACCACGATCACCGACCAGGTCTTCCCGGCGCCCGGCAGCGACCAGACCCGTCTCTTCGCCGAGGGCGGCGAGGTGCTGGTGCGCTCGCTCACGGTCCGGCCGCTGGGTTCGGTGTGGCGATAACCTGGGGTCCGATCATCAGCAGTCCGGGGGCCGCGGCCACGCACCGCGGCCCCCGGAGCCGCTTTCGGTAGGAGCGCTCATGAACGGTGCCGCCTCCGCGTCGACGGTCGCCCGAGCCCGGCCCACGCTGCGGGACGTCGCCGTGCTCGCCGGCGTGAGCACGAAGACGGCCTCCCGGGTCGTCAACGGCGAGCCGGGAGTCTCCCCGTCGAAGGTCGCCGCCGTGCAGCGCGCGGTCACCCAACTCGACTACCGGCCGAACTTCACCGCCAGCAGCCTACGCCGCGCCGGTGGTCGCAGCGCGGCGATCGCGGCGGTGCTGGAGGACCTGGCCAACCCGTTCTCCGCCGCCCTGCACCGGGCACTGGAGGACGCCGCGCGGGAACGGCAGGTGCTGATCTTCGCCGGGAGCGTCGACGAGAACCCGCAGCGGGAACGAGACCTGGTCCGCGCGTTCACCAGGCGGCAGGCCGACGCCCTGGTCGTCGTACCCGCGAGCGACAACCAGAGCTACCTGATGACCGAGGTCAACGCCGGCACCCCGGTCGTCTTCGTCGACCGGCCCCCGGTCGGGCTGCCCGTGGACGCCGTGCTCACCGACAACCACGACGGTGCCGCCGCCGCCGTGCACCACCTCGTCCGGCACGGCCACCGCGACATCGCCTACCTCGGCGACCTGCAGACGATCCCGACGGCCCGGCAGCGGTTTCAGGGTTTCAAGGAGGCGCTCAGCGACCACGGGATCCGGCCCTCGTCGGCGGCGATCGTGCACGACCTGCACACCGAGCGCGACTCCGAGGACGCGGTCCGCCGGCTGCTGGCCGCCGACACCCCGCCCACCGCCCTGTTCACCGCCCAGAACCTGGTCACCATCGGCGCGATCCGGGCCCTGCAGCACCTCGGCCGGCAGCAGCAGGTAGCGCTCGTCGGCTTCGACGACTTCCCCCTCGCCGACCTGCTCCAGCCGGCCGTCACGGTCGTCGCGCAGAACCCGTCCGGGATGGGCCGGGTCGCCGCCGCACTGATCTTCCGGCGCCTCGACGGCGAGCAGTGGCAGCCCACCACCCACCTGGTGGCCACCCGGCTGATTCCCCGCGGCTCCGGCGAGATCCCGGGACCGCACCGGGGCTGACATCCCGGCTGGGGCGCGCCGGCTGGCGCGGCGCCCTCGCCGTCACAGCACCCGCCGCCGGAGTCGCTTGTCGAGGGCCACCACCGCCCCAGCGGCGATCCCGACGGCGAAGATTCGCAGCCAGACGTCGCCGTCGATCGGGGCGGTGTCGAAGATCGCGTTCATCGGCGGCAGATAGGTGATCGCGAGTTGCCCGACGGCCTGCAGCACGACGCCGACGAGGATCCACCGGTTGGAGGAGAGTCCGACCCGCCAGGCGGAGCGGCTCAGCGAGCGGCAACTGAACAGGTAGACGGTCTCGACCACGACGAAGACGTTGAGCGCGGCGGTGCGGGCCTCGGCGACGCCGGCGCCCCGGCTCTGCTCCCACTGGAACAACCACCAGGCTCCGCCGAGGAGCAGCGCGGACACCAGCAGGATCCGGACGACCAGGGCGCCGGTCAGCAGCGGGCGGGCGGGGTCGCGCGGCGGCCGGTGCATGATCCCGGCCTCCTTGGGCTCGAAGGCGAGCATGAGACCGAGCAGCACCGCGGTGGTCATGTTGATCCAGAGGATCTGGGTCGGCAGCAGCGGCAGGGTGGCGCCGAGGAGGATGGCCACGAAGACGACCAGGCCCTCCCCCAGGTTGGTGGGCAGCGTCCAGACGATGAACTTGGTGAGGTTGTCGAACACGCCTCGGCCCTCCTCGACCGCGGCTTCGATGGTGGCGAAGTCGTCGTCGGTGAGCACCATGTCGGCGGCCTCCTTGGCCACCTCGGTCCCGGTCCGGGCCATCGCGACGCCGATGTCGGCCTGCCGCAGGGCGGGGGCGTCGTTGACCCCGTCGCCGGTGACCGCGACCACGTGCCCGCGCTGCTGCAGCGTCTCGATCAGCCGGAGCTTCTGCTCGGGTGAGACCCGGGCGAACACCGTCGCCCGCTCCACCGCCTCGGGGAACCGCTCGGCCGGCAGCGCGTCGAGGTCCCGGCCAGTGAGCACCCGTCCCCGGTGGTGGTCCCCGTCGAGCACGGCGAGCTGGGTGGCGATGGCGGTGGCCGTCGCCGCGTGGTCGCCGGTGATCATCTTGACGTCGATGCCGGCCGTGTGGCACGCCCGCACCGCGGACGCGGCAGCGCCCCTGGGCGGGTCGAGCATCGCCTGCAGGCCGGTCAGGGTGAGGCTGCCCGGCAGCGTCCGCTCGTCGAAGCCGTCGCCGGTGCCGGCCGGCCGCACGGCGGTGGCCAGCACCCGCAGCCCGCGCCCGGCCAGCTCGTGGGCGGCGGCCAGTGCGGCCTCGGAATCCAGCGGCCGGCTGCTTCCGTCGGCGCCCAGCTGGGCGCGGCACATCGACGCGACCCGCTCGACGCTGCCCTTGACCAGGACCACGTTCGCGTCGGACCCGCGCTCGTCGTGCAGCGTCGCCATGTACTGCCGTTCCGAGCTGAAGGTGATCGTCTCCCGACGCGGGTAGGCGTGGCGCACCGCCTCCGGGTCCAGCCCGCCCTTGCCGGCGACGACGAGCATCGCCCCCTCGGTGGGGTCGCCGGCCAGCGCCCACGTCCCGTCCTCCTCGTGGAGCCGGGCGTCGTTGCACGCGGCGCCGGCGAGCAGCGACCAGCGCAGCGCCTCGTCGCTCGCCTCCGTCACCGCCGATCCGTCGCTCCCGCGCACCTCCCCCTCGGGTCGGTAGCCGGAGCCGGTGACGGTGAACTCGGCCTCCGGCGTCCAGATCGCCCGCACCGTCATCTGGTTCTCGGTCAACGTGCCGGTCTTGTCGGAGCAGATGACCGTCGTGCTGCCGAGCGTCTCGATGGCGGGCAGCCGGCGGATGACCGCCCGGCGGCGCGCCATCCGGGTGACCCCGATGGCGAGGGTGATGGTGACCGCCGCCGGGAGCCCCTCGGGGATCGCCCCGACCGCGAGCGCGATCACCGCCGTGAAGGTGTCCACCGGATCCTGGCCACGCAGTACCCCGACGCCGAAGGTCAGCCCGGCGAGAACGAGGATGACGACGGTCAGCACCTTGCTGACCCGGGCGAGTTTGCGGGTCAGCGGCGTGGCCAGCTGCTCGGCGGCGCCGACCAGGCGGTGGATCTGCCCCAGCTCGGTCTCGGCGCCGGTGGCCACCGTGATGCCGGTGCCGCTGCCCGCGGTCACCAGCGTTCCCGAGTAGACCATGTTGCGCCGGTCCGCGACCGGGGTGACCTCGGGCAGCTCGGTCTCGTCCTTGGCCACCGGCACCGACTCGCCGGTCAGCGCCGACTCGTCGACGCGCAGCTCGGCGAGGCGGACCAGGCGCAGGTCAACCGGCACCTTGTCGCCGGCCTCCAGTACGACCAGGTCGCCCGGCACCAGCTGGTCCGAGGAGATGCGCCGCTCCTGCGCGTCCCGGACGACCCGCGCCTCGGTACGCACCATGGACCGCAGGCTGTCCAGCGCCGCCTCGGCCCTGGACTCCTGCACGTACCCGATCACGGCGTTGATCAGCACGACTCCCGCGATCACCAGGGAGTCGACGTACTCCCGCAGAACGGCCGTGATCAGGGCCGCGGCGATGAGGACGTAGATCAACGGGTGGTGGAACTGGCGCACCGCCCGCCGCAGCCAGCCACCGCCACCCGCCGCGGGTAGCAGGTTACGTCCGTACCGCCCCAGCCGCCGCCGGGCCTCGGCGGCGCTGAGCCCACGCTGCGGGTCGGTCTCCAGCAGGAGCACCACTTCATGGGCCGACATGCCGTGGTGGGCGTCCCGGCCGGAGGCCTCGACGCGCTCGTCCGGCATCACGTCACCCCCGTGCCTGATCGAGGACGGCCCGCGCGGCCATCTTCTCCCTCTCGAACGGACGCCTCCGACGAGCCGCGCACGCCACCTGACAGGTGCAAGCGGGACTGTTCGGTCAAAGCTTAAGCCGTGGGCCCGGGTGGCGAGTTCGATCGTCGCAGACGCGGCGCTCGACGGGCGCCGGCCGCCGGCCGCGCCACCCGCCGCAACCAGTCGATCCGAGAGACGTTCCGGCGGTCCCGACGAGGGTCGGGGCAGCCCGGGCGGCGGAGCCGCCCGGACGCTGCGGTATGAGCCAGATGATATAGAGGATTTTCTATCGGTTCCGCGTAGGTTGACGCTGTCCTCGTCGTTGCGGCCCCGGTCCGACGCGACATGCGGCGTACCGGCCGGACCGGCGGGGCACCGGCGCCGTCCCGCGCCGCCCGCGCACCCCGGCGGGTGGGCCGTGGCCGGGCGCCGGAGTCACCCGCACTGTCCGCGGCGCACCCCCCATCGCGCGCCGCGACAGCCCTCAAGGAGGCACGGATGAGACGAAGTTTCGCCGCCGCGGCAGCAGCCGTCCTGCTGCCCGTCGGTGCCCTCACCGTCGCGGCGCCATCGGCCGCGGCGGCATCGGACGTCCCCACCCCGCGTGTCGCGGCCGCACCCGACGCGGCGTCGTCGGCGATGCTCGCCGCGATGCAGCGGGACCTCGGCCTGACCGCCCACCAGGCCCGCACCCGCGTCGTCCGGGACGAGAAGGGCAGCCGTACGGACGCCGCGCTGCGCCGGTCACTCGGCGCCGCGTACGCCGGCGGTTGGCTGACCGCCGACTCGCTCGTCGTCGCCGTCACGAGCGAGGCCGCGGCCCACCGGGTACGGGCCGCCGGCGCCAAGCCGACGATCGTCAGCCGCAGCGCCGCCGCACTCGACCGGATCAAGGCGACGCTCGACCGGCACGCCACGAAGGCGCCCGCCGCGTCCGTCCCCGGCTGGTACGTCGACGTCGCCACCAACAGCGTGGTGGTGCTCGCCCGCGGGGACGCCCGCGCGGCCGACGCGTTCGTCCGGGCGAGCCGGGTCGACCCGAGCGCGGTCCGGGTGGTCACCACCACCGAGACCCCGCGCACCTACTACGACGTGCGCGGCGGCGACGCGTACTACATGGGCGGCCGATGCTCGGTCGGCTTCTCGGTGACCGGCGGGTTCGTCACCGCCGGGCACTGCGGCACCACCGGCACCGCCACCCAGGGCTACAACCAGGTTGCCCAGGGCACCTTCCGCGGGTCGTCCTTCCCCGGCAACGACTACGCCTGGGTGCAGACCAACTCCAACTGGACGCCGCAGCCGTGGGTCAACAACTACTCCGGCGGCAACGTCACCGTGGCCGGCTCCACCGAGGCGGCCGTCGGCGCGGCGGTCTGCCGCTCGGGCTCGACCACCGGCTGGCGCTGCGGGTCGATCCAGGCCAAGAACCAGACCGTCAACTACGCCGAGGGCTCGGTCAGCGGCCTGACCCGCACCAACGCCTGCGCCGAGCCCGGTGACTCGGGCGGGTCGTGGCTGGCCGGCCAGCAGGCGCAGGGCGTGACCTCCGGCGGCTCCGGCAACTGCAGCGTCGGCGGCACCACCTACTTCCAGCCGGTCAACGAGATCCTCTCGGCGTACGGCCTGACGCTGCGCACCAGCGGTGGTGGCGAGCCGCCGCCGACCGGCTGCACCGGCTACGAGAGCACCTACACCGGCTCCATCTCGCAGGGGCAGAGCCGGTACCAGCCCAACGGCAGCTACTACTACTCGTCGGTCTCCGGCACCCACCGGGGCTGCCTCGACGGCCCCACCGGCGTCGACTTCGACCTGTACCTGCAGAAGTGGAACGGCTCCACCTGGGTGGACGTGGCCGGCGCCTACACCCCCAGCCCGGACGAGACGCTCAGCTACACCGGCACGGCGGGCTACTACCGCTTCGAGGTGCACGCCTACAGCGGCTCTGGCAGCTACTCCCTGGGCATCACCAACCCGTGATCCCGGCCGGTGCCCGCCACCGGGCGGGACGCCGGCAGCGGCGGGGTGCGGACGCTGGTCCGCACCCCGCTCGCGGGCTCGTCCACCGGTCGGGTTGCCCGGGCGACGCCGTTGTGGAGGTGGGCAGGACGTGCCGGCCACGGCTCCTCCCGGGCTGTGCCCATCGGCCTCACCCGGCGTCAGCTCATCATGGCCAGCAGGTCCCGGCACGCCTGCTCACATGCCCGGCAGGCATCCGCGCAGACCTTGCAGTGCTGGTGCTCGCCGGCGTGCCTGGCGCACTCGTCGCCGCACGACTTGCAAGCCGTGGCACACGCCTCCAGCAGGCTCCGGCTGATGTTCGCGTCGTAGCCGGTGTGCCGGGACAGCACCCGGGCGGTGGTGGTGCAGATGTCGGCACAGTCCAGGTTGGTCCGGACGCATTTGGTCAACTCGGCCACCATGTCCTCGCTCAGGCAGGCGTCCGCGCACGCGGTGCACGCCTGGGCGCAGGCGTTGATGGCGTCGATCGCCGCCGCCAGCTTCGCGCGATCGAGGTTGATCGACTTCGGGTACGTCTCAAGCATCGACATCGTGATCGTCACGGTCGTCTCCCTGTCCTCGGTGTCCCTTCCGGCTGCGCTACCCGCATCCCCGCCGTTCATGCCGGGCCTCGCGATGCCGCCGGGGTGGTCGCGGCGGAGCGCCACGGTCGCAGTGCTCGCAATGGGGGCCGCCCATGCCGGGCAGTTGCGGGGATGTCGCCGCCCACATCCGGTGGCCGTGCCCTGCTCGGCCGGCACCGGATGAGCGGCCCACCGGGGAGCCGCCGGCCTCGGAGATCAGCCGGTGGCGGTGGCGGTCACGCCCGTCGCGTCGGGGCCCTCCGAGGTGCCGGGGGTCCCGGCGCCCGCCGGACGGTTGCCCGGTCGACCAGCCGGGCGGGTCGGGTCGGCCGCGGGGCGGGCCGAAGGCCGGTTTCCCGGCATGTCGTCCGCTGCCGGCGGCAGCGGCGGCGGGTGCTGATCCGCCGCCGGGACGCTCGGCCGGGTGGGTGAGGTCCGTGCCGGCGGGTCGGTCGCGGGGCTTCGGGCCGCCGGCGTCGATCGCGGCGGGGTGCGGGGCGACGCCGGGCCGGTCGCCGTTGGCTCCTGGGCGGCAGACCCGGCCGGATCCGGGACGGACGGCCCCGGCACATCGCTGCCGGCCTCGGCGCCGGAGACCGACGGGCCCGCCGGAGCCGGGGGCGGCAGGAGGCGCCGGAGTTCGTCGACGTCGCCCCGCAGCCGGGTGACGGTCTCGTCGTCGCCCACGGAGCCCAGCAGGGCCCCGGCCCGCTCCAGGCGGTGCCGGGCATCGGCGTGCCGGCCGGCGGCGAGGTCCTGCCGCGCCTGGTCCAGCATCCGGCCGACCTCGCGTTCGGTACGCAGCGACTCGGCCCGGTCGGCGTAGACCAGCTCGGTGACCGGCCAGAACAGTCCACCCGGCTCGGCGCGGGCGGCGCCGAGCCAGACGGCACCGGCGACGGTGACCAGGGCCAGGGTCGCGCCCGTGAGCGCCCTCCGTCGCCGCCACCCGGGCGCCGGCCTGGCGGCGACGGCTGGGATACGGCCCACCGGGTCGGGCCGGGCCGGAGCCCGGCGGCGAACCGCGGCGTCGACGGTACACCGCGCCGGCGTGGCGCTCGGGCCCGCCGAACCCGCCTCCACGCGCGACTCCAGCTGCTGCGACCGCGCCATCACCTCCGCGTGCCAGCCGGTCAGCAGCTCGGTGAGCGGATCGTCTGCCGGGTGGTCGGCCGGCGGCGACCCACCGCGGCCGATCGCGTCGAGCAGCCGGTCGTCGCGCTGCACCGGGTCCGGCGGCGGACCGGCCGGCACCCCGCCGGTCACGTGATTACCTCGGCGAGGGTGTCGCCGGCGAGCGCGCGCAGCCGGGTGAGCGCACGATGCTGCGCCAGTCGGACGGCGCCCGCCGTCATGCTCAGCACCGTACCGACCTCCTCGGCGGTCATGCCGACCGCGAGTCGCAGCACCAGGATCTCCCGGTGGGTCGCCGGCAACTGGGCCAGCAGCGCGGACAGCCGGGCTCCGAGGTCGGCGGTGACAGCACGCACCTCCGGACCGGGGGTCGGGTCGGGTGCGTCCGGGACGGCCGCGACGCTCTCCGCGCGGTCCCGGCTCGCGACCCGGCAGGCGTCGGCGACCTTGCGGGCGGCGATGCCGTAGACGAAGGCGAGGAAGGGGCGGCCCTGGTCGGTGAAGCGCGGCAGGGCGCGCAGCACGGCGAGGCACACCTCCTGTGCCACGTCCTCGGCGGTGGCCCCGCCGGCCCCGACGTGCCCCAGCCGCCCCAGGCTGTAGCGCACCACGATCGGCCTGATCAGGGTGAGGACCCGCGCGACGGCGGTCGGATCACCGTCGGCGGCACGGCGCACGGTGCCGGGATCCGGTGTCTCCATACGCTCACGGACCCCTCTCGACCTGGCTGGCTCGACGGTAGCCGGCCGCCGTCACGGCACCAAGAGGCCGGCGGTGAAACGCTCCGGCCCGCGCCGGACGACCCCACGGTCGGTCCGGCCGGGCTGGGTGAGCGGATCGACTGGCGGTGGCGGCAGCGAAATTCCCGGTGCGCGGCCGTAGCGTCTGGGCGATTTACACGGTAGAAACATGGCAACCCATCTTTCATGACGTGATGCAAGTCGGGCGGAGCGGGAGAGCGCTCTCACGCGTACTCCATCCCCACGTCGCTGCGCCCGGGAGCCCCGTTCCGGCCGGCGGAGAGGACGAACCGCATGACCATGCAGCCCCCTGGCGGGCGACGCCGACTCGGCCGGGCGTTGGTGCTCGGCCTCGTGTTGACCACCGCCGCCAGCACGACCGGCACGGCCGCCACCGCCGGCCCCCCGGGCCGGCACAGCACACCGGACTTCGGGCCCAACGTCACCATCTTCGACCCGCGCATGCCGGTCAGTGAGATCCAGGCGACGCTCGACGCGGCACACGCTCGGCAGGTCGACAACGAGATGGGAACCGCGCGGCACGCGTACCTCTTCATGCCCGGCAGCTACGGCACCGCCGAGCAGCCGCTACAGGTGAAGGTCGGCTACTACACCGAGGTCTCCGGCCTCGGCGCCTCCCCCACGGACGTCGCCGTCAACGGCAAGATCGAGGTATACAACCGCTGCCTGGAGGGCGGCGGAACGGGCAACTGCATCGCGCTGGTCAACTTCTGGCGCACCCTGTCCAACCTGTCGCTGACCGTCAACGCCGCCGGCCAGGACGGCTGCCGGTCGTCGGCGAACTTCTGGGCGGTGTCCCAGGCGGTGTCGATGCGCCGCCTCGACGTCACCGGGGGCGGCCTGTCCCTGATGGACTACTGCACCGCCGGCCCGCAGTACGCCAGCGGCGGCTTCATCGCCGACTCGCGGCTGCCCGCCATCACCAACGGCTCGCAGCAGCAGTGGCTGACCCGCAACAGCGAGATCGGCGGCTGGTCCAACGGCGTGTGGAACCAGGTCTTCGCCGGCACGGTAGGCGCCCCGGACGACGCCGGCTTCCCCAACCCCCCGTACACCACGCTCGACACCACTCCGCTGAGCCGGGAGAAGCCGTACCTGTTCGTCGACGCCCACGGCAGGTACGGCGTCCGCGTGCCCGCCGTGCAGCGCGACAGCCGGGGCATCTCCTGGGACGAGGGCATGACGCCGGGCCGGACCCTCCCGATCCGCGACTTCTTCATCGCCAAGCCGTCCGACCCGGTACACGTGATCAACAGCCAGCTCGCCCGCGGCAGGCACCTGCTGCTCACCCCCGGCCGGTACGACATCGCGCGCAGCATCGAGGTCAGGCGGCCCGACACGGTCGTCCTCGGCATCGGCCACGCCACGCTGACCGCGGTGAACGGCTCCGTCCCGCTGGACGTCGCCGGGGTCCCGGGCGTGGTCGTCGCGGGCGTCACCGTCGACGCCGGCCCGACCGAGTCGCCGGTGCTGCTGCGGGTGGGCAAGAGGCACGGCCGCAACGCCAGCACCCCGCGCAACCCGATCACCCTGTCCGACGTGTACTTCCGTGTCGGCGGGCCGCACATCGGCAGGGCGGACACCGCGCTGGAGATCAACAGCGACCACGTCCTCATCGACCACACCTGGGTGTGGCGCGGCGATCACGGCGTCGAGGGCTTCACCGAGGGCGTCAACGGCGACACCGACCGCTGGCGGACCAACACCGGTCGCCACGGCGTCGTCGTCAACGGCGACCACGTGACGGCCACCGGCCTGTTCGTCGAGCACTTCCAGCGGCACAACACGGTCTGGAACGGCGAGCACGGCACGACCATCCTGTACCAGAACGAACTGCCGTACGACCCGCCGACGCAGGCCGACTGGATGAACGGCGACGTCGAGGGCTGGGCCGGCTACAAGGTGGGCGACCGGGTCAGGCACCACACCCTCCACGGCGGCGGAGTGTACGTCTTCAACCAGAACAACCCGTCGATCCGCACGGCGAACGGCTTCGAGGTCCCGGTGACGCCGGGCATCCGGCTGCACCACGTCATGACCGTGAACCTCAGCGCCGGCACCATCGACCACGTCGTCAACGGCGTGGGCGAGCCGGCCGACACCACCCGGATCGGCTCGCCGGTCTACCTCGCGCAGTACCCGGTCCCGTAACGGCGACCGGGCCGGGCGGGGCAGGCCATGCCCCCGCCCGGCAGGGGGCGTCAGCCGGCGCAGTTGTAGTTGCGTGCGGGCTGGGTCAGCTTCTCCTGGGTGCCGAACTGTGCGTAGACCCGCAGGTAGCACGGCAGCTCGACGTCACCGTAGTAGCTCTGGACCTCGTTGTCGTAGTGCGTGGTGCCGCTCTGCGCGACCTGCCAGCTGCCGCTGTCGCCCGACTGGATCTCCCAGTAGACGTCGCCGGAGCAGCCCTGCAGTCCCTGCGACCAGGCGATGATGTTGGCCCCGTTGTAGATCTCGGACTGCACGAGCGTGCAGCTGGCCGCCTGCGCCGGGGTGGCGCCGACGAGCAGCCCGGCGGCCAGCATCGCCCCCGCTCCGACCGCTGAAATCAGCTTGCGCATGGTCGGTCTCCTCCAAGGTGGACGGCAAGTGGTCCCCAGGAGGGTAACCGCTGATGGAGATTACCTTCAAGACAATCATCAATGAGGTCGGAAAGTTTTATCAGGGCGCGCGGCCGGCCCGGGCGGCCGCCCGCCCCGCAGGACATCAGCGGCCGGCTGCGCCCTCCGCCGACCCGAAGACGAGGTCCAGGTGGGCGTCCAGCGCGGCCAGCGCCTGCTCGGCCGTGTAGTGGCCGCCGAGCAGGTGGATGCCCAGCCCTTCCATCAGCGCCAGCACGCCGGCTGCGTACTCCTCCCGTCCGTGTGCCGGGATGAGGCCGGCGACGGCATCCAGCATCTGGCCGGTGTCCTCGCGCATGCCGGCGGCGACCTCCGGCCGCACCGCCGCGTACGCGAGGAACGCCAGGGCGACCCGCCCGTCAGCGCACGACTCCTCGGTCAGCGGCAGAACCGCGGCGATCATCGTACGCAGCAGCAGCCGGGGGGACGGGTCGTCACCGAGCCGGGCGATCGCATCGGTGACCCGGACCTGGGTGCGTTCGCGCACGACGGCCATGGCGAAGGCCATCATCTCGTCCTTGGTACGGAAGTAGTGCTGCACCATCCCGGCCGAGACGCCGGCCTCGGCCGCCACGTGGCGCAGGCTCACCGCCTCCACGCCCTGACGCGCGGCGACCCGCATCAACGCGTCGGCGATGAGGGTGCGCCGCTCGTGACGGTCGACCTTCTTCGGCATGGCCTCATGCTGTCACGAGGGGCGGGCGCCGCTGATCGTCGGCCGACGTGTGGTTTCGGACTCGGCTGCGGAGTCGATGCTCACCGTGCCGGCCGCGGCGTCCACCGTGATGATCTGTCCCGTCCGGATCTTCTGGGTGGCGTCGCGGACGCAGATCACGGCGGGGATGCCGTACTCACGGGCGACGGTCGGGCCGTGCGCCATGACCGCCCCGGTCTCGGTGACCAGTGCCGCGGCGGTGAGAAACAGGGGGGTCCAGCCCGGGTCGGTGGTGGGAGTGACCAGGATGTCGCCGGGTTCGACGTGGGCGGTGGCCGGGTCGTGGACGACCCGGGCCGGTCCGGTCGTCCGGCCGGCTGCGGCTCCCACCCCTCGCAGCGCGCCGGGCAGAGCCGGTGCCGGCGCAAGGACGGCCTCGACGTCCGTGCCGTCGGAGAGTACGGCCACCGGGACGCTCGGTCGGCGCAGTTCCCGCTGGTGCACCGCGCGCCGGGCGGCCACTGTCGACCGGTGGTCCGCGCCGTCGTGGACGGCGGCGTGCGCCTCGTCGAGGGTCAGGAACATGACGTCGCCGGGCTGCTCCAGCAATCCCCGCCCCGCCAACTCGGCGCCGACGAGCAGCAGTTGCCGGCGCATCTCCCGCAACCGGTACAGGCCGGCGAACTTGCCGGCCTCCCGCAGCCCGGCCAGCATCCGGGCCCGGCGCAGGAGGAACCCGGCGAGTCGGCCGCGGACGGGCCGGCGGCGGCGGGCCCGCGCGACGATCTCCTCAAGAGTGGCCTCGGCAGTCGCCACGGCCCGGGCGAAGCGCCGGTCGGGTGCCTGCTCCGGGTCGGTGACTCGCAGGTAGTTGGCGATCATGGCGAAGACCGGCGTCGGGTCCTCGTCCCAGCGCGGCACGCCGAGGTCGACCTCGGCGGCGGCGCGGTGGCCGTAGCTGTCCAGGAACGCCGCCAGGCCGATGTCGGGCAGCGCGCCCCGCGCGTACGCCGTGGCGAGGTCCTGCGGTGGGGTGGTGAGCAGCAGGTGCCGGTGTTCACCGACCTGCCGGCTCAGCCGCCACAACGCCAGATCCATCTCGATGGTGACGTTGTGCGGCATGCCGCTCAGCACCGTGTTGATCTCGTCGCGGCTGACCACCCCCCGCAACAGTGCGGCCGGCATCGCGGCGGCGAGCATCCCGGCGACGATCGGCCAGACGATCTCGTCGGAGCCGGCCGAGGGGTCCTCCGCGCGCACGAAGCGCAGCCGGTCGGCGGCGGTGGCCAGCCCGGCGGGCGCGGCGGCGCCGACCTTGAGCCGCTCGATCTCCCGGAACAGCCGGCTTCGGGCGACCTCCGGGCGAGCCAGCGCCCGCATGATCCCGGTCGCGGCCCGCAGACCGGTGCGCAGGCCCGGACCGGTCTGCGCGCGACGAGGGCTGGCCTCCGCCGGCGGTGCGAACCGCGGATCGGCGAGCACGTGCTCCATCGCCGCCTGGGCGCGCGGGCCGAAGTCCACCGCCATCAGCTTGACCAGCCGTTTGCGGGCGGACCGGCTGCGCGCGAGGTCGGTCAGGTCGCCGTAGAGACGCCCGCCGATGTCGGTGATCTCCACGGTGAGTCCGAGGGCGGCCAGCATCGCCGCCACCAGCGACTTCAGGGTGGACATGCCCATCGGGGTGACGGGTTGCAGCATGCCCTGCACGTGGCCGAACTCCAGGTAGACCCGGGGAGCGGGCCGCCCGGTGTCCGGCGGCGACGGGAACAGCGTGGTGATCGGCCGCGACTGGAGCAGCCACAGGACGCCCTGCCGGTCGTACGCCCACTCGATGTCCTGCGGGCGGCCGAAGTGGTCCTGCAACCGGCGGCCGGCCGCCCGTAGCTCGTCCAACTGGCCGGCGGTCAGCACCCCGGAACCGGCCGGCGGCGATCCGTCGAGGACGTACCGGTCGACGGCGGCGCTGCCGTCCACGACGGCGGCGCCCAGCCCCGCGGTGGCCTCTACCATCATCTCGGTGCGGCAGCCGGTCAGCGGGTTGGCGGTGAACAGCACACCCGCCGCCGCCGGGTCGATCATGCGTTGCACGATGACGGCCATGCGCACCGGCCGGTGGTCGATCTGGTGGGCGTCGCGGTAGGCCACGACGCGGGCGTGGTGCAGCGAGTCCCAGCACCTGCGGATCGCCGACAGGAGATCCGTGACCCCGGTGACGTCGAGGACGCTGTCCTGCTGTCCGGCGAAGCTGGCGTCCGGAAGGTCCTCCGCGGTCGCGCTGGACCGCACCGCCACCGGGCCGGCGCCCAGCCGCTCGTACGCCTCGGCGACCTCGGCTTGCGGAATCACACCGAGGTCGTGGGCGGTGGTGGTGACGCAGAAACCCTCCGGCACTCGTTCACCCGACCGGGCCATCTCCCCCAGCCCGGCCGCCTTGCCGCCCACCAGGTCGACCATGTCGGCAGTCAGTTCGGACAACGCGATCACCAGCATTGGACTCCCCACTTTTGCAATACACTTGCATCGTGAACGATGGTACGCGTTTCACAATGCAGGTGCAATGCATCCGGGAAGCTCCGGACTGATCGATTTGTTGGCATACCGGCGGGATGACCGCGACTGACCGTTCGAGTTCACCGCCCGCCAGGTGCTTTAGTTGTCGCCATGGCCAACCCCGCGATCCTCACCGTCGACGACGACCCGGCCGTCTCCCGGGCGGTTGCCCGAGACATCCGTCGCCGCTACGGCGACCGCTACCGGGTGGTCCGGGCCGACTCCGCGGAGACGGCGCTCGACGCACTGCGCGAACTCAAACTTCGCGGCGAACAGGTCGCGGTGCTGATCGCCGACTACCGGATGCCCCAGATGAACGGCATCGAGTTCCTCGAGGCCGCGATGGACCTCTTTCCCGCGGCCCGGCGGGTCCTGCTGACCGCGTACGCCGACACCGACGCCGCCATCAACGCGATCAACGTCGTCGACCTCGACCACTACCTGCTCAAGCCGTGGCACCCGCCGGAGGAGAAGCTCTATCCGGTGCTGGACTCGTTGCTGGAGGCGTGGCTGGCCACCGCGGAGGCGCCCGACAACGACCTCCGGGTCGTCGGTCACCGCTGGTCGGCCCCGTCCTTCGCGGTGCGCGACTTCCTGGCCCGCAACCTGGTGCCGTTCCGCTGGCTGCTCGCCGACGAGGCCGAGGGGAGCCGGCTGCTGGCGGCGGCCGGGGCGAGCGCGAACGACGTACCCCTGGTCGTCACGGCCGACGGCAAGTCGCTGGTGCAGCCGAGCGAGGCCGAACTCGCCGCGCACGTCGGCCTGACCACGACGCCGGCCGCGGACTTCTACGACCTGGTGGTCGTCGGGGCCGGACCGGCCGGCCTCGGTGCCGCCGTCTACGGCGCCTCAGAAGGGTTGCGCACCGTGCTGATCGAGCGGCGGGCCACCGGCGGTCAGGCCGGGCAGAGCAGCCGGATCGAAAACTACCTCGGCTTCCCGGACGGGGTCTCCGGCGCCCAACTGACCGACCGGGCCCGCCGGCAGGCGCTACGGTTCGGCGCCGAACTGCTCAGTGCCCGCGAGGTGGTGGCCCTGGAGGACGCCGGTTCAGCCCGGATGCTCCGGTTCGCCGACGGCAGCACCGTCGCCGCGCACACGGTCGTGCTCGCCACCGGCGTGTCCTACCGGATGCTCACCGCGCCGGGGCTGGCCGAGCTGACCGGCCGCGGCTGCTTCTACGGCTCCGCCGCCACCGAGGCGCCGAACTGCTCCGGCCAGGACGTCTACATCGTGGGCGGGGCGAACTCCGCCGGTCAGGCCGCCGTGCACTTCTCCCGGTACGCCCGGCGGGTGCACCTCCTGATCCGCGGTGCCGACCTGACCCGGTCGATGTCCAGCTATCTGATCGAACAGATCGCGCGGATCGACACCATCGAGATCCACCCGTGTACCGAGGTGGTCGGCGGCGCCGGCGCGGAGCACCTGGAGGAGTTGACCCTCCGCGACGCCCGCAGCAACCAGACCCGCAGCGTCGAAGCCTCCTGGCTGTTCGTGTTCATCGGTGCGGAGCCCCGCACCGACTGGCTCGACGACGCCGTCGCGCGCGACCCGCGCGGCTTCGTGCTCACCGGGCCCGACCTGACCAGGGGTGGCCGCCGGCCGCCGGGGTGGACCCTGCCGCGCGACCCGTACCACCTGGAGTCCAGCATGCCCGGGGTCTTCGCCGCCGGGGACGTGCGGGCCGACTCGGTGAAGCGGGTGGCCTCCGCCGTCGGCGAGGGCGCGATGGCGGTATCGCTGGTGCACCGCTACCTGGAGGCACAGTGACCGGCACATCCGACCGGCTCGCGCCGGACGAGCTGCGGACCCTCTTCCTCTTCGCGGAACTCACCCCGGAACAGCTGACGCACCTGTCCGAGCACGGCCGGGTCGAGCAGCGCCGCGCCGGGGACGCGGTATACGTCGAGGGCGAGCCGGCGCGCTGCTTCTACGTGCTGCTCAGCGGCACGGTGGCGATGCACCGCCGGGTCCAGGGCGACGAGGTCGAGGTCAGCCGTACCAGTCAGCGAGGCGTGTACGGCGGCGCGACGCAGGCGTACATCGGTGACCCGGCCGAGCAGCGGTACACCAACAGCCTCTTCGCGGTCACCGACTGTGACGTCTTCGCTCTCCCGGCCGACATCATCGCCGACGCGATGCGCCGGTGGTTCCCGATGGCCATCCACCTGCTGGAGGGGCTCTTCATCGGGATGCGCACCATGCAGACGATCATCGGCGAACGGGAGCGGCTGCTGGCGCTGGGCGCGCTCTCGGCGGGCCTGACCCACGAGCTCAACAACCCGGCGGCAGCCGCGGTCCGGGCCACCTCCGCGCTACGCGGCCGGATCGCCAACATGCGTCAGAAGCTCGCCATGATCGCCGACGGCCGGCTCGACGGCCGGCGCCTGCACCACCTCGTCGAACTCCAGGAGGAGGCGGTGAAGCGGGCCGCCGCGGCACCACCGCTGACCCCGCTGGCGGTCACCGACGCCGAGGGCGAGCTCGCCGACTGGCTGGACGACCACGGCGTCCGTGGGGCCTGGGAGCTCGCGTCGACCCTGGTCGCCGGGGGCATCGACGCCGGCTGGCTGAGCCAGGTCGACGCCGCGGTCGGCGACGACGACCTGGAGGCGGCGATCCACTGGATCACCTACACCATCGACACCGAACTGCTGATGGGCGAGATCGACGACGCGGTCGCCCGAATCTCCGGGCTGGTCGGCGCCGCCAAGCAGTACTCCCAACTGGACCGGGCTCCCCACCAGACCGTCGACGTGCACGACCTGCTCGACGCCACACTGGTCATGCTCCAGGCCAAGGTTCCCGCGGGGGTGCGGGTGGTGAAGGAGTACGACAAGACGCTGCCGGCCATCCCGGCGTACGCCGCGGAGCTGAACCAGGTCTGGACCAACCTCATCGACAACGCGCTCGCCGCGATGGGCGCCACCGGCACGCTCACGCTCCGCACCGGCCGCACCGAGGACCGACTGATCGTGGAGATCCGCGACACCGGCGGGGGCATCCCGCCGGAGGTGCGTCCGCGGATCTTCGAGCCGTTCTTCACCACCAAGCCGGTCGGCGAGGGCACCGGTCTCGGGCTGGACATCTCCTATCGGATCGTGGTCAACAAGCACCACGGTGACATCCGGGTGCAGTCCGAGCCGGGCGACACCCGGCTGGTCGTGCTGCTGCCCCTGGCCCCGGCGTAGCGCGGGGCCTGCCCACTGCCGTCGACGGCGCGGGATCGTCCGGCGGGCGGCGCGACTCGCGGAGCGGGGGCGACTCCGCCCGCCATTTACACTTAACAAAGTTAACTGATAACCTCCCGTCCATCGACGAGGAGGAATGCCATGCGACTTCGACGGCGGCGGCACGCCGTCCCCCACCCCCACCGGCAC
>NZ_POUB01000410.1 GCF_003236335.1 Micromonospora deserti
CGTCGAAGACCACCTCGCCGCCGGTGGGCGGGGTGAGCTGGAGCAGTGCCCGGCCGAGCGTGTACTTTCCGCAGCCGGACTCGCCGACCAGCCCGTACGTCTTCCCGCGCGAGGAGGAGAAGCCGTGACCGAGAGCGACATCCTCGTCGAGGTGCGCGACCTGAAGGTGCACTTCCCGATCAAGCGGGGGGTGCTCTTCGACCGGACGGTCGGGCACGTCATGGCGGTCGACGGGGTCGACCTGCGCATCCCGCGCGGGAAGACGTACGGGCTGGTCGGCGAGTCCGGCTGCGGAAAGTCCACGCTCGGCCGGGCACTGCTCCAGCTCACCCCGCCCACCGGCGGCGAGGTGGTCTTCGACGGCGTCGAGCTGACCAAGCTGCCGGCGGGCCGGCTGCGGTCGATGCGCCGCCGGATGCAGATGATCTTCCAGGATCCGATGTCGAGCCTGGACCCCCGGCAGAACGTCGAGTCGATCCTCACCGAGGGGTTGCAGACCCACGGCATCGGCACCGACCGCACTGACCGGCGGCGGATCATCGGCGAGACGCTGGACGCGGTCGGGCTGCCCCGCTGGGCGCTCTCCCGCTACCCGCACGAGTTCTCCGGTGGCCAGCGACAGCGCATCGGCATCGCCCGGGCGCTGGTGCTCGGACCGGAGCTGATCGTCGCCGACGAGCCGGTCTCCGCGCTGGACGTGTCGATCCAGGCCCAGGTGGTGAACCTCCTCGACGAACTGCAGGACAGCCTCGGCCTGACCTACCTGGTGATCGCGCACGACCTCGCGGTGGTGCGGCACATCTCCGACACGGTCGGCGTCATGTACCTGGGCGCGCTGGTGGAGGAGGCGCCGAGCGACCGGCTCTACACCGCGCCACTGCACCCGTACACCCGGGCGCTGATGTCGGCGGTGCCGGTACCGGACCCGGACGTGGAGGACCGGCGGGAGCGGATCCTGCTCGCCGGCGACCTGCCCTCGCCGGCCAACCCGCCGTCCGGCTGCCGGTTCCACACCCGGTGCCCGTGGGCCCAGCCGACCCGCTGCGCGGACGAGCGCCCGGCGCTGCGGGAGATCCACGGCAGCCGCGTCGCCTGCCACTTCGCCGAGCAGATCGCCAGCGGCGAGCTGCGCCCGCACAAGGTGACCGCGCAGATCGTCCGCCCCGAGGACGAGGGCGAGGCGCCGGGGGTGGTCTCCGCCCCCAGCGAGCCCGGCTCGTACGTCTGACCCCCGCGACGCGGCCCGCCCGCCGGGAGGGGCCGCGTCGGGTGGGTCAGCCCTCGGGGCGGTGCAGCAGCGCGACCGCGATGCCGTGCACCGCGTCCAGGCCAGCCGGGTCGGGCAGTGCGACCCTCCCGCCGGTCACCGCGTACCACTCGTCGGCGTCCCGGTACTGCACCCGCAGCGTGACCTGGCCGTCGGCGTACTCCGTGCGCAGGGTCAGCTCGCCGGTGACGACGCCCACCTCGTCGGTCATCACCCCGCCCGGCCCGGGCACGATGTCCGCCGTCCGCTCCGGTGGCGCGCCCGCGCCGTCCGCGTCCGCCGCCATGCCCGCCCCGGGCACCTCGACGGTGGCCGCGGGCGCGCCGTCCGCGGCCATGCCGGCGGTGGTCGGTCCGGCGGTGGTCGGGCCGGCCGGCGCGCCGCCGGTGGCCGCCGCCGCGTCGTCGCCGCCGGCGTCCGGGGTCCGCTCCGGGGCGGGGTCCGGTCCTCCGGCCCCGGTCACGGCTTGCTCGCCCACGTGCAGCCCTCCAACATGTCGGTCAGGGCGGCCTTCTCTGCACTGGTCACCGTGAGCCGCCAGTGGTGTTTGACCGTCACCCAGTTCTGGGCGTACTCGCACCAGAACGACCGGTTCGCCGGTTTCCACTGGGACGGGTCCTGGTCACCCTTTGACCGGTTGGAGCTGCGGGAAACCGCGATCAGCTGCGGCCGGTCCAGGTCGTTGGCGAACTCGCCGCGCTTCGCGTCGTCCCACTCGTCGGCGCCGGAGCGCCACGCGTTGGCGAGCGGCACCATGTGATCGATGTCCACCTCGGACGGGTCGGTCAGCGCGCGGCTGTCGTACACGCTCTCCCAGCGGCCGCCGACCACGTTGCACCCGGAGAGCTTGATGTCCTTGCCGTCGCGCTGCAGCACGGTGTCCCGTACGTCGCAGTTCTTGCCGGTGTCCCGCCAGTGCGGGAACCGGTCCCGGCTGTAGCCCTTCATCGACCCGGCGCTCGCGACGGTGAGCTGGGCCAGCATCTCGGCCGCGTTGCCGCCGCCGCTCGGTGGGGGCGGCTCCGGCTCCTCGATCGGGACGCAGCCGGCCACGCCGAGCGCCAGCGCCACAGCGAGCGCAGCTGTCACCGCGGCCCACGGTCCTGTTCCGTTACGCACAGACGACACCCCTCCAGCTTGCGGGCTCCCGGCGATCCCGCACAGTACCCGGGCATGGTTTCGGCGTTTCGTGGCGTCTCTCATATGGCGCGAGGCAGATTGGAGCACATGACTGCACCCGCTCCCGCGCTCCGGATGGGCACCGGCCCGGGGCGGGGCACCCTGCTCGCCGCGGTGTTCGCCTCCGGCATGGTCTTCCTGGACAGCACCGTGGTCAACGTCGCGCTGCCCCGGCTCGGCGCCGACCTCGGGGCCACCGTGGCCGGTCTCCAGTGGACCGTCAACGGATACCTGCTGATGCTCGCCGCCTTCGTCCTGCTCGGCGGCGCGCTCGGCGACCGGTTCGGCCGGCGGCGGATCTTCCTGCTCGGCGTGCTCTGGTTCACCGTCGCCTCGCTGCTCTGCGGCCTGGCCCAGGACACCACCTGGTTGATCGCCGCCCGGTTCCTCCAGGGCGCCGGCGGCGCACTGCTCACCCCGGGCTCGCTGTCGGTGCTCCAGTCCAGCTTCCACCCCGACGACCGGGGCCGGGCGATCGGGGCCTGGTCCGGCCTGTCCGGCGTCTCCACTGCCCTCGGCCCCTTCGTCGGGGGCTGGCTGATCGATGCGCTCTCCTGGCGGTGGATCTTCTTCCTCAACCTGCCGCTGGCGGCGCTGGTCGTGCTGGCCGCCCTGCGGTGGGTGCCGGAGAGCCGGGACGAGAACGTTTCCCGCATCCGGGCGGGGTCGGGACGGCGCCGCCGGTTCGACGTGGCCGGCGCGCTGCTCGGCGCGGTCGCGCTGGCCGGCGTCACGTACGCGCTGATCGACGCACCGGCGCGCGGCCTCGACTCGGCGCCGGTGCTGGTGGCGGCGCTGGTCGGGGTGGCCGGGGCGGTGGTCTTCGTGCTGGTCGAGCGGCGCCGGGGGGACACCGCCATGCTGCCCACCGGATTGTTCTCCAGCCGGCTCTTCTCGGTGCTGAACCTGTTCACGGTCGCGGTCTACGCGGCGCTCGGCGGCTTCACCTTCTTCATCGCTGTCTATTTGCAGAACGTGGTCGGCTGGTCGGCGTTGCTGACCGGGATCGCGCTGCTGCCGATGACCCTGCTGCTGCTGGTCGGCTCGCCCCGGGCGGGGGCGCTCTCGGCGCGGATCGGCCCCCGGCTGCCGCTGACCGTGGGCCCGGTGGTGGCCGCCGGCGGGCTGGTGCTGCTGCGTCGGGTCGGCCCGGACGCGTCGTACTGGGGGGACGTGCTGCCCGGGGTGGTGCTCTTCGGGATCGGGCTGACCCTGGTGGTGGCGCCGCTGACCGCCTCGGTGCTGGCCGCGGTGCAGGACCGGTTCGCCGGGGTGGCGAGCGGCTTCAACAACGCCGCGTCCCGGGCCGGCGGCCTGCTGGCGGTGGCCGCGCTGCCGCTGCTGGTCGGGCTCTCCGGCAGCGGGTACGAGCAGCGGGCCGAGCTCACCGGCGCCTACCGGGGGGCGATGCTCTGGTGCGGCGGGCTGCTGCTGGTCGGCGCCGCGCTGGCCGGCCTGCTCATCCGCCGCCCACCCCG
>NZ_POUB01000411.1 GCF_003236335.1 Micromonospora deserti
CCGCCACACCCCGCAGAGCGACTGCCGCCGCCCGTCGGGATCGACGTAGCAGGCGCCGTCGGGCGAAGCGGCCGGACTTCCGGTCGGGTCGAGGTGGCGCCGCAGCCCGGCCACGGCCTCGCGGGTGAGCAGCGGCAGGTCGGCGGCGAGCAGGGCGACGACGGTGGTGCCGGGGTCGAGCAGGGCCAGGCCGGCGGCGGCGGCGGCCACCGGGCCACCACCGGGCGGGTCCTCGCGGGTGACCCGTACCCCGGCCGGCACCGACCCGGACGGCCCGACCAGGACGCGCGGCACGGCGTCGGCGACCGCGGCCAGCACCCGGTCCCGCATCGGCCGTCCGCCGACCGGCAGCGCGGGCTTGTCCACCCCGCCCATCCGACGGGCGGCGCCGCCCGCGAGCACCACCGCCGCGTACCCGCTCATCCCGACACGGTAGCCGTGCGGGCCGCGCGGTGCGGGGGGCAGGATGGCGGGATGGGACGGGTGACTGACCGGCGCGGCGTACTCCGGATCGACCTCGACGCGGCGGCCGACGGGGATGGCGCCACCCGGCGGCGGGACAGCCTGAGCGTGGAGGAGCCGCTGGAGATCCGGGTCGGCCCGCCCGGTCCCGGCCGGCGGCGGCCGCTCGCGGTCACCATGCGGACGCCCGGTGACGACCTCGACCTGGCGATCGGCTTCCTGCTGACCGAGGGGATCGTCCGGTCCGCCGACGACGTGCACACCGCGCAGCTCTGCGCGGGGGCGGAGACACCCAACACCTACAACGTGGCGGACGTGGTGCTGGCCCCCGGTGTCCCCGAGCCGGCCACCGACGCGTCCCGGAACTTCTACACCACCAGCTCCTGCGGGGTGTGCGGCAAGGCGAGCATTGACGCGGTGCGCACCCGGTCGCGCTTCGCCGTGGCCGACAACCCGCTCGCGGTGCCGGCAGCCGTCCTCGCCGGGTTGCCGGAACGGCTGCGCGCCGCGCAGCGGGGTTTCGACCGCACCGGCGGGCTGCACGCCGCGGGCCTGTTCACCACCGGCGGTGAGCTGGTGGTACTCCGCGAGGACGTGGGCCGGCACAACGCCGTCGACAAGGTGGTCGGCTGGGCGGTACGCGAGCGGCAGTTGCCGCTCGCCGGGCACCTGCTGCTGGTGTCCGGGCGGGCCAGCTTCGAGCTGACCCAGAAGGCGTGGATGGCCGGGGTGCCGCTGCTCGCGGCGGTCTCCGCGCCCAGCACCCTCGCCGCCGATCTGGCCGACGAGGCCGGGTTGACCCTGGTCGGCTTCCTGCGCGGCCGCACGATGAACGTCTACACCCACCCGCACCGGGTCACCGTGTGACACGCGTCGCCGCCGGTCGCCCTCGCCGAACGGGGTCAGCCGAACAGCTCCAGCCGGGCGGCGGCGTCGCGGGCCAGCAGGAAGCCGGCGATGCCGAGCACCCACCCCAGGGCGCTGCCGGAGGTCCGGGTGATCCAGGCGTTCAGCCGGGCCAGCACCGGCTCGATCCGCGCCGGCCAGGCGACCCGCGCGGCCAGCAGCAGCAGCGCCGGCAGCACCATGATCAGGCAGTAGCCGCCGAGCAGGGCCACCACGGTCGCCGCGCCCAGCCCGGAGGTGGTCAGCAAGCCCACCGCGCCGAGGTACGGCAGCATCGTCGCCACCTCGGCCAGCGCGGCCAGCAGGGCCAGCCCGACCAGCCACCGGGCCGACGAGTCGCCGGCCGTGGCCCGGTCCCGCCAGCGCAGCACGCCGCCGCCCGGGCGGCGGCGCTTGC
Organism: Micromonospora deserti; assembly: GCF_003236335.1. Lineage (GTDB taxonomy): Bacteria > Actinomycetota > Actinomycetes > Mycobacteriales > Micromonosporaceae > Micromonospora > Micromonospora deserti. The sequence continues at coordinate 1,766 of NZ_POUB01000411.1, forward strand.
CGTCGTAGCGGAAGCTGAGCACGAAGAGCCCCACCCCGAGGGCGAGCTGCGCCCAGAGCACCGGGCGGTTGTCCAGCGCGCCGCCGAGCGCGTCGGCCAGCCGGTTGCCACCCCAGGCGAGCAACAGCCCCACCGCGAAGTAGAAGCCGGCGATCGTGCCGAGGTAGGCCAGAATCCGCCGGACGCTGACCGGACCGGCTGCGAGCAGCAACCACACCGGGATGAAGAGGGTGCCGACGCTGGTGCTGTCGACCAGCGACAGACCGGCGAGGGACAGCAGCAGCCCGGCGCTCATGCGGCCGGACCGGTTCCGATTACGGGCACCGGATCATCGTGCGACGCCCCCGCGCCCGCCGATTCGGCCCCGGGAACGAACGTCCGCTACATCCTTCGACGGACCACCGCCCCGCGAAGGACAGGGTGGCGGCGCAGCCAGGCGGGGTCAGCGCACACCCCGGCGGCCCCGCTTGCGTCGGCGTACCACGCCGGGCAGCCCCACCGCCGGCCAGCCGTCCAGCTCAGCCGGCGGTACGCCCCGGCGGAGCAGGTCGTCCAGCAGTGCCGCGAGAGAGTAGTCGGGGTGTTCGGTCAGCGCCCGTTCCAGCGCCACCGCCGCCAGCGCCCCCTGCCCGGCCCGCCAGGCCGCGAACGCCAGCAGGGCAGCCGGCGCGGCGATCAGCTCCGGCTCGGCCCGGCGCAGCACGTCGAGCCAGAGCGCGATGTCCTCGTCGCGCCCGTCGGTGCGCTCCCACGCGTGGTCCCGCACGGGCAGATGGGTCAGCAGCAGGCTCAGCCAGGCCACCTCGTCGTCGGTGAGCCGCTCGCCCCGCCGCTGCCGCCGCTGGGCGCCGCGTACCGCCGCGACTCCGGCCGCGCGCAGCGACCGCCCGCCGAGCAGGTCCGCCGGGGGCGCCTCCGCCACCAGGTCCGACAGGCGGCGCTCGGCCCGCGCGGTGGCCTGCCGCATCGCCGACCGGTCGGCCCCATCCGGCGGAGCCACCTGCGCGGTGAGGGCCGCCCGGTCGGCCAGGGCCACCTGGCCCGCGAAGACCGCCGCCGCCGTGACCTCGCTGGCCCCGGCGTCGTACGGGGTGCCGTCGGTCGGGCAGCACTCCGGCTCGGTGCAGAGGTAGGACCAGTACCGGCCGTCGGTGATCCGCAGCGCGTCGAGCAGGGCCAGCCCGGCCCGGGTCAGCTCGGCGCGCACCGCGTCCACCGCCGGGGTGACCCGGGACGCCGGCCCGTAGCCCAGCACGGTGGCGGACTCGGCGCCCTGCCGGGCGATCACGGCGGCCAGGTGCCGGGCCGGGGCGACCGGGTCGGCGAGGTCGGGCAGGTCCGCGCGGGCGGCGAAGGTGATCCGCCGGCCCCGCATCGTCACCACGACGACGCTGTCGGCCGGGTGAAAGCCGAGCAGGTAGGGCACGGCCGCGATGAGGTCGGCGGCGGAGCGGACGGCGAGCCGGGGGCGGTCGGTCGAAGTCATGCCGGCAGCCTGCGGCCCGGCGACCCCCGCCGGCAGCCCCTGTGGACGACACGCGGTCCGTCCACAACCACGGACGGTATTCCCCCAGCTCACCCCCGCCTGGCACTCCCCCAAAAGGCCGTTTTGGGGGGAGCCGGCTCCTCTGGTGGGCGGCGTCCGCCAAGATCGGGCCGTTGTCCGGCCGAACAGTCGGGCCGGGTCGGAAGCCAGCGGCAGCCACCCGGCCGGGTCGCGGACCGGCCCTGGGGTGAGCGGCTACCTTGCGGTCATGGATCTGGCGTACCTGCGGGAGCATCCCTCCCACCTGCCGACCTTCCTGACCCACCAGCGGATCCGGGAGACACCGGTCTCCGGGGGTGACATCTGCGCCGCCTCCCGGTTGACCCTGGACGACGGCAGCTCGATCTTCACGAAGACCTGGCCGGAGGGGGCGGGACGGCCGGCGCCGGAGGGCTTCTTCGCCACCGAGGCGGCCGGGCTGCGCTGGCTACGCGGCGCGGGCACCGTCGCCGTACCCGAGGTGATCGTGGCGCTGCCGGAGCTGCTCGCGCTGGAGTGGGTCGAGCCGGGCGAGCCGAGCCCCGAGGCGGCCGAACGCTTCGGCCGGGAGCTGGCCGGCCTGCACCGGGCCGGGGCGCCCGCGTTCGGGG
>NZ_POUB01000412.1 GCF_003236335.1 Micromonospora deserti
CCGCACGCCGCCGCCTGTCTCCACCACCGACACCTCCGTGCCCGGGACGCTCACCATCGAGCTGTGGTACGTCCGCGACGAGCGAATCGCCCCCACCCGGCGCACCCGGCCGGCCACCGTGGCGACCTCCCGGCTGGCGTTGACCGAGCTGACCGCAGGGCCGACCCCGCTGGAAGCCGGCACCGGGCTGACCACCCTGCTGCCCGCCGGCACCGAGGTCACCCGGATCGCCTCCGGCGTGGCCGTGGTCGGCCTCCCTGCGGCGGCGGCCGGCCCGGCCACGCGACGGCTGCGCGAGGCGCAGGTCGTCTACACGCTCACCCAGTTCCCGACCGTGCGGCAGGTGCGCTTCGGCTCCGCCGCGCCCGTCGCCCGTGGCGACTACGCCGACCTGCTGCCGCCGATCGTGGTGACCAGCCCGAGCATCGGCCAGCGGGTCACCACCCCGCTCACCGTCGCCGGCACCGCCGACGTCTTCGAGGCCACGGTCAGCGTCCGGGTGCTCGGCGCCACCGGACGGGAGGTCGCCACCACCTTCACCACCGCCACCTGCGGCACCGGCTGCCGCGGGGACTACCGGACCACCGTCGCCTACCGCGTCGACCTGGAGCAGGCCGGCACGGTCGAGGTGTACGAGGTGTCCCCCGCCGACGGCTCCCGCACGAAGGTCGTCGCGGTGCCGGTGACCCTCACCACCGCCCGGCGCTGACCACGTCCGGTCTGCCGTGACGGTCGGCGGGCACGCCGGTCGCGTGGTGAAGAGGCCACTGCCGGGCCAGGTCCACGAGGGGCGCCACCTGCTGTGGGTGCCTCTGTTGTCGCTGAAGCGACAACAGAGGCACCCACAGAGCCAGGCATCGTGGACCGCCGATGTCTCCGCGAGCCACCGGGGCGTGTCGGCCGGCGCCCGCCCCCCACGGGGCGCCGGCCGGCGGGTCATCCCTTCACGCAGACCACCTGCTTGAGGTGGGCGACCACCTCGACCAGGTCCTCCTGCTGCGCCATCACCTGAGTGATGTCCTTGTACGCGCCGGGAATCTCGTCGACCACCCCGGCGTCCTTGCGGCACTCCACGCCCGCGGTCTGCGCGGCGAGGTCGGCGGTGCTGTACGTCCGCTTGGCCTGCGCCCGCGACATCCGCCGCCCGGCCCCGTGCGACGCCGAGCAGTACGCGTCCGGGTTGCCCCTGCCGCGCACGACGTAGGAGCCGGTGCCCATCGATCCGGGGATGATGCCGAGGTCCCCCCGGCCGGCCCGGATCGCCCCCTTGCGGGTGACCAGCACGTCGACGCCGCCGTAGCTCTCCTCCGCCACGTAGTTGTGGTGGCAACTGATCGGCTTGTCGTAACCGACGTGCGGGAAGTGCTCGCGGACCACCTCGCTGAGCAGGGCGAGCATGACGGCCCGGTTGCGCCGCGCGTACTCCTGCGCCCACCACAGATCCCGCCGGTAGGCGTCCATCTCCGGGGTGCCGGCGAGGAACACCGCCAGGTCCCGGTCGGGCAGGTCGGCGTTGTGCGGCAGCCGCCGGGCCACCGCGATGTGCCGCTCGGCCAGTTCCTTGCCGATGTTGCGGGACCCGGAGTGCAGCATCAGCCACACCCGGCCGGCGCCGGGGCCGCCCTGCTCCAGGCAGACCTCGATGAAGTGGTTGCCGCCGCCGAGGGTGCCCAGCTGCCGCTGGGCCCGCGTCTCCAGCTGCGCCACCCGCCGGTCGAGTTCGCCGAACCGGCGCCAGAAGGCGTCCCAGCCCGACTGCTCCAGCCCCCGGACGCGGCGCGGATCGACCGGCTTGTCCCGCTGGGCGAACCCGACCGGAATGGCCGCCTCGATCGCGGACCGCAGCCCGGCCAGGTCGTCCGGCAGGTCGGCGGCGGTCAGCGAGGTACGCACCGCGGACATGCCGCAACCGATGTCGACGCCGACCGCGGCGGGCGACACGGCCTGGCGCATCGCGATGACCGAGCCGACCGTGGCGCCCTTGCCGAAATGCACGTCCGGCATGACCGCGACGCCCTCCACCCACGGCAGCGCGCCGATGTTGCGCAGCTGCTGGGCGGCCTGCGGCTCGATGCCGTACGGGTCGGTCCAGACCCGGACCGGCGCGCGGGTGCCCGCCAGCGGGGTGAATGCCATGTCGTCTCCTCGTTCGTGACCGGAACTGAGAGCGGTTGGCCGGATTCGAACCGGCGATCTTCACTCTGGCGGGGTGACGCGCTGTCAGACTGCGCTACAACCGCGAACCGCGCGACGTCGTCGGACGCCGCCACGCAGGCCGTACGGGGTTCGAACCCGCAACTCCCGGCTGAGGACCGGGTGAGCTTCCTGTTGCTCCAACGGCCCCTGTCGGGGCGGCATCGCCGTCCCGCCCCTGCGGCCGGCCCGCGCGGGCCGGCCGGGGTGATCATGCCGTCCACTGTGGAGTTGAGAAGATGCGACACCACCGGCGCGGGCCGGAGCGGAAGGATCGGGTACGAAAAAGCCGCCCGGCCCCTGACGGGGTGGGCGGCTGCGAGGCTGACTCTGGTGTCAGTCGCGCCGCCACCGCGGCTGCCGGCCCTGCTCGGGCCGGCGCTGGCCCCGGGCTCGATCGCCCGTGGACAGCAGGGCACCACCGCATGGCACGAGCCACGTGGCCTCGGTGCGGGTGCGCTGCGGCACGGCGTACTCCCGGTGGGTGCGCGGGTGATCGGTTGACCTTGCGGCGTCGACGGTAGGCGGGCCGGCGCCCGGCGGCAACGGAGATTCCGTGGGGCGCCCGGGGGGCGCCGTCGCGCCGCCCGGCCACCCGGCGGACGACGGCCAGCAGGTACGTGCTGCGGTCGGTCGGGTCGTGATCCCAGCGCTCCCGGGTGGGTGCCTCGCCGCGCACCGGGCGGTGATGGTCGAAGGCGGCTTCCAGCAGCCCCTCGCCACCGGTCAGTGCCGGGAGCCGCTGCTCCAGCGCGTGCACCCGGCCCGCCGGGATGTCCCCCCGCGGCGCCTCCGCCGAGCCTCACCCGGTCCAGGCACTCGCGTGCGCCACGACGGACCGGCGGATCGGCTACCGTCGTGCAGCGTGGCCCTGATGCGCTGTGACTTCTACTCCGAGGTGCTCGGCCTGAGCACCTCGATGACGGTGATCCTGCCGCAGCGGACCTCGTCGCAGATCGGCATGACCGGCGGCGCGGCGGACGGCGACCCACCGGTGCTCTACCTGCTGCACGGCCTGACCGACGACGACACCATCTGGCTGCGCCGCACCTCCATCGAGCGGTACGTCGCCCCGCTCGGTCTCGCCGTGGTGATGCCGCAGGTCGGGCGAAGCTTCTACACCGACGAGGAGCACGGCAACCGGTACTGGACGTTCCTCAGCGCCGAGCTGCCGCGGCTGTGCCACGAGTTCTTCCGCCTCTCCGATCGGCGGGAGGACACCTTCGTGGCGGGGCTGTCGATGGGCGGCTACGGCGCGGTGAAGTGGGCGCTGCGCGAGCCGGGCCGGTTCGCCGCGGCGGCGAGCCTCTCCGGCGCGCTCAACGTGGCCACCCGCCGGCACCACCCGACCCGCCCGGTCGACCCGGCCGTGTGGCACACCGTCTTCGGGGAGCGTGCGGTGGCGGGCACCGACGACGACACGGTGGCCCTGCTCGACCGGTACGGCGTCGACCGCGCCGACCCGCCCGCGCTCTACGTCGCCTGCGGCACGGAGGACTTCCTGTACGAGGACAACCTGGCCTTCGTCGAGACGGCCCGGTCACGGGGCGTGCCGCTGACCGTCGACTTCTCCCCCGGCGACCACGACTGGGCGTACTGGGACGCGAAGATCCAGGAAGTCCTGTCCTGGCTGCCCCTACCCATCCGCACC
>NZ_POUB01000413.1 GCF_003236335.1 Micromonospora deserti
CCCCGGCGCCCGCCCCGCCGCGTCCCACTCCGCAAGCTGCTCACGGATCACCCGCAACGGCAGATACTGGTCCCGCTGCGCGGTCAACACGAAACGCAACCGCGCCACGTCATCCCAGCTGTACTTCCGATACCCCGACGCCGTCCGCTGCGGCTCCACCAGACCCTCGGCCTCGAGGAACCGCAACTTCGAAATGGTGGTGTCCGGAAAATCCACCCGCAACTGGGCCAGCACCTCGCCGATGCTCATCAGCGGTTGCGCGCGGGCCGCCCCCGGCGGCGTGGAGGCCGCAGGCTCGTTCACCCCCGGCCGGCCTCCTCCTCCGGGCGCGGACCGGCGATGAACACCACCCGGAACTTGCCGATCTGGACCTCGTCACCATTGCTCAACGTGGCCGCCTCGACCCGCTCCCGGTTCACGTAGGTCCCGTTCAGGCTCCCCACGTCCCGCACCGTGAACGTGCCGCCGTCCCGGTGGAACTCGGCGTGCCGCCGCGACACCGTCACGTCATCGAGGAAAATGTCACTGTCCGGATGCCGCCCACTGGTCGTCACATCATGATCCAACAAGAACCGGGCACCCGCGTTCGGACCCCGACGAACCACCAGCAGCGCCATGCCCGGCGGCAACGAACCGGACATCCGGCTCGGCACCACATCGGTGTCCGGCCCCTCCAGCACTTCGTCGAGCGAACCGAGATTGAGCGTCGAAGTGACGTCGAGCGGGGGGAACTCGTCGTCTGGCCGCGTCATGGGACCACCTCACGGATCTGTTCGGTCGGCGTCGGGTAATGGCGGGTCTGGCCGCCGGGCACTCCATCACCCGGCGGCTGGCTCCCCGTGCCCGGGAAGGCAATTCCACAACGCTCAACTATTGGGTTCTCGGTCGACTGGGCGAGCCTAGCCAGCGCCGAAATGCAGGGCAACCGGACGCGCGGAACCAACCGCCGCACCGGAACGGGACGCACTCAGCTCTCGGTGAGCTCGCGATACGCACCCGCGGACAGCAGCCCATCGACCGCCGTCGGATCGTCCGGGGTGATCTCCACCAACCAACCCGCACCGTACGGATCAGTGTTGATCACCTCGGGAGTGTCGCCAAGCGCCTCATTGCGCGCCGCCACCGTACCGCTGACCGGGGCGTAGATCTCCGACACGCTCTTCGTCGACTCGATCTCACCCAGCGACTCGCCGGCAGCCACCACCACACCCTCATCGGGCAGCTGGACGTACACGATGTCACCCAGGGCGTCCTGCGCGAATTGCGTGATGCCGACCCGAACAGTGCCGCCGCCGGCACCCGCCACCCACTCATGCTCGGCGGTGTACCGCAGATCTTCAGGAATCACCAGACGCGTCCTTCATCCATCGGTGCACCGGCCCTCGACCGGTGCCAGCCGCGCCGGTCAGGAGACCGGACGGGCGTGTTCCAGCTTGATCGGCGCGTGCAGCGCCGAAACCACGGCAGCCTCACGATCCTCAACGATCACCGTACCGCCGTCACCAGCAACCGACGCCACCACCCCACCAGGAATGTTCAACGCTGTACGCATCGTCGCCGGATCACCGATCACCGTGATCGTGAACGGACCCGTCAACCGGCGCCCGTCCACCACCAACGATCCGTTCTCCCCGTCGAGGAAGAACGTCGACGCGATGATCCGCACCGTCGCCCGGTCACCACCGGAGATCTGCATCGCCTCCGCGCCCGCGCCCCGCAACTCCTGCACCGCGTCCAGCACCCGCGACGCCGAGATCGGCTTACCACCCGGTTCGAACCGCACCGACAACCCCGGCCCCGTCGCCGGCAACGTACCGGCCAGGATCCCCAACTCGTCCGCCCGCCGGGTCGCCTCCTCCAGCGCCGCCTGCCGGCCCTGCTCACCCGAGCGCAACTGCCGCTGGCTCTCCTCCAACGCCGCGATGTCCTGCCGCAGCCGGACCTCCCGCGAATTCAGGTCGTACAGGATCCGGACCAGGTCCTCCTGCCGGGTCGCCGCCACCGTCGGATCCGTCGACGTCGACTTCAACTGCACCACCAGGGTGAACCCCAGCAACGCCAGCAACGCCGCGATCATCACCCCCGCCGACGTCACCCGCGGTCGCGCCGGCGCGACCGCCGCCGGACCAGCCGACGCCTCGGCCGCCGCCCGACCCGGATCCACCGGCGTCCCCTCGCCGACCCGATCCGCCTCCTCGACCGGCGACTCCTCCCGCTGCGGCGCCGACTCCGGCGCCAGCGGGCTCAACTCGTCCGGATCCGGCGCCTCCGGCCGCGGATCCGGCTCCCCCGCCGGCCCGGACGGGCCCGCCGGCTGCGGCCAACCGGTACCCGTCTCCGTGTGCTCCTCGCTGCTCATCACCGCACAACCTACGCCCGGAACAGGTGCCGGCGGATCGCCGCCACGTTCCCGAAGATCCGAACGCCCAGTACGACCACCACCCCGGTGGACAGCTGACCGCCCACCCCCAACTGGTCACCCAGGTACACGATCAGAGCCGCCACCAGCACGTTCGAGATGAACGACACCACGAACTGCTTGTCGTCGAAGATCCGGTCCAGCTTCGCCCGCACCCCGCCGAACACCGCGTCCAACGCCGCCACCACCGCGATCGGCAGATAGGGCTGCAACGCCGCCGGCACCGTGGGGTCGAGCCACACCCCGAGCACCACCCCGGCGAGCAACGCCAACACCGCGATCATCGACCACCTCCGGAAGGGCTGGTAGACGTCCCGGAGCCGGACGGCCCGGGACTGGCGGAACGGTCGGCGCCCGACGGCGAAGGACTCGGACTCACCGACGGCTGCGCGTAGCGTAGCCGCGGCTCCGGCGCCGCCGGCAGGGTGAGGTCCTCCGCCTCCCGCACCCCGAACGACAGCCCGGTCTTCTCGGCCACCTCACGCATCAGCAACGCGGTCCGGCTCTCCTCGAACCGCTGCTTCATCGACCCCGGGCCGATCGCCGACACCTCGTACGGCCCGGTCACCGGACGGTAGTCCACCAGGATCGCCTGCCCCGCCGACCGGATCGTCGACGTCGCCGTCAACCGCTGCCCGTTGATCGCGATCGCCTCCGCCCCCGCGCCCCACAGGTCGTTCGCGACCCCCTGCAGATCGCTGTAGAGCACCCGCGAGGGACCCGCGTCGGCGCCGGTCACCGCGTCCGCCTTGTCCGGCGCGTCCGCCAGCCGCACCACCACACCGTCACCGCGCACCCGCCCCATACCGGTGCCCGCCTCCAGGTTGCGCAGCCGCGCGGCCTGCGACCCGCTCAACGCCGCAGCCCGCTGCCGGGCGACCTCCGCCCGCAACTGGTCGGCCCGCTCCGACAACCGGTCGGTCTCACGCTCCCGCTGCTTGATCTGCGCGACCAGCCCGGAGCGCGCCTGGCTGCGCCCCGGCTCGTCCGCCATCGTCTGCTCGTACGCCACGGCGAACAGGAAACCCAGCGCCACCACCACGAGCAGGCTCACCGAGCGCGCCGGCCAGGCCCGCCACCCCGACACCGGGGCGTGTGCCCGCCGGGCCGCCGCGTCGGCGTACCCCGGATCCAACGGGTTACGGAACAGCTCGGTGAGGAAGTCCGGGGCGTACATCCGGACGCTGCGCTCCCGGCCGTCGTCCTGTGTGTCACCCATGCCGCCGCTCCCCCGCCCGAACCGCCCGCACCAGGCGGTTCGCCTGCACCACGTACAGCACCCCGGCCGCCCAGTAGAGCACCAGGCCCCAC
>NZ_POUB01000414.1 GCF_003236335.1 Micromonospora deserti
CCGACGCTACGCAGCACGGGGCCGGCGGGGGCGGGGGGCCCGGGCGGAGCAGCCACGTCGGCGTCGTCCGCCGGCCGCAGCAGGGTCACCCGGACCTGCCACCCGGTGACCGTCGCGCCGGTCACCACCAGGGTGTCGGTGTCCACCCGGGCGTCGGCGTCCCGCTGCCCGGGCACCGAGGTCCGGCGGAACGCGTGGTCGTCGGCCGCCCAGTCGGCGAGCACGTACCAGCCGGTGGCCGGCGAATCGTCGCCCCAGCCGCGCAGCTCCACCCGCAGCCAGCAGCCCGCCGGGGCGTCCGCCGTCCAGGACGGCACCACCTCCCGCACAGCGAATCCGGCGGCGACAGGTGGTGAGGTCCAGCTGCCGGCGGCGTACCGGCGGGTGCGGCTGTCGGGGTCGGTGTGGTCGAGCCGCCCGACCGGGTCAGCCAGTTCGATCCCGCGACCGCCGGCGCGCACCCCGGCCAGGACGCCCTGGTGCGCGTCGGCGGGCAGGCGGAAGGCCCGATAGGCGATGTCCCGCCGGGCCGTCGGTGCCGCGTCGGTCATGACCCGTCCCCGCCCTTTCGAAGACCGCTGCCGGAAGCATCGCGCACGACGAAGGTTTTCTGCAACGGCGGCCCACGCGGACGGCGAGGAACGCTGGTTTGGCGGCCGGCACTAGGTTGTCGGGAGGTCAGGCGCGAGGAGGCCGGGATGCGGGTACTGGTGGTCGAGGACGAGCGCAACCTCGCCGACGCGATCGCGCGGGGGTTGCGCAGGCGGGGCATGGCGGTGGACGTCGCCTACGACGGCGACAGCGGCCACGAGCTGGCCTTCGTGACCCGGTACGACGTGGTGGTGCTGGACCGGGACCTGCCCGGCGTGCACGGCGACCAGATCTGCGCCGAGCTGGCCGCCTCCGGCGCGCTGACCCGGGTGCTGATGCTGACCGCCAGCGGCACCGTCGCCGACCGGGTGGAGGGGTTGCAGCTCGGCGCCGACGACTACCTGCCCAAGCCGTTCGCCTTCGACGAGCTGGTCGCCCGGGTGCAGGCGCTCGGCCGGCGGGCCACCCCGGCCGCGCCGCCGGTGCTCGAACTGGCCGACCTGGTGCTCGACCCGGCCCGCCGGGTGGCCACCCGCGGCGGCGCCCCGATCGACCTGACGAACAAGGAGTTCGGCGTGCTCTGCGAGCTGCTCAAGGCTCGCGGAGCGGTGGTCTCCAGCGAGGAGCTGCTGGAACGGGTTTGGGACGCCAACACCGACCCGTTCACCACCATCGTCCGGGTGACCGTGATGACGCTGCGCAAGAAGCTGGGCGACCCGCCGCTGATCGAGACGGTGGTCGGCGCCGGCTACCGCACGGCCGAGGTGTCAGCGTGAGCGCGAGGAGTGAGCCGGGTTTGCGAGCCCCGCAGTCGCGAACGGAGGTGGCGGTCGTGAGCGCGAGGAGTGAGCCGGGTTTGCGAGCCCCGCAGTCGCGAACGGAGGTGGCGGTCGTGAGCGCGAGGAGTGAGCCGGGTTTGCGAGCCCCGCAGTCGCGAACGGAGGTGGCGGTCGTGAGCGCGAGGAGTGAGCCGGGTTTGCGAGCCCCGCAGTCGCGAACGGAGGTGGCGGTCGTGAGCGCGAGGAGTGAGCCGGGTTTGCGAGCCCCGCAGTCGCGAACGGAGGTGGCGGTCGTGAGCGCGAGGAGTGAGCCGGGTTTGCGAGCCCCGCAGTCGCGAACGGAGGTGGCGGTCGTGAGCGCGAGGAGTGAGCCGGGTTCGCGAGCCCCGCAGTCGCGAACGGAGGTGTTCCAGTGACCCGGCGGCTGCGGCTGCGCCCGACCCTGCGGCTGCGGCTGACCCTGCTCAACGGGGTGCTGCTGGTCGGCGCGGGCGCGATCCTGGTGCTGCTGGCCTGGCTGCTGGTCCGCGACGCGCTGCGCCCGACCGACGAGCTGCTCCCCGGCACCACCGTGGTGCTGGCCGACGGCCGGTCGCTGGACGCCGCGCAGTGGCAGCGGCAGCTGGTCGACTCCGCCTCGGGGGAGCTGCTGGCCAAGGGGCTCGGCGCGCTGCTGGCGATCAGCCTCGTCGGGGTGGCCGGGGCGTACGCGGTGGCCGGCCGGGCGCTGCGCCCGCTGCACCAGGTCACCGCCACCGCCCGGCGGCTCGGCGAGACCACCCTCGACCAGCGGATCCGCTGGACGGGCGCGGATGACGAGGTGGCCGAGCTGGCGCAGACCTTCGACGCGATGCTGGACCGAATCGCCGCCGCCTTCGAGGCGCAGAAGCGGTTCGTCGCCAACGCCTCCCACGAGCTGCGCACCCCCCTCGCGGTGATGCGTACCGAGATTGACGTGACGCTCAGTGACGACGAGGCGGACGCCGCCGAGTACCGCCGGATGGCCACCGTCGTCCGGGACGCCTCCGAGCGGGCCAACGGGCTGGTCGACGCGCTGCTGGTGCTGGCCCGCAGCGAGGCGCAGGCCGGCCGCCGGCTGGGCCGGCGCGCCGAGTGCGACCTCGCCGCCGGCACCGCCACCGCCCTGTCGGCGGTACGCCGGGAGGTGGAGCGGATCGGGCTGCGGGTGCAGACCTCGCTGGAATCGGCGCCGGTGGTCGGCGACCCGGGGCTGCTGGACCGGCTGGCCGGCAACCTGATCGAGAACGCGGTCCGCTACAACCACCTGCACGGCCGGCTCTGGGTGCGGACCGGCTCGGACGGGTATCGCTCCTGGCTGGTGGTGGGCAACACCGGCTTCGAGGTCGACCAGGCCGACGTGCCGGGGCTGTTCGAGCCGTTCCGGCGGGGCGGCCGGGAGCGCACCGGTGCCCGCGGCTCCGGCCTCGGACTCTCCATCGTCCGGGCGGTCTGCGACGCGCACGGCGGCACCGTCACCGCGATCGCTCAGCCCGGAGGCGGTCTGGAGGTCACCGTGACGCTACCCGCCGCGGACGCCGCCCCGGCGCTGACCGGCGAGTCGTCCACCGGACCGGAGGCGCCGCCGGGGCGGTGACAGGGTTGCGTCGGCACGCCCCGGCTGACAAGATCATGGCAGTCAGCCGGACGGTGAGAGGGGGTGCGTCGATGTCCACCATGACCAGTCCCGCGCCCCGCCCCGACCAGCGCTGACATCACCCGGCGGGGCGCCTCCGCCACGACGGAGGAACACCCGTGAGTGCACGGATCCACAACATCGGCATCGACTGCCGCGACCCGTACGCCCTGGCCGGCTTCTGGGCGCAGGTGTTCCAACCAAGAACCAGTTTCACGTTGCCGGTGGCGCGGGGCAAAACCGGTCGATCGACCGGCACGGAACAGGTAGGAACACCCGTATGCCAACATCCTTGCGCAACGTCTGTTTCGACGCCGCCGACCCGTACAAATTGGCCACGTTCTGGAGCCAGGTAGTCGACCGTCCGATCGCCGCCGAGTGTGAGCCCGGCGAGGAAGAGGCGTACATCGAGATGCCCGAGGGCCCAGACCTGTTTTTTCAGCGGGTTCCGGAGACCAAGGTCGTGAAAAATCGGGTCCACGTCTGCCTTACCCCCGAGATCACGCGCGACGAGGAGGTCGAACGGGTCAGGGCACTGGGCGCGACATTCGTGGGCGACCACCGAAACCCCGACGGTACAGGATGGGTGGTGCTGGCCGACCCCGAGGGCAACGAGTTCTGCGTGTTGCGCAGCAACGCCGAGCGGTCCGCGTTCTCCCACCC
>NZ_POUB01000415.1 GCF_003236335.1 Micromonospora deserti
GGGATAGGCTCGGTGGGTGAGGGAGGTGTGGCGGTGAGGGTGTTGGCGGCGATGTCCGGCGGAGTCGACTCCGCCGTGGCGGCGGCGCGGGCCGTGGAGGCGGGGCACGACGTGACGGGCGTGCACCTGGCGCTGGCGCGTAACCCGCAGACCTACCGCACCGGGGCGCGCGGCTGCTGCACCCTGGAGGACTCCCGGGACGCCCGGCGGGCCGCCGACGTGATCGGCATCCCGTTCTACGTCTGGGACATGGCCGACCGGTTCCACGCCGACGTGGTGGACGATTTCGTCGCCGAGTACGCGGCCGGTCGTACCCCCAATCCGTGCCTGCGTTGCAATGAGAAGATCAAGTTCGCCGCGGTGCTGGACCGGGCCGTGGCCCTGGGCTTCGACGCGGTGGTCACCGGCCACCACGCCCGGCTCGGTGCCGACGGTCTGCTGCGCCGCAGCGTCGACGCGGCCAAGGACCAGTCGTACGTGCTGGCGGTGCTCACCCGCGAGCAGCTGGACCGGTCGATCTTCCCGCTCGGCGACTCGACCAAGGCGCAGGTACGCGAGGAGGCCGCCCGCCGTGGCCTCGCGGTGGCCGACAAGCCCGACTCGCACGACATCTGCTTCATCGCCGACGGGGACACCCGCGGCTTCCTCGCCCAGCGGCTCGGCGAGACGCCCGGTGACGTGGTCGACGCCACCACCGGCACCGTGGTCGGCAGCCACACCGGTGCCTACGCCTACACCGTAGGCCAGCGGCGGGGCCTGCACCTGGACCGCCCGGCCCCGGACGGCCGCCCGCGCTACGTCCTGTCCATCACGCCGACGACCAACACGGTCACCGTCGGCCCCGCCGAGGCGCTGGAGGTCTCCCGGGTCCGCGCCGAGCGTCCGGTCTGGACGGGCGGCCCGCGCCCCGACGCCCCGCTCGAGTGCGAGGTGCAGTTGCGGGCGCACGGCGACGTGGCGCCCGCCACCGTGGCGCTGGACGGCGACACCCTGCACGCCGAGCTGCGCCGCCCGGTGCGCGGCGTGGCCGCCGGCCAGGCGATCGTCGCGTACCGGCCGGATCCGGCCGGCGACATCGTGCTCGGTTCCGCCACCATCGCCGGCTGACACCGGCGCAGCGGATACCCTTCGGCCGTGACTGATCAACCCTGGCCCTGGCCTACCGGGGCGGCGACCGGTATCGGCTCGCTGCCCGGCACCGACATCGCCGAGGCGCAGCGGATGGTCCTCGGTGAGCTGCCCGCGCTGCCGCACCTGCCCGAACTGCCGGCGCGGGGTCCGGGCGCCGACCTCATCGGCCGGACCGCCGGCCTGCTGGTCGAGCTGCCGGTGGAGCTGTACGCGGCCCGCTGGCGGATCGCGCCGCGCCCGGGCCGGGACCTGCGCCGGGCCCGCGACCTGATGGAACGCGACCTCGACCAGCTGGCCGAGCAGGCCGAGGAGTACGCCGGGGTGATCAAGATCCAGGCCGGCGGCCCGTTCACCCTGGCCGCCTCGGTGGAGCTGCCGATCGGCGGCCGAATGGTGCGCGACCCCGGGGCGGTGCGTGACCTCACCGGCTCCCTCGCCGAGGGGCTGCGCCGGCACGTCGCGGAGGTCACCCGCCGGCTGCCGCGCGCCTCGGTGCTGCTCCAGCTGGACGAGCCGTCGCTGCCGGCGGTGCTGGCCGGGCGGGTGCCGACCGAGAGCGGGTTCGGCACCTACCGGGCGGTCGAGCCGGGCGTCGCCGGGTCGCTGCTGCGCACGGTGATCGAGGCGGCCGGGGTGCCGACCGTGGTGCACTGCTGCGCGCCGGACGTGCCGCTGGAGGTGATCCGCTCGGCCGGCGCCGTGGGCGTGGCCCTCGACGTCTCGCTCGTCACCGACCTGGACCCGCTGGGCGAGGCGATCGACGCCGGGCTCGGGCTGCTGGCCGGCGCCGCACCGACCCGGCCGCCGGCGCAGGGCCGCACGCCGACCTCGGCCGAGGTCGCCGACCGGGTACGCCAACTCTGGGACCGCCTCGGCTTTCCCCGCCGCCGGCTGGCCGAGCAGGTGGTGGTCACCCCGGCCTGCGGGCTGGCCACCGCCACCGGGCGGTACGCCCGCGCGGTGCTCACCGCCTGCCGGGACGCCGGGCGGCGGCTCGCCGAGGAGTGAGGGCTTACCCGTCGTACCCGCCGGGCACAATGGCCGGCATGATTGGACAGCTCCGTTCTGTGGTGGTCGACTGCCCGGATCCGCGGGCCCTGGCCGGGTTCTACGCCGAGCTGCTCGGCCTGCCCCTCATCGAGGACAATTCCGACGGCGACGACTGGGTGGTGCTCGGCGGCGCGCCGGGGCACCAGCCGCGACTGGCCTTTCAGAAGGCGCCCGACCTGCGGGAACCGCGGTGGCCCGACCCGGAGCGGCCGCAGCAGTTCCACCTCGACGTGACGGTCGACGACATCGAGGCCGCCGAGCAGGCGGCGCTCGCACTCGGTGCCCGACGGTTGCCCGGCGAGGGCGACGGCTTCCGGGTCTACGCCGACCCGGCCGGCCACCCGTTCTGCCTCTGCTGGGACTGACCGGTCCGCGCGGCGGCCCCGGTCGCGCGGCGGGTCCCGGGCGTGGCGCGGGTTGCGTCTGGCCGGCATGATCACCTCCGTGATCGACTCTTCGCTCCGGCGGGCCGCCGGCTCGCTCTTCGGCCTCGCCTACGGCGACGCGCTGGGCAGGCCCACCGAGTTCCTGACCGTCGCCGAGATCGTCCAGCGGTACGGTCCGGGCGGCCCCCGCGAGCTGACCGGCGATCCGGCGCTGGTCACCGACGACACCCAGCTGGCCCTCGCGGTCGGCTGGGCGCTGCACGACGCCGCCAGCCTCACCCCGGCGGTGGTCGAGCCGCTGCTGCGACAGCGTTTCCTCGACTGGGCGGTCAGCCCGGAGAACAACCGCGCGCCGGGGATGACGTGCCTGCGCGCCTGCGCCGAGCTGGGCCGGGGGGTGCGCTGGCAGGAGGCGACCGTGGCCGGTTCGAAGGGCTGCGGCGCCAACATGCGGGTCACCCCGGTCGGCCTGCTCGACGTCGACCTGGACATTCTCGCCGGGCTGGCCCAGCTCCAGGCGGGCCTCACCCACGGCCACCCGACCGGCCTGGCGGCCAGCGAGCTGACCGCGTACACGGTGCGGCTGCTGCGCGACGGCGCGGCACCGGCCCAGCTGCCGGCGCTGCTCGCCGAGCGGGCCCGCGAGCAGCGCCGGGTCTACCGGTCCGACTGGCTCGGTGACCTCTGGAAGCGTCCCGGCGCGGCGACGCCGGAGGAGTTCATCGCCCAGGGCTGGGACGAGTGTCTCGCCGTCCTCGACCGGCTGGCGGCCGCGGTGACCGGCCCGGACGACGGCGGCGACCCGTGCCGGCGCACCGGGGAGGGCTGGGTCGCCGAGGAGGCGCTGGCCACCGCGCTGTTCTGTGCCATCCGGCACGCCGACGACCCGGTCGCCGCGCTGGCCCGGGGCGCGACCACCGCCGGCGACTCCGACTCGATCGCCGCGCTGACCGGCGCCTTCCTCGGCGCCGCCTACGGCATGCCCGCCTGGCCGGCCCCCTGGGCCACCCGCATCGAGTACGCCGACCAGCTCGCCACCCTCGCCCGAACCTGGGACTGACCCACCCCAACTCCCACCTTCACCC
>NZ_POUB01000416.1 GCF_003236335.1 Micromonospora deserti
GGGTCCGGTGAGGGCCCAGCAGCGCAGGCCGGTGTCGCGGGCGGCGTGGGCGGCGGTGAGAAGGTTGGTGCTGGTGCCGCTGGTGGACAGGAGTAGGAGGATGTCGTCTGGTCGGCCGTGGGCGCGGACCTGGCGGGCGTAGACCTGGTCGTAGCCGTAGTCGTTGCCGATGGCGGTGAGGGCGGATGTTTCGGCGTGCAGGGCGATGGCGGACAGGGGTTGGCGGTCGTCGTGGAGTTTGCCGACGAGTTCGGCGGTGAGGTGTTGGGCTTCGGCGGCGCTGCCGCCGTTGCCCGCCACCAGCAGCCGGCCGCCGTCGACCAGTCGGCGGGCGAGCGTCTCGCCCCACCGGGCCAGCAGCTCCTCGCACTGCCGGTACGGCACCAGGGCGGCGGCGAGGTTCGCCAGGTGCGCGTCGAGCAGGGTGGTCGCCGTCATCCGGCCACCACCCGGGTCGGCCGGCGTACCGCGGCGACCTCGCCGTAGACCTCGACGAGGCGCTCCGCCGTGGCCGCCCAGGAGTAGCGTCGCCGGGCCCGCTCCCGCGCCGCCGTGGCGTACGCGAAGCGCCGGATGCGGTCGTCGAGCAGCCGGTGGATCGCGGTGCCCAGCGCTCGCGGGTCCCGGGCCGGGACGAGGTCACCGGTGACCCCCTCGACCACCGTGTCCCGCAGCCCGCCGACGGCGGTGCCGACCACCGGCACCCCGCAGGCCATCGCCTCCAGCGGGGTCAGCCCGAACGGCTCGTACCAGGGGGCGGCCACCAGGATGTCGGCCGAGCGGTACCAGCGGCCCATCTCCTCCCGGGGCACCGCGCCGACCAGGCGTACCCGGTCGGCCACGCCGCAGGTGAGGGCCAGGGCCCGCAGCCGGCGGGCGTACGGGTCGTTCTCCAGCAGGCCGGCGGGCGGGCCGCCGACGACCACGCACTCCGCGTCGGGCACCAGGGCCATCGCCCGGATGACGGTCTGGAAACCCTTGCGCTCCACCAGCCGGCCGACGGTCAGGATCCGGGGCCGGTCGTCGTCCCGGTCGGCGGTCGGGCCGAGTGGGGCGAAGGTGCTCAGGTTCACCCCGGAGGGGATCACCGTCATCCGGGACCGGGGCACCCCCATCCGCACCAGCTCGCCGACCTCGTCCTGGCACTGGGCCACGACCCGGTCGACCGAGCGGCCCAGTTCCCGTTCGTAGCCGATCCGGCGGGCCGGGCTGGTGTCCTGCACGCCCTGGTGGCGGCGCTTGACCACGCCCAGGGCGTGGTAGGTCTGCACCACCGGCACCCCGGTCTGCCGGCTGGCCGCCAGCGCGGCGAGGCCGCTCATCCAGAAGTGCGCGTGGATCACCTCGGGCACCCAGTCTCCGCCCCGCCACCGGTCGACCAGCCAGCGGCTGAACTCCCGCATGTGCGGCAGCAGCGCGTCCTTCGCGACCGGTTCGGCCGGCCCCGCCGGCACGTGCACCACGTCGTAGCCGTCCGGGCTGCGTACCGTCACCGGCAGGTCGACCGCGTCTCGGCGGGTGTAGACCCGCACGTCGTGCCCGGCGGCCGCGAGCGCGGCCGAGAGCTCCGCGACGTGAGTGTTCTGACCGCCGGCGTCCTCGCCGCCGAGGATCGCGAGCGGGCTGGCGTGCTCCGAGATCATCGCGATGCGCATACTTCCTCCTCCAGCAGGCGGTCCCAGTCGGCGAGGAAACGGTCGAGGCCGTACCGGTCCCGCGCCACCGCGCGGGCCTCGGCGCCCGCCCGGCGCGCCTCCGCCGGCTCCTCGACGAACCGGCGGGCGGCGTCCAGCAGGGTGTCGATCCGGGTGGACAGGGCACCTCCGCCGGGCGGCACCGCCATCACCGCTTCGGTGGTGGCCAGGGCGATGACGGGCATGCCGATGGCCATTGCTTCGATGAGGCTCAGCCCGAGTGAGGTCCACCGGCACAGGTGTAGGTAGGCGCGGCGTCGTGCGAGTTCGGTGTGCATCCGGGCCTGCGGTATGTCGTCGTGGCTGGTGAGCCGGTCTGTTGGTAGGCCGAGGTGGTCGGCCAGCCCGGCGACGCTCATGCCGTAGACGTCGAGGGGGGCGATGGCGGCGAAGCGGGGGAGTAGGTCGGTGCCGGTGACCCGCCAGCGGCGTACGGGTTCGTTGATGACGACGGCGAGTCGGTTGAGTTCCCCGGTGTATTCGACGGTGGGTGTGACGATGCCGTGGTCGATGACGGTGGTGCGGGTGGTGCCGGTGTCCCAGAAGAGGTGGTTGAAGTGGGTGACGTGTGCGATGAGGAGGTCGTCGCGGTCGGCCATCGGGTGCCGGCTGTTGGGTATCTGTCCGTCCTTGGGGGTGTTGTGTTCGACGTAGATGGCGGGTAGGTCGTGTCCGGGTCGGCGGTGCAGCCATTGGGTGGCGAGGTCGAGTTCTTCGGGGCGTTGCAGGATGACCAGGTCGATGTCGGTGGTGGCGAGTTGTTCGGGGGTGACCTCGATGGTGGTGTCGGGCCAGGGGTAGGTGCGGGCGCGGCCGAGGCCGTAGGGGCCGCGGTCGGGGGTGACCGGTATGAGGTAGCGGTGTTTGCCGTGCACGAACGAGGTGGTCCAGGATCCGTGCACGTGCCACAGCAGAACGTTCATCGGCTGCTCCCGCCGATGGCTGCCACCGCCGGCTCCGCCGTGCGGGACGGACGTACGCCCAGCAGCCGCAGCGCGTCGACGACCTGGCCGGGTTCGACGCCGCTGAGGCACGGGTGCCCGGGCACCGGGCAGCGGGCCGCGCGGGTGTCCCGGCAGGGCGCGGTCGGGTCGCCGAGCCGTACGGTAGGCACCCGCCACGGACCCCACTGCCCGAACGGGACGGTCGGCGCGAAGAGGCTGACCACCGGCACACCATGGGCGGCGGCGAGATGGGCCGGCCCGGTGTTGCCGACGACCACGGCCGCGGCGCCGGCGACGGTGGCGGCCAGGTCGGCAAGCCCGGTCCGCCCGCCCAGGTCGACACCGTCGGCACCGGCGACGGACGCGGTCAGCTCCCGCTCGTCCGGCCCGCCGGTCACCACCACCCGGTGACCGGCCGCCGTCAGTGCCTGGGCGATCTGCCCCGCGAGTTCCGGCGGGCAGCCCCGGGCCTGCGCCGCCGAACCGGGATGCAGCACGACGTAACCGGGACCGCCGAGCCCCGCCGGGGGCGGTGGCGGGGGGCGCAGCCGTAGGCGGAGTTCGTCGTGGTCGGGCAGGGCGTAGCCGGCGGCGGCGGCGAGGGACAGGGCACGTTCGGGTTCGGGGACACCGGCGGGGACTCGGTGGCGGATGTCGAGCAGGCTGCCCGGGTAGTCGTCGCTGATCGCGGCGATACGGGGCACCCCGGCCAGGCGCAGCAGCAGGGCCAGCGGCAGCGGTGACTGATGGAAGCTGGTGAAGATGACCGCCTCATCGGCGTCCACGGCCGCCAACCGCCCGGTGAGGGCGTGCAGGTCGGCCGCCTCGACCGGCGCCGGGTCGGGATCGATCCAGGGCAGCCGGTGCTCGATGATCTCGTCGATACCGGGCAGGAGCTCCGCGGCGGCGCGACCACGGGGCCCACACAGCAACACCACCCGCTGCGCGCCGGCGGCCACCGCCCGGATACCCGGCCCGGTGACCAGCACGTCCCC